>CABQNX010000001.1 GCA_902465645.1 uncultured Peptoniphilus sp.
AAAAATAGTGCAAGATAGGAATTACTTCCTTTCTTACACTATTTATGGTACTAAATAAGGCCCTGGTTTCCCAGAGCCTTTATTTTTTTACATTTTTTCTATATTTATTTTTATGTCGTGACCATTTAGGTTTTCAACTTCTGCATCATTGTCTTCATTAACAACTTCTAAAGCAAGAGTTTCTGACTTAATAAATTCCTTGTCTCTTTCAATAGCTTTTTCAACTTCATCGTCAGACTTATAAGAAATTTTTATGTTATCAAGAATGTCTAGATCTTTTTTCTTTCTAAGTTGTTGGATCTTTGATACAAATTCTCTTACATAACCTTCATTTAAAAGTTCTTCGTTAAGTTCTGTATCTAAGATTATAAAGAGGTTGTTTTCCATTATTACGTCGAAACCTTCTTTTGCAGAAATCTTAACTTCAACATAATCTCTTTCAATTTCTGTTTCTTCTCCACCAAGTTCAAGACTTACTTTTCCTTTTTCAAGTTTTCCAAGTAATTCTTTTGCATCAGCTTCTCCTAGAACTTTGCCAAATTCTTTAACCTTTGAACCTAAAATACTTCCACAAACTCTGAAGTTTGGTTTAAGTTCAAATTCCATAAATTCTGAAAGGTCTTCTTCGAATTGAACTTCTTTTACATTAAGTTCTTCCTTGATAAGTTCTGTTAGGTCTCCAATGATTTCCTTATACTTTCCGTCGATGATTACCTTAGAAAGTGGTTGTCTAACCTTGATCTTAGCTTCTTCTCTTGATGCTCTTCCTAGAGTTACAAGATCTCTTACAAGGTCCATCTTTTCTTCAACCTTGTCGTTAATCATGTTTTCGTCATAAGTTGGATAGTCAGCTAAGTGAACTGACTCTTCATCTGTAAGTGACTTAAATAATTCTTCTGCTAGGAATGGAACCATAGGTGCAATTAACTTTGTAACTCCAAGTAGGACTTCATAAGTTGTCTTGTATACTGCAACCTTAGTGTTGTCCTTGTCAGTCTTCCAGAATCTTCTTCTATTTCTTCTGATATACCAGTTGGAAATATCTTCTATTACGAAGTCTTGGATTTCTCTTACAACTTTTGTAAGTTCAAAGGCTTCCATATCTTCTCTTACATTCTTAACAAGTCTATTGTACTTAGACAATAACCACTTGTCGATTTCTTCAAGGTCATCATAGGAAACTTTTACTTCTCTTGGGTCAATCTTATCTGTGTTTGCATATAGACTGAAGAAGTTGTAAGTGTTTCTTAAAGATCTAAAGAATTTTGATTCAATTTCACGAAGTCCATCTTCATCGAATTTTGTTGGAGTCCATGGTGGAGATACATAAAGTAGGTACCACCTAACAACGTCAGCACCATACTTGTCAAAGAGTTCAAAAGGTGCAACTGTGTTGCCACGTGATTTTGACATCTTCTTGCCTTCCTTATCAAGGATAAGGTCGTTAACAAGTACATTCTTATAAGGACTCTTGCCTGTCATGTAAGTTGATATTGCAATAAGAGAGTAGAACCAACCTCTTGTTTGGTCTATCCCTTCACAAATAAAGTCTGCTGGGAAAAGTTCATCAAAGTTGTCCTTGTTTTCAAATGGATAGTGCCATTGAGCAAAAGGCATAGCACCAGAGTCGAACCAAACGTCAATTACGTCTGCTTCTCTTGTCATTGGTTTTCCACATTTAGGACATTTAAGGTGGATGTCATCAACATAAGGTCTGTGAAGTTCAACATCTTCTGCCACATCTTCTACTGCCTTATTTCTCAAATCTTCAATTGAGCCAACAGATTCTGTGTGACCACATTCACATCTCCAAATTGGAAGTGGAGTACCCCAATATCTTGATCTGGAGATTGCCCAGTCATTTAAATTTTCTAGCCAGTTGCCAAATCTCTTTTCTCCAACAAAGTCTGGGAACCAGTTAACTCCATTGTTGTTTTCAATTAATTTATCCTTAAACTTAGTTACCTGGATATACCATGATGGATGAGCGTAGTAAATAAGTGGAGTGTGACATCTCCAGCAGTGTGGATAGTTGTGAAGCATCTTTTGTTTTGAGAACATAAGATCATTGTCAATTAAATAGTGAAGGACATCGTGGTCAGCATCAATTACAAATTGACCCTTCCAAGGTGTATCTGTAAACTTACCATCTTCATCAACTGGCTTTAGCATTGGTAGGTCATATCCCCTTGCAGTTTGGTAGTCATCTTCACCAAAGGCAGGAGCAATGTGAACTATACCAGTACCATCATCAGTTGTTACATAATCTGCACAGATTACAAAGAAGGCCTTCTTGTCTACTTCTAGGAATTTAAGAAGTTGTTCATATTCTATATATTCAAGGTCCTTACCAAGCATTTCTTCTAGAACTTCATATTCATCGTCTTTAAATACTTGTTTTGCAAGTGATTTAGCAACATAATAAATATTTCCGTCAGAGTGCTTAACTTTTATATATTCAACCTTAGGGTTAACAGCAAGGGCAACGTTAGATGGAAGTGTCCAAGGTGTAGTTGTCCATGCCAAGAAGTATTCATTATCCTTGTCTTTTAATTTAAATTTACAAGTTGCTGTTGTGGTTTTGATTTCTTCATAACCTTGAGCAACTTCGTGAGATGCAAGTCCAGTTCCACATCTTGGGCAATAAGGAACAATTTTATGACCTTCATAAATTAGGCCGTCCTTAAACATCTTATCTAGTATGTGCCAAACTGATTCAATATAATTATTTTCTAAGGTGATGTATGGGTGGTCTAAGTCAATTAAGTAACCCATTCTTCTTGTAAGAGTTCTCCATTCTTTTTCATATTCAAAAACAGATTCTCTACATTGTTTATTAAAGGCCTCAACACCATAAGACTCAATATCTTGTTTGTTGTGAAGGTCTAATTTTTTTTCTACTTCAATTTCTACTGGAAGACCATGTGTATCCCAACCAGCTTTTCTCTTAACTTGGTAACCAAGCATTGTATGGTATCTACAAGTCAAGTCTTTAAGAGTTCTTGCCATGACATGGTGGATGCCTGGCTTACCATTTGCTGTTGGAGGTCCCTCATAGAAGATATAATTTTCTCCGTCTTTTCTTGTTTCAACAGATTTGTGTAGAAGATCTATTTCGTCCCAAAATTTTGAGACATTTTCTTCTCTAACACTTACACTGTCTTTAGATAATTCTTTAAATACTTTCATCTAAAACTCCTTTTCTTCCAATTTTTTGTATAAAAAAAGCCCCTTCTCAAAAGAGAAGGGACGAACTAACCGCGGTACCACCCTAATTATAGGAAACTATCACTTAATATTATAACGCAAAATAGCGCAAGAGCTTTTGACTCTTGGGCTCCGAGGTGATATGTAAAATTTCGAAAGGCAGTTTTGCACCAACCAACTGTTCTCTTACTTTCTAGAAGTTACCGTCCTCATCAAAGCCTATATGAAATTGTCAATTGTTTGACTTTTAAACATTTTAATTATTTCTGATTGCATACCAGCAAGTGCCACATGGAATTTACAGTGTCTTGCTTCCCCTTCAGGATGCTTGCTACAGAAAGAATCTTCTTGTAGGCACCTGTTGATTACAATAGGGCCATCTACTGCTACAAGTATATCATATAAAGTGATCTCTTCCTTGGGCTTATTTAAAAAATATCCACCCTTAGATCCCCTCTTCGCATCTGTAATTCCAGCTAAGTTTAATTTTCTAAGGATTCTAAGTGTAAATCTCTTTGTAACACCTTCGCTTTCAGCGATTTGTGGTGCACCAACTACTTTTCCCTCGTTCTTAGCAAGATAACTTACAATACGAAATGCATAGTCTGTTTCTTGTGTTATTCTCATATTATCACCTATTTAGGATATTATACCATCAATGTTCACAATTTAAAATAGTCATCTTGAATTTTTCTCAACTTAACAATTTCTGAGCCCTGGTTTAGGGAAACATCATCGTAAGTGAGTAGACTTCCCTTTTTAATATCCCTCTTAGCAATAGCACCTTCAGTTACTATTCCTATTGGTAGGTGGTTTCCCTTTTCTTGGTCTTCCTTCTTCTCAAGACTGCCAAAAATCATTTCTCCACCAATAGAATCAAACTTTTCTCCCTTTTTAATGTCCCTCTTGGCTACAGAAACTGTTTCAGCAAAAGGCCTTCCAATAGGAGCAATAGATTCATCTCTTAATACAACAGCATTTATAATAGAAACAATTGTCTCGATACTAGTCAAGTGATATGGCCTATAAATAGCGTAGTTTGGACCTTCTCCCATGGATAGATACTTCATTTCCTTATCTATTATGTCTGATTTTGGTCTTACTACTGCAAAAACTCCTGGAGCAATCCCCGTTGCAAAGTCAACAACTCCATAGGAATTTAAAATTCCCCCATCTTCTTTTAACCTAAAGTCATCTGAAATACTTTTTGGATCAGTATCTATAAAGTGACAGCCTCTTACGTCTGGTACAAATCCAAGGGCATTGCAAACTGCATTGAGTTCAATCATTGTGTTTGTTCCATCAACAAAGGAGGTTAGCATCCTAGGGTTTATTCCCTTTTTTTCTGCAGCTTCCCTTAAAGTGTCTGGTGTAGCATAATTATTTAATTCATTATTTTTACCCTTGCCTAGGACTAGGACTTCAAAGCCACAAGTTTTTGCAAATTCATAAATTTCTACAATTGCACCAGGTTCGTCTCCCTTAGTTCCAGAATAGACTACTCCCTTTTCATCTGCCAATACTTTTAAATAAGGACCAACTGTTGCATCCATTTCCACGTTGAGGCTGACAATGTCAACCTTGTTCTCAATAGCCACAAGAGAAAGCCTTGTTCCTGTCTCTGTATCTCCAGTGCAATCCACTAGGCAATCTACAAGGGATGCAGCTATTAAATTATTCGTAGTTCCAATATATTTTTTTTCTTTTAAAAGCTTCTTAGCTTCTTCTATGTCATCAGTAAAGGCAAGGTCATTTTTATCTATATTTGCTGCATCAATAGCAGCTTCCAAAGTTTTTTTATTTCTTGACGCAAATACAAGGGGATAAAAATTTTCATTTTGGCTAAGCAAGGTGAAGAGCGAACTTCCCATAATACCTGAGCCAACAATTCCAACAGAAATATTCCCAAATTCCTTTAATTTTTTCTGTAAATAAAACATACTTCCTCCAAATCTATTGCAAGATGTAATTTCAAAATTAATCGCAAAGACTATTTTAATCTGATTTAACTTCTATTGCAAATTGCTTTTTTCCCTTAATATTTTTCCAAGTCTATAGCCGCATCCAAATGCAAAATGAAGGTTGTAACCCCCACAGTCCCCATCAATATCTAGGGCCTCTCCAATTATATAAAGGTCCTTAAATTTTTTTGATTCATAATTTTCTGGGTTCACCTCATCAAGAGAAACTCCACCCCTTGTCACTTGGGCATTTTTAAATCCAGTATTTCCTGTTACTCTAAAACGAGATTTTAAAAGCAGGCCAATAATTTTTTCAAAGTCACCAATAGAGATCATATTCATGGCAATATTTTTGTCCATGTTTAGTGAGTCAACGATATAGTGGATGAACTTCTTGTCTACAATTCCAAGCAAAAATTCTTCAAGGGAAAAGTCTGGGAACATGTAGTACCTATTGTAGAGCATATCGATGCTTTCTTCATTTAAGTTATTTATAAGGGGAACTTCAATTACATTATTATCACTAATATTTACTGACATATCTAGAATTGGTGGACCACTAATTCCGTAGTTAGTAAATAAAATTTCCCCTTCTCTCTCATCTACAAGTTTTTCATCCTTTAATAGCCTTGCACGACCTAGGACCTTTGTCCCACTTAGGTGTTTTAAATATTTTGAATCTAGTTTTAATTGAGTAAGGGCTGGCTTTAAATCAGTAACTCTTATACCCATCTTTTTTAAAATTTCAAAGCTAACTCCATCGGACCCACTTGCTGGCATGGCCTTGCCACCAAAGGCAGCTACTACTACGTCAGCCTTGAGAGTCTCGTCATTAGTTATAAGCTCATAGCCCTTCTTTTTCTTTTTTATTTCCTTGACTTGCGTATTAGTTTTTATTTCTATTCCCTTTTTCTCAAGCCAATAAATAAGAATATTTAAAACAGAATTTGCCTTTAAACTTATGGGATAAAATCTCTCTCCGTCACGAGTTGATTCAAGTCCTAAAATTTTAAAGTAATTTATCAGATCTTCGTTGGTAAATTCTTCTAGGGTATTTTTAACAAAGTCAGGAGAGGAATAATTTTTTTCAGACAAGTTCATGTTGGTGTAGTTGCACCTTCCGTTGCCTGTGGCCAACAATTTTTTCCCTATCCTGTCATTTTTTTCTAAAAGAATTACCTTGTTGTTTTCATTTTTTGCATTTATTGCAGTGACAATTCCACTTGCCCCTGCGCCAATTATTATTATATCCATATTATCACTCATAAATTATATCCTAAGTTCATATAATTTTACAAGATTTAAGCCATTTTATGTTATAATGACTTAGAAATTTGGAGGATGTATGAAAAATAAAATTTATATAACTGGTCACAAAAATCCAGATACTGATAGCATATGTTCTGCCATAGCCCTTGCAGAATTAAAAAACAAGATGGGCGAAGACGCTGAAGCAATTAGATTGGGAAACCTAAATAGGGAAACAGAATTTGTCCTAGACTATTTTAAGGTTCAAAGACCAAGGCTTAAAACTTCTATTAAGCCACAAGTTCGTGACATAGAAATCGACGCAGCCTATTGTGTCAACCCAAGCCTCTCTATGGCATCTGCCATGGACCTAATTCAAAAAAATAATATTAGTTCACTTCCAGTTGTAGATGACGATGACAACTTAATTGGAATAGTGAGTCTTTCCAACATTGCATCAACTTATATGGAAATTTGGGACGACTCAATTATTGGCAGGTCTAACACAAGTTTTGAAAATATTTTAGAAGTACTTAAGGGAAAGGTCCTCTATCTTCCCGATAAAGCAAGAGAATTCACTGGCAAGATGGCTGTTAAGGCAATAAAAAATCAAGACCTCATAAGCGAAGGGGACATTGTAATTGTTGGAGACGATGTAAAGGACCAAGAATCTGTAATAAGAAAGGGAGTTTCTCTTTTAATCCTAACTATTTCTAGTAAGCTTGACGATGAACTTATGGAGCTTGCAAAGGAAAATAATGTTGCAGTCATTTCAACAGGACTATCAACTTTTATGGTGGCGAGACTTTTGCCTCAAGCTGTGCCTGTTGAATATGTAATGACAAGAGATGACCTAGTAGTTTTTCACAAGGACGATTTAATTGACGACGTAAGAGAAAAAATGTCCCAATCAAGATTTAGGTCTTATCCAGTCCTTGACAACAAGAACAAGGTTATAGGAAATATTTCAAGATACCACTTAATTTCAAATTTAAAGAAGAAAATAATCTTAGTTGACCACAACGAGAGAAACCAATCCATTGACGATATTGACTCAGCAGAAATAATTCAAATAGTGGACCACCATAGGGTCGCAAATATTTCCACATCTTCTCCAATTTATTTTAGGAACGAACCCGTGGGATCAACTGCTACAATTGTTTCAAAAATGTTTTTTGAAAATGGGATCAAACCTTCTCGAGAAGTTGCTGGGCTTCTTTGTGCCGCAATTATTTCTGACACTTTACTTTTTAGGTCCCCTACTTCAACTGAGACAGACAAGTATGTCTTAAACAAGATGAAAAAAATTGCAGCCATTGATGTTGATGACTTTGCCATGAAGATGTTCCGTGCAGGCACAAGCCTTGAAGGCAGAAAACCTGATGAGCTTTTAAAGTCTGATGTTAAAAACTTTTCTGTTGAAGGAGTTAATGTAAGGGTCTGCCAAATTTTTACCATGGACCTAGAGTCGACAGCTTCAGTTGAAAGTGAACTCAAGGAAGCCATGGAAAACTTTGTGGCTACATCTGATGCAGAAACTTTTGTCCTAATGATTACAGACATCTTTAAAGAAGTTTCTGAAGTCATCTTGGCAGGTTCCTTCAAGGAAGCCATTGCAAGAAAGTTTGATAAAGAACTTGTGGGAGATAAGTTTTTATCAGAAGGACTACTATCAAGAAAGAAACAACTTTTGCCAAAGATCTCCTCAGCAATATCAGAAGAAATTTCATAAGAAGATAAAAAATAAGAGCCTATCAAGTGATAGACTCTTATTTTTGTTTTTAATTGTTACAAGACTCACCACAGCCACAGGAACCGTCGTGATCATCATGGGAATCGCACCCACATGAATGGTCATGATCGTGGTCGTGTTGGTGGTGGTCATTATCCTCTTTACTATTTTCATCTATATAGACGTTTACTTCTCTTATCCCATAAACTTTTTCAAGTTCGTCAGCAAATTCTACAACAGTTTTTTTATCAAAACCATAGATATAAACTTCGCTTCCATAATTTAAGATTTCTAATTTTAAAATTCCATCATCATAAAGGTTTAGACCCATAAAGTTTAAGGCACTTTCACCTATAAGATTTTCTAAAATTAATTTTTTAAAGTCTTCATCAATGATGCCTTGCAAGATATACTCGTATCCATTTTCATCTGAATAAACAGCCAAGTCATCTACAAGTTTTTTTGATTTCTTATCTTCTTTTAAAACTGTGATTTGATAAGAGTCGCACCTATTAAGGTAAATTCTTACAAGGTCTTTTAGGTGTGAAAGATCTATGTTCTCATCAATAAAAACATCATTTTCAAAATTTATATAATACAACTTATACCTCCTACTTAGTCAAGAGATAGAATTCAATATAGGCATTTTCAATATTATCTTCGTTTCCAAAATAAATATTTGTAAAATATATTTTATAGTTGCCATCTTCTATTGCTAGGTCTTCAGGGTTAATTTTATCCTTAGTCTTCTTTAGGGTCTTAAGTTTTTCCCTTAAATCTATAAGGTCAATTGTCTTCTGAAGCTCATAATCATCATTGATTTTTTTATAAATATTTATTTCTTTTTTATCTTTTTTAAATTTGTAGTCCCCAGATTTTGCTTCCTTATCTAAGGAGTAAACAAAAATAATATTCTTGTAGCCCTCTATATCTAAATTAAAGCCAAGTTCTCCATCTTCAACAATTCCATCGGAATAGGAATAACCAAGATAAGATGTGTCCTCTACCCTATTAGAGAATCCGAAAACTCTTGTGAAACTTTCTTCGCTAAGTTTAAAGTCCTTTGGAAGATATTTTAAATCTTCAAGTCTGTTTCTCTTATCCATATAGGAAACAATATCAATTATTTGGTTTTTTACTGAACTTTCAAGATTCCCCTCGGGCCTTATGTCTTCTCCTGCAATCATATTATTCTCCTTTAGGAGTTTTTCAAATCTAGCATTTTGTGACCTCATGCTAAGCCTTGTTGCAGAAGCTGGACCAATTCCCGTAACTAAAATAATTGCAGCCAAGAAGATTGGCACTGTTATATTTGAATTCTCCCTGTAAAAAATATAATAAATTAGGGACAAAAATACCCAAAGACCTCCTGCAAGGACAATGTATCTGTTTTCAGTAAGGCCGTATTCGCTAATTCTTAGATAGATTGCAAAAAACATCATCCCAAGTAGAGGGAATAAACTTATTGGGAATATAATTTTAAATTTATTTATAAATCCAATTGAATCCACTCTAGTAAGGAAAAACAAGTACACTACGGAAAAGGATGCGAACCAAATTACTAGGTTTACTATTAAATTATTCGGGATTTGCCAAAGGGCTAAAATCTTTATAAAGTATGCCAATAAAATTAAGGTGTAAATAATTACAAGTGGCGTAAATATATAAACCAAAAGAATTCTAAAGGGTTTAGGATACTTGTAGTCTGTAAAGGAGTCCCTCACCTTTGGAAAATCTTGGAAAAATGTTATTACGTTAAATAATATAAAGGAAAAAATTCCAATTCTTAAATAAACTAAGGGTCCAAAACTGAATTTAAAAAGCGAGTCCAAGGCAAATACTATTGCAGAAATTCCTATAAAAACTATAAAGCTGTAAATATTTGAAATTATGAAGGCTCTTAATATTTTTGCTACATAGGCAACATAGTCTTCGTGATAGTTAAATTTCGCCACAAATGAAGATGCCACTACAAGTGAAGCTATTAAGGTAAAGAAAACAAAACGCTCATCATAATTTGTTAAAGGACCTGCCTCATTATAGACTAGTTCATAAATTCCATATAATATTGGCAAGCTTATAACGTAAGAAATAATTTTTAATAAATTATTGTTTTTTAAATTTTTTAGGTCGTAAAAATTCCTTAATCCTTCATTAAAAAGTCTTGTAAAAGCAAACAAGAATATAGCAAAGACAAAAACCAAACCGTAAGTTATCATTTTATTGTTAAAGTCTTCTGCATATTGATCATAAGTTGCTAGTATCAAAAACACACTTGCAAGTATTGCTGATATTATTGTGAAGGGAAATCTTTTAAAGGTATCTCTTATACTTTTAAAGTCGAGAATTTTTATATTAGGTTTTTTCATAACTACCTCCCTTTTTTAATAATATACTAAAGGCAAGGATTTTTAAAGAATTTCACTTAAACCTTTATCATTGTATCCACTTTGACATATTTATTTTTTGTATACAAGTTTACCTTCAGAAATTGTGTATAGGACTTCTCCCCTCAAAGTCTTGTCCTTAAAAGGTGTGTTGGAAGATTTTGATTTATATTTAACTATTTTGTATTCACTATCTAGGTCAATAATTGCAAGGTCTGCAATTTTTCCCTCACTTATTTCTCCTCCCTCAAGTCCATAAATTCTTGCAGGGTTTGTTGACATAAGTTCAATTAATTTCATAAGGCTAATTTCTTCTGTCAAAACTAAATTTTCGTAACAAATCGAAAAGGAAGTCTCAAGTCCAATTATTCCAGATGGCGCCTTAGTTATTTCTTTCGATTTCTCTTCTGCAGTATGGGGTGCATGATCTGTTGCAATAATTTCTATTGTACCTTCTTTTATTCCCCTAATAATTCTAAGTCTATCCTCTTCACTTCTTAGTGGAGGATTCATTTTTGCAAGGCTTCCATATTCTAAAACTGAAGAATCATTTAGGGCTATGTGGTGGGGTGTAACTTCTGCATAAATATTTGCACCCATTTCCTTTCCAAACTTCACTAGGTCTACTCCAAGTCCTGTGGAAATATGTTGGATAGAAACTTTTGCTCCGGTATAAATGGCCATGGCCACGTCTCTTGCTATAAAGGATGTCTCCGCTATATTAGGTGAACCATAAATTCCAAGTTTTTCAGAAACTTCTGAATGGTTTATTCCATTTTGTCTAATTAGTTCTGGGTCTTCTTCGTGAAAGGAAATAATTGCGTCAAGTTCCTTGGCCCTGTTCATTGCTTCAAGTATAAGTTCAGAATTTCTATTTGGAATTCCATCATCAGTAAAGGCCACTGCTCCTCTCTTGAAGTTTTCTTCCATATCAACTAGTTCTAAGTCTCCAAAATTTTTTGTAAGAGCTGAAACTGTAAAAACCTTTAGGGGTAAGTCTCTGGCCTTCTTGTAATGTTCAATTATTTTTTCTTTTGAGTCAATTTTTGGACTTGTGTTTGCCATTTGGATTACACTTGTGAAACCACCTGCTATTGCAGCCTGACTTCCTGTCATTAGATCTTCCTTTTGTGTTTGACCTGGATCCCTAAAGTGAACATGGACATCTATTAGACCTGGGACTACGACTTTTTCTCTTGCATCAATAACTTCTTCCTTGTCACTTGATGCTTCAATATCTTTTGCAATTTTTATAATTTTTCCATCTTCAATCTTTATGTCTAAAACTTCATCTCTTTTAGATACTGGATCAAGAACTCTTCCACCTTTAATTATCATATAAACTCCTCTTAAATAAAAAATATTAAAAAATCAAATAAAATTCTACATCCTAAAAAAGACGAGGGTTAACCTCGCCTTTTAAAATATTTTATTCTTCTTCTGCCTCTTCTTCGTCTTCGTCATAAATTTCTAAATCGTCAAAGTCGAAATCATCATCATAAAGGTCGAATTCAATGTCGTCATTTTCATAAACATAATCTTCAAGATCAGCAAGATCTTCTTCAATGATATCTACATAGTCTTCAATTTCTTCGCGAGATTCTCTCATTTCATCGATAACGTCACTTAGAATATCTACAAGTTCAGAAATAATTTTCCCTTCATTTGTAGTAGTGTCTAAATCATAACCATCGCAAAGACCTTGTAAGTAAGATATTCTCTTTAATAAATATTCCATGTTTCCTCCAAATTAAACTCTAGACATATATTCGCCATCTCTAGTGTCAATTCTTATCATATCACCTGTATTGATAAATAGTGGCACATTGAGAGTAAAGCCTGTTTCAACTGTAGCTGGTTTAGATCCACCACTTGATGTATCTCCCTTTACACCTGGTTCTGTTTGAGTAACTTCTAACTCAACAAAGTTAGGAGGAGTTACCCTAAATGCCTTTCCCTTGTAGAAGTTAATAGTTGCCATGTCGTTTTCTTTTATAAAGTTAAGAGCATCTTCAACCATGTCTTTTTCTAGTGGAATTTGTTCGTAAGATTCTTGATCCATGAAGTAGTAAAGTTCACCGTCAGAATATAGGTATTGCATTTCCTTGTTTTCAATAACAACTCTTTCAAATTTTTCAGATGGGTTGAAAGTAGTGTCTCTAATTCCTCCAGTTAATACTGATTTAATTTTACTTCTTACAAAGGCAGCTCCCTTTCCTGGTTTAACGTGTTGGAAATCAATAACTTCCCAAACATCTCCATCCCATTCAAATGTAAGTCCTTTTCTTAATTCTCCTGCGTTGATCATATTATCCTCCATATTTAAGTATTATCTTCTATGTCGTAGTAGTTAAGTGAAATTGGCTGAAATTTTATGTATTCAGGCAACAAATAACCATATAAACTGAAGACTTGTGAAGAATATTTAACTCCTATACCTGAGTTTCTATCATATAGGTCTATTAAATATCCATTTAAAGTGCAAGTATTAGCAATTTGTGCATTTTCCTTTAGAATAATTATACCAGATAAAGTATTATCATTAAACATTACTTTATCATTTATTATGAAAATTTGACGTCTGTTTGTTGACAAAAATTTTAAGCTACCTGACCTTTGAATAATTATATCTTTGTCATTTACATTATAAAGTGGATTTAACTTTTTGATGTAAGAATCACTTTCTTCATCATAAACTTCTACTTCTTCAAAGATGGAATACTTTCCATTCTTATAATCATAAATAAAGTCACCATCTAGATATATCTTTTTATTATTTTTATCTGTCCAATCATCGCTTGCAAATTTTTCTCTTAAAGTATTTAAATAGTCACTAGAGACTTTAGATGAATCTAAGACTCCGTCTTCTTCCTTGTAAATCTTATTTATATAATGACCTCTTAGTCTACCACCTATAAGAGTGTCCTTGTATTTGATTTGACTCCTAAGACTAACTAAGTCTACATTATTATTTTTTTCATCGTTATAGTCTTCCTTTCTCAAACTAAGACTCAAAAGCTCAGTATCTTCTGGCAAATTTTCAATTCTTAGTTTTTTTGAAGATTCTTTAAAAATAAAATCTTCAAGTTCTTTCTGGAAGTCTTCTTGAGATAGCTTTATATTTAGTGTGGACTCCAAAGCGTAATTAGCTTGAATTGATTCCAACCTATTTTTACTTATGTGTTTTGAGCCAGACATATATGAGTAGATAAAATAAAAAAAGATTGCAAGAAGGCTTATGAGTAAAATTGTAAAAATATAAATATATCCTTTTTCTTTTTTACTCATAAAGTCTTGACCTCTTTGCAATCTTTCTCATAATTTCTTCTTTATCCTTATATCCAATTTTTATAGAAAAATACTCTCCTTCATCATCAATAGAAAATGAAGAAATGTTATCTACTAAGGCATTAATTCCGTCCGTTTTAAATTTTTTTAGCTTTTTTAAAGAATCCACAAGACTAGAATACCTATAAATCTTATTGTCATTTAACCCAAAGGAAACATAATTAAACTTGTTATCAAATCGCTGGATAAAATAAATCTCCCCACCAATTATTGTGTAATAATCACTTGAAGTAATTTCATCCTTTATGTAATCAAAAGCATAAGACAAATCTGATGAAATATTTTCATTCACATAAGTTTTTGTTAGTGCCTTCTGAGATACTCCCAAGATTGACGTTATTACCATTCCAATTATTAAGAGCATGGCCATAGACATAACAAGTTCAATCAGGGAATAGGCCTCCCTTTTTGAGGTAAACCTCCATCTTAATTTCTTCATCAGAACCTCTTCTCTCTCCTCTTAAAATTATATGGTCTAACCTATCTCCCGACTCTCTTTCAACTTCTATTTTAAACTTATCATCAAGACTTTCATTAGCATCAAAATTTAGATCAAAATCTTCATTATTGTAGGAACTGCCAATTATTTCTTCCATCCTCGATGACATAAGACTTATAAGTTCTTCCCTCTCACCAATATAAGTTTGATTCTTTAAAAGACTTATAACGTTGGGAAGGATAGTTGATGCTATTAGGGCCAAAAGTGCAATAGAAAATAGGACTTCAAGCATCAAATGGCCCTTGTTTTTACTCCTTATAGTCATAAAAATTCACCTTACCTGTCACTGGCTGAATTGTGATTTTGTACCTCTTATCTCCAATAGTAAATATAATTGTGCCAGCCGATGATTTATCATTTATATAAGAGGGTTTACCTTTTTTTGAAAAAGTAATTTCGCTAAGATTTGTAGACTCTAATTTAAGTAGGGAATTGAACTTTACTTCTTTTGACTTCTTATCAAATTTCATGGAATAACCTTGGTCATTTAAAGTCATAGAAGTCCTCATATTATTAATCTGTGCATAATTTTTCAAAAATTTTAGATCAAGGGCTAGTTCTTTCACTTGTTCTCTTGCCTGGACCCTGTCTCTAATTTTAAAATTAAGTCCGCCTATACTTAATAAAACTAAAATTATGCCTATACTTATCACTAGCTCAATTAGGGTAAAGGCCTTGTTCTTCTTCATAATAATCAACTTCTTTTAGATAGAAAAGTAAATCCATATTATCTTCTGGTGTAAAATAAATATAACTTATGTCATCTTGTGTCAAATTTATTCTCGTCCACTGATTTTCAAGAATTTCTCCATTAAAAGGCAAATTTTCTCCAGCAATATTTATAGTTCCCATTTCCTTAAAAGACTTGTTTGGAAGATAAATATAAAAAGAAATTCCGTTACAATGTCTATCTACGCCAAGTTTTACTTTATCATTTAATTTCTTCTTACTTACAAATACAGATGTAATTCCATCTTCTGAGTAATAATCTAATTTTATTTCGTCACTTCCAATAAACTTTAGACCTTCTTCCCCAGATTTATTTTTTTCATATTCATTTGCATTCTTTTTTACATTTTCATCGCTTAAAATTGAAGGACTAGCTAAAAGATTATTCTTATCTAAATTTTTTATTATCTCCTCATGTCCCTTGATTTGCTTTTTATTTGTAGCTTTGTCTTTTAATTTACCTTGCTCTTCATTCTTTATTTGAGTTTTTTTCTTAGTGTTAATAATTTTTTCAGAATTTTTTTCTTTATCTATTTCTTCTTTTTCTTTATCTTCTGTTTTTTTCTCTTCAGCTTGCTTATTTTCACCAAAGTAAGCCTTCTTTAAATCGCTATAATAAATTGTCCTTGAAGGTTTTTCTGCCTTAAACCTATAATTGAAATTGCCCTCGTCACTTCTAATCAAGTCAATGCTAGAATATCCATAATAATTAGTTAGATCTTCAATTTTATTTAGATCAAAAGAATTTACACTTCCACTAATAATTAAACTCTCAATATCACTTTGAGATTCTTTAGAAAAAGCGTCTTTACTTATTTTGCTTTCCCTGACAATTTTTTCTAATTTGTCTTGTGAGAAATCATCGAAACCATTGTATGTAAATTCCTCATGGGTTACAGGCATATTGTCTTTTAAGCTTGCTTCAGATGTGCTTTGGACTTCATTCTTTAATAGAAAGTTATAAAATAAAAATTCAATTAAAAGTAAAATCAAAATGCTGGATAGGATTTTTTCTCTCTTTGAAAGTTTTCGATATCCAATTTTTTTGCAAAAAATATCATAAATGTCCATTTAATTTTTCCTCAAGATAAGCTGCTAAGTCCTTGTGAAGCCTTGTGTTAGGATGAATTCCATCTATAAGGTCTTCTTCTATGTAGTTTTCTTTGGCATAATCGTAGAAGGATACGACCCTGTAGTCTCCTTCTCTTTCCTTTAAGATCCTATCAAAATCTTCTATCTTTTTATTTACAGAAGTAAAATTTATAAAACTTTTATAGGCTTCGTCAAGATTTAAAAAAGACGTTGGATAAGGTGTTATTATAAAAATTTTTCCCTTATTTATTTTTAACTTATCTACAATTTTAAAAATATTATCTAAGACATGATCAATAGATTTTCCATTATAAAAATCATTTAAACCAATGCAAACTAAATTCACATCATAGGGAATTAAGTTATCTAGTGTCAAAAGTAATTCGTCACTAGTTAAACCATTAACCCAATAGTTATCAATATCATAACCTTTTCCCGATAAGTAATAAATTAAGGATTTTCCTCCTACTAAAAATCCCTCAAAAATCGAATCACCTAAAGCACAAAATTTCATAAGCCCTCCTATAAAAGTCCTTCTTCAAGAAAACTAAAGTATCTGTTATCTCCAATAATTATATGGTCCAAGATATCTATACCAATAATCTTAGAAGCTTCCATTAAATTTTTTGTTAGCCCGATATCTTCCTTTGATGGGCTGGGGTCACCTGTTGGGTGATTATGTAATAAAATTATGCTGTGAGCATTATCAGTTATAGCAGCCCTGAAAACTTCTCTTGCATGGACTATTGTCATATTAATAGTCCCCTTAGAAATTTCCCTTATAAAATTTATTTCTTTCTTTGTATTTAGGGTCATAACCCTAAAGTGTTCCTGTTCCAAGACGCTCATCTCGCTCAATACATAATTTGCAGCTATAGATGGAGAAGTCACCCTTATCTTTGTACCATTACTTGAAACAGCAAGTCTTATGCCCAATTGGACTGCTGCCAAAATCATAGCAGCCTTTGCCTCTCCAATTCCATCAACTTGCATAAGGCTAGAAAGATTTGCATTCTTTAAAGAGTTTAAGCCATTTTTGTCATTAGCTGTCCTAAGAGACCTTAATACCTTTGTCGCAGTATCTATGGCAGAGTCACCCTTACTATTTCCAGTCCTAATAATTAGGGCAAGTAGTTCAGCATTAGATAGATAGTCAGGCCCAAACTTAATTAATTTCTCTTGGGGCCTTTCATCCTCAGGCATTTCTTTAATAGTGTATTTTTCAAAATCTCTTTCTTTCATCTAGATCACCAACCACTTATTGCCATAAATTAAAATTAAATAATCTAATTAGGTCTCTATTTATTTTTCCAATTGGAAGACCAACAATATTAAAAAAGTCACCCCTAATTTCTTTAACAAGTAATGCCCCCTTGCCTTGTATACCATAGGCACCAGCCTTGTCCTCATATTCTAAAGTATCTAAATAATTTTCTACTTCTTCATCACTTAATTCATAAAATTTTACAGAAGATTTTTCATAGTCCACATACTTTATGCCTTGAGACAATTTAAAAATAGCATAAGCCGTATAAACATTGTGGACCTTACCACTTAAAGACTTAATCATTCCTCTCGCCTCATCCCTGTTCTTAGGTTTGCCCATTAGTTTTCCATCAAGTTCCACTAGAGTGTCAGCAGATAATACAATAGATTCTTCATTTTCCTTGGCAACTTCAATTCCTTTTCCAAAGGCAAGACCCATAACAGTTGCCCAAGGAGAAAAACTATCGTCCTTAATTTCATTTATTTCTCTTGTTATAATTTCAAAATCTATAAATTCTCCCAAAATTTCTCTTCTTCTTGGAGAATTTGATGCTAAAATAATTTTTTCCATATATACCTCTACTTAGAAATGTTCGTGTTGTCAACTATATAGATTGAAGTAAGTCCAACAAAAAAACCTGTGAAAATACCAAGAATAACCAAAATTGGAAGATAGGCTAAGATTGCTGTAGTCCTCATTATAAATGAAGCCACAAGAACCTGACCTAAATTGTGAAAAAAAGAACCTATTTCACTAATACCAATAAGAGATAAATATTTTCTCAAAAATTTGTGGGCTAAAATCATAGATAGAGAACTCAATATAGCACCACCCATGGAGAAAAATAAACTAGAAATTGCTCCAGTGACAAGTCCCAATAATATAGTTTTAAAAATAGCTACAAAAAAACCCTCCTTGTAGCCAATTGCAACTATAGTAACTAGGACAACAATATTGGATAATCCAAGTCTTGCTCCTGGAATGGCTACAGGTAGTGGAATCATGGACTCAAAGAGACCAAGCACAATACCAAGAGCACTTAAGAGGGATAGGTAAATTAACTTTTTATTATTTCTCATTTTATTATCATATCCAAACTCTCGTCGCTAGGTTTGTCTTCAACAATCTTAAGCATAAGTCTATTGGGTAGACAAATAATAGAATCACCTGTTAGACTAATTTCCCCCATCTTTATGCAAATCTTATCCTTGCAATCAGACTCATGCATATGAACTTTTCCATTATCAATATGAACTTCGTTCTTACCAAATTTAGTATCTATATCAAGTTCTAAATTCGTATCTTCATTTAATTCAACTTCCTTATAAATTTTACCATCAACAGTTATAACAAGCTTTTTAGAAGACATTTCATCTTCTTTCGGTAACTTGTTGGTAGAAAAATAAATAAGAAAAGAAGAAATAATTATTAAAAAAATAACTAAAACATCAGCTTTTTTTATCTTATTCATGAATTTATTATAGCATACTTTTATTTACTAATGACTTAATAAATAAAATTTAGTTTTTATAATTTTAAATGAGTAAAATTTTTTATAAGAAATGATGTAAAGTTGATATGAAAATTTTTAAATTTTTTATTTGAATTAAAATTTGCCTTAAAATGATTAATTATTAAATATGAATAATCTCTTATAAAAAAAGTGGACATTTAGTGTGGATTTTGGCATAAATAGACGACAAAAAAACAATATTACAGGTTATAAAAAAATCGTGCATCATCATCAACCGCTTGAAATACAAATAAACGGCAATTAACGACAATACACGATAATAGAAAATGGTGCTAAAGATGGGACTTGAACCCATACGATCTTTCGATCGCCAGATTTTGAGTCTGGTGCGTCTGCCAATTCCGCCACTCTAGCAAATAAAAAAAAAGTGCCAAGGCACTTCTAATTATTGTGGGGTGGATAGTGGGAATCGAACCCACGATCTTCAGGACCACAATCTGACGCCTTAACCAGCTAGGCCATACCCACCACGAACAACACATTCATAATATCAAATTAAGGATGTATTGTCAATAAAAATTTACAATAATTATAAATTCTCTAATTTTTCTCTTAAATTCTTTAAGGCTCTTGCTCTATGAGAAATTTCATTTTTTTCTTCGTGAGACATTTCTGCAAAAGTTTTGTCAAATCCTTCTGGTATAAAGATGCTGTCGTATCCAAAACCATTGTCTCCTCTTTCAACTTCTGAAATTTTTCCTTCGCAAACTCCTTCTATTGGAATAATATTCTTCTTTGAATCTATTAAGATTATCTGAGTCTTGAAGTAAGCTGACCTGTCCTCTTTACCTTCTAAATTTTTTAAGAGTTTTTCCCTATTTTTCTTGTCATCATGCTCTGATGCATACCTTGCAGAGTGAACTCCTGGTTCACCATCAAGTGCATTAACAAAAAGTCCTGTGTCATCAGCTAAGACTGCTAGTTCAACTCTTTTTGCCATAGCATCTGCTTTTTTTAAGGCATTGTCATAGAGGGTTTCTCCATCTTCTACAACTTCGAAATCAAGCCCATCTATATCAGATTTTCCAAAGATTTCAATATCTAAATCGGCTAAAATTTCTTTTATTTCTCTTAATTTATTTTTATTGTCTGTTGATAAAACTATTTTATTCATAGGTTTTGCTCCAAAATTTCAAAATATTGGAAGATTTCTCCAATTCCTCTTTTTGCTCCTTGTAAAAATTCATTTAGCTCTTCAATTGAAAATGTGTCTTTTTCTCCAGTCCCTTGAATCTCTACAAGTTGAAAGTCATCGTTCATTACAACATTTAGGTCAACATCTGCATTGGAGTCTTCTTTAAAGTCTAAATCAACTAGGCTTGTCCCATTAACTTTTCCAACACTAATAGCTGCAACTTTTGAAATAATTGGATCTTCTTCAAACCTCTTATTCTCTAAGGCTTTTTTAACTGCAAGTTTAAGTGCAATGTAAGAACCTGTTATTGCTGCAGTTCTAGTTCCTCCATCAGCAGATATAACATCGCAGTCTATCCAAATAGTTCTTTCTCCAATTTTATCTAAATCTATACAAGTCCTTAAGGCTCTTCCAATTAATCTTGAAATTTCGCTGCTTCTTCCATCAAGTTTCCCCTTGGAAATGTCCCTAACTTTTCTAGTAGGGGTTGATCCGGGTAACATTGAATATTCACTTGATAGCCAGCCCTTATTCTTTCCTCTTAAAAATCCAGGGACCTTATTTTCAATCATGGCACTACAAATAACTCTTGTCTTGCCGCATTCTATTAAAACTGATCCATCGGGATGGTCTAAGTAATTTGGAGTTATTCTTATAGGTCTTGCTTCATCGTTTTGTCTATCTTCTCTCATAATTCCCCTTCTATTTATCTACATAGGTATTCATATAGTCTTCTATACCATTATAGAGTCCTTGTGCTAATTTATCAATGTAGTCAGGGTCTTTAATATTTTCTAAATCATCTTCATTTGATAAAAATCCAAGTTCTGCTAAGGCTGCAACATTTTTAGTTTTATTTAAAACTATTATAGCCGGTCTATTTTTAATTCCACGGTCTACTGCTCCTGTTTCTCTTACAAGGGCTTTTTGTAGACAGGATGCAAAATCTTTCTGAACTGTGTCTTTAATTCTTACGTTCTTTTCTGATGCGTAGAGGACTTCTATCCCCTTGGCATCAGAATTATCCGCACTGTTAAAATGAATTGATAAGAATAAGTGGGCATCTCCATCATTAGAAACACCAGCCCTATCTAAGAGTTTTATATACTCATCTCTTGTTCTTGTTATAACTGGGCTTATTTCACTATTTGCAGATAGTTTATCCATTAATCTCTCAGCCACTAAAAGATTTACAGTTTTTTCATAAGTTTCTCCATCAAGAGCAACTGCTCCTGAGTCTTTTCCACCGTGACCAGGGTCAATTACAATTTTTAATTTTCCATTAACTTCTAACCTATCTTTTATAACTCTCTTTACTTTTTCATCAGACTTCTCAAGGTCAGCTTGGTCAAAAATTTTGTCCTTGTTACCACCATCAATTTCTTTTGTAATCTTATTAGTTTCTCTTTTTTCTACATTTGACTGAAAATAATTGCTATCGAATATAGATTTAGAATCAGAATCCTTAGCCTTGGATGCTAGTTTTTTTGTATTCTTATTCTTAGACTTATTATTCTTAGAATTCTTATTTGAATTTTCTTTCTTATTATCATCAACTATTGACTTAGTCTTATTTGTGCTTATCTCAGCCCTAACCTTGTCGTTATTCCAATCTACATCATAACCAAAAGTTTCCGATATAAATCTCAAAGGCACCATTGTCTTAGTTTCTTTTCTTGGGCTTGAATAAAGAGCAAGTTGTGGTGCTTGGGCATTGTCAAGGCTTATTTTTTTTCCATTAACTCTTACATTAGGACTATTTATTTTCATGTCAATTACATCTCCATTAAGGCTGATCTTAATTGACTTATCCTTGTTGTTCCACTTAACATCTGCTCCAAGGTTTTCTGTAATTTCACGGATTGGCACGAAGGTCCTTCCCTGCTTTATGTAGGGAGAAAACTCAGTTTTTAATGTCCTATTATTCACTAGGACTCCAGCTTTCTTAACCTGAAATTGAGTCCTGCCTATGCTTACTTTAAATAAGTTGTTGGCAAATACTGGTGTAATAAGTAATGCCAAGCACAATATTGAAATTTTAATAATTTTTTTCATTTAATTCACCTAGATAAAGTTTATAGACTTTTGTAATTATTGTCAATAATGTAACTGAATTGTAATAATTTTAGACCACCTTATAAAGCTCATCAGGGTCTGGATCTCCTAATATTATTTCTTTATCTCCATAATTAACTACAGCTTCATTTTCATCATTTATCTCGCCAATTTTTGTAACTTTAATTCCTTTAGCTTCTGCTCCTTTTTTAAATTCATCAAAGTTTTCTTTATCAAATACCATTAACATGGATCCACTTGAAATTAATTTCATAGGATTTATTTTATAAAATCTAGAAATTTTTTTAGTTACATCAAGAAGAGGGATTAAGTCATTATAAATTCTTATGCCGTGACCTAAAGCTCTAGAAGTTTCCCACACTGCTCCAAAAAGTCCTCCCTCAGTTATGTCGTGCATGTGTTTTACTGAGTATTTTCCAGCAATTTTTGATTCTTTTAATACAGAAATTTCCTTGGAAAGAGATTTTGCAAATTCATATTCTTCTTCACTTAGAATTTCTTTTACTTGATCTTTTTCATGGGCAATTATACTTGTGCCTTCTATGCCAAGATATTTTGATACTGCAAGAACATCTCCTGGCTTTACGTTTTTTATGTCAGGTCTTCTATCTTTATTGACCCTTCCAATAACTGTAGTGGAAATTACAATTTTATTTACAGCATCAGTAACTTCAGTGTGTCCACCAACTATATCAACATTTAGTTCTTCTGCAGTTCTTGTAGCATCATTTACGATTTCTTTTAAGTCATCAAGGTCTGCAGTTGAGGGAATCAAAAGTGTCATTAAAACTCCCACTGGGTCTGCACACTGGCAACTCACATCATTTACAGAAATATTTATGGCAAGTGATCCTAGATTTTTTGAAGCACCTGTTATGGGGTCAGTTGAGGCTACTATTAGGTCTCCTCCAAAATCCATTACTGCATTGTCAAGACCAGTTCCTCCACCCATTATCACTTCTTTTCTATTTGAAACAAGCTTGTCAAAAATATATTTTTCCAACAAGTCTGTTTTTAATTTTCCAATTTTCATCCTTTACACCTCACAAAAATTTTACACTTATTTGATTTGCATTTCAAATTTGTTAAATCCATTTTCCTTGTAAAAATTTTTGCTCACAATATCTATATCTTTAAAAGTCTTATTAAAATAATCTTCATCTTTTACTAGGCCTCTCACTATTATCCTTCCCTTGTCAAAATTATAGGAAGTTATGACCAAATTTTCATCTTCAAGTTTTTGTATTTCAGAGATTTTTTCTATAAACTTTTTATTCTTTTCTTGAAACCTATCAGATGATAAATCTATGTCCTCGCCCTCAGTTACTTCTTGAGTTTCTATTTTTTCACTAATAAGTTCATTTTCTTTTTTTAATTTCTTATAATACAAAAGATTTGAAATTATTAAAATTAATATAGCAAGGGGCAAGATGTAATTAACATAATTTTTATCTTTTTTTGTTTTATTCTTCTCTTTTTCTTTAGTCTTTAAAATATTAAGTTCTAAATTTTCCCCAAAATACTCATATTCTAAATTGCTATAGGACTTTAGAAGATCCTTAATAGTTTCTGAATCTGCAATTTTTCCAAAAAGATAAATTTTATCTCCACTTGCAAATTTTTCTATCTTATTAATGTGTCTAATAAAATAATTCTTATATTTAAACAAGAAGTCTTCTTCAACTTTTTGTTCCTCTATATCGTACCTAAGATTAATTATGTTTGAGGCATTTTTTTCTTCTAGTCCATTGTCTTCAATCATTTTTTCAATGTTCTCGTCATAAATTTTCTCATAGGATTTTACTAACTCATCATCAATAGAAATTAATTTTATGTAAGAGGTTTGAATTTCTAAAAACTTACCATCCTGTGATAAAGTTTGACTTTCTGGAAGAATTTCATAATTTTTAACTTCTAATTTATCTAAGACTTCTGCAATTTTTGAGATCATATCCCTGGGCACCAGGTCAATGGAAAGTTCTAAGTTGTCTCCAAGAGATTTTTTCTTATAAAAAAGTTCGTAATCATCGAGATTAAAATCTCCATAATCTTCTAATTCAAGATTTAAAAATCCTCTTATTTCAGTTTCATCAATTTCTGGAATCTTATAATTAATGTGAATAAATTCACTTGAATCAAATATCACATATGTCCTATCCCTCTTGTTTAGGTCTAGTTTCTTAAAAATCTTTCCCATCTTATAGAAAAAATGGTGGTAATCTAAAATATTCCCATCCCTATAAATCCTATAGGGCATGGGAACAGAATTTTTCTCTTCTTCACTTTTTGTCTTGTCAAAAATATTTACAAATCCGTCGTTAAGCTTAATTTTTACACTTCTGTCAAACATATTTCACCTACAAATTAAGAAAATAATTATAGCCACAGTCATAAAGGGTCCAAAAGCAATGGAATCCTTAAAAGTTTTCTTCTTGAGTAAAATTAATATTAAAGATATAAGTCCTGCGCTTATAAAAGAATCTCTAAAGAGAACAAAGGCTTGGAATAAGTTGTTAGCAAGAAGTCCCATTATAAAAGAATAATAGACATCTCCTAGCCCCATCATTCCTGTTACAAAATAAATTATGAAAAATATAAGACCCATTCCTAAAGAATATTTTATAGAATTTATTAACCCTCCAATAATAAAAATTTTATAAATTATTACAAAAAATAATAATATTAAGAGGTCAAGGTTATAAATATAACCCGTCTTATAATCAATGATTCCAATAAAAAATGCAATTATTAAGATAAGGCTAACTATTAAAGTTTCTAAAGAAATTTTATATTTCATAAAAACTAAAAGAGCCAAGAGAGAAGTTAAGACTTCAACAAAAAAGTTTTCTCTTCCAATTTTTTCTCCACAGGAAGAACATCTACCTTTTAAAAAAATATAAGAAAAAACTGGAATCATTTCATAAAACTTTAAAGACTTTTTGCAAGATTCGCAGTGACTTCTTAAAAATATAAAGTCTTCTCCCCTCTCCCTTCTCTCAAGAAAAACTTTGTAAAAGGATCCAAGAGATCCGCCAAATAAAAATACTAGTAATGAAATTATAAAAATATATAAATCAACTTTCATTATCTTCGACTAATTTTTTGTCTTGAACCTTTATTGGACCTGGACTAACTTCTACGTCTCCATCATCTGTTGATTTGACGGTAAAATCTTTTGCTCCATCAAGATGCTTAGCTGGTTTTGGAATCTTTCCTCCCTCAAGATATGGTTTTAGGTCTTCAGCGCTGATATCACCTTTTTTGTCTGGATTATCAATAAAATATAAGATTCCTGCACTCTTCAAGACCTTGACATTTGCATTGTGAGCCGCTGCTTCTGCTGCCAAGTTAGTTGAGCTATACCTCATAGCTGCAATGGAAATTAAAATTGCAATAATTGCTATTACAATTACCAACTCAATTAAAGTAAATCCCTTATTTTTCTTTTTGTTTTTCATATGTCCCTCCTAAAATTGATTTACCATATCAAAAATTGGTAGTGCAATTGACAGCACTATAAATCCAATTATCAATGCCATTATAATTATTAAAATTGGTCCCATTAGACCAAGAATTTTTTGGTTACGAGAATTTAATTCTTCATCATAATATGAAGACATTATAGAAAAAATTTCTTTCAAGCTTGAAGACTCTTCCCCAACCCTAATCATAGATAGCAAAATATTTGAAAAAACTTCCGCTTCTTGAAAACTTTTATAGAGATGATCTCCTGATTTAAGCTTTGTTAAAATTTCTTGATACTTTTCTTTTAAGCTTATATTATTTTCCATCTTTGAAATTATCTCAAGGCTCCTGTCTACAGTTAAGCCTGATCCAAGTAAGAGATCCATGTTAAAAGACAGATTCATAGACTTAGTCATCTTATAGTAAGGAAACTTCAATAAAAAAGAGTGAAAAGTCTTAGGATGTTTCTTGTTATAGATTAATACAATCGACGTCACCCCTATTATTAAAAAAATTATGAAGAAATAATTTCTATATACAAAATCTGAAAACCCCATTAAAATCCTTGTAGGTAATGGTAGCAAATTATTGTTGTCAGAAAAAATCTCCGCAAAACTTGGAATTACATTAATAATCAAAAAATTAATTATAAAGATTGAAGTCACTAAGAGTATTATAGGATAAGCCATGGCTTCAATAATTTTTGAACGAGTCTTTTTCTTTTTTATGTAATAATCGGAGAGTCTGTTAAAAATTTTTCCAAGACTTGAAGTATTTTCTCCAACATAAACCATGTTTATAACAAGACTTGGAAAGGCACCTGTAATATTCATTGAATCTGATAAAGAGCTCCCAGACCTTAAACTATCTCTTATATTAGCTAAAATCTTTCCCTTGTCCTTTGCAAACTGCGTGGATAATATTTCAAAGGATCTTTCTATATTTATTCCAGAGTTTATAAAAAGAGAAAGTTGTCTAAATAAAATGTAGAGATCTTCATTTTTAAACTTCTTCTTGAAGTCAAAAGAATTTGAAGACTCAATATTTTCTTCTATCTTTATGGGCCTAAGTCCCTCTCTTTTTAGTTTCTCCTTGGCTTCTTTTAAATTGTCAGCCTTAATATTTCCCTTAACTTTTTCCCTGCTCCTAAAGGCCTTATATTTGTAAATCATAATTCACCAACAGTATGTATGTTTTTATAATACTCCTCAAAAGTTGTTTCTCCTGCTTCAATTAAGCTTAGGATTTCACTTGATAGGGTCTTCATTCCCTTTTTAATTGCCATATTTTTTAAATCTTTAACAGATTCTCTCCTGCTGATCATCTCCCTGATTTCAGAATCAACTATCATTATTTCAAATACAGCCATCCTACCAGAGTAACCTTGGTTGCACCTATTACAACCCCTTGCCCTATAAATAAATTTACTCTTTATAAGTGGGTTTGTATTTTTAATTTTTTCCTTGCAGTGAGGGCAAAGTCTTCTTATTAATCTTTGAGAGATTACCCCAATAAGGCCTGCAGAAATTAGATAAGGTTCTATTCCCATATCAATAAGTCTTCCTATTGAAGCTGGTGAAGATTCTGTGTGAAGGGTTGATAGGACTAAGTGACCTGTAATTGATGACGAAATGGCTATGTGGGCTGTATCTTCATTTCTTATTTCCCCAATCATAATCTTATCTGGGTCCATCCTCAAAATTGCTTTTAGACCCTTCTCAAAGCTTAGACCTGTGTTGGGGTTTACTTCAATTTGATTTATCCCATCAATTTTATATTCAATTGGGTCCTCAATAGTCATAATATTTATGTCATCATCTTGAATCTTTCTCAAGAGAGTATAAAGTGATGAGGTCTTTCCAGAAGATGTTGGGCCACAAATTAGAATCAAGCCTGATGGTTGAGAAATTAGTTTCATTACCTTGTCGTAATTTTCTCCAACAAGACCAATTCCTTCTGGAGTGTAAGAAATCCTTTGAATATCCAATATCCTTAATACTATTTTTTCTCCACTACCAGTTGGAGTTGTTGCAACTCTTATGTCAATTTTATCTCCCTTAAAATCAAAGGCGAATCTCCCGTCTTGAGGAAGTCTTTTCTCTGAAATATCAAGCTGAGATAGAATTTTTATCCTCGTTATTAAATGAGGATAAATCTTTTTAGGCAATTCAATTAACTTATTTAGGGCTCCATCAATCCTAATTCTAACTACTATATTGTCATGCCTTGGCTCTATGTGGATGTCACTGGCATTTTTAGCAATACTTTCTCTTAGAATGTAATCAAGCGCTCTAACAGCTGGTGAGTCTTCTTTGTCCTCATCTTCAAGGATAATCAAGTCCTCATATTTATCATTTATATCTTCTAAAAGATAATCTCTTCCGTTACTATTATAGATTTCATCTAAAATTAGATTTATTTTTTCTATACTAGCTTCCTCAAAGGTAATTTCTCTTCCTAGTTTCTCGCTGAGATTGTACTTTAAAATCTCATCATTAATATGTAAAGAGTAGAAGACCACTAGGTCGCCTTCTTCTCTATGGGGAGCTATAAAATTTTTTCGACAGTAGTTTTCTGTCAAAATATTTTTAATATCAAAAGAAAAATTATTCACTTTCCTCTCTCCTGTAGTCACAAGTAGAATTACTACATTTTATTGTCTTTTTATTTCTTGAGTTCATCTCTGTCAAAATGCTTCCACATTTTGGACATTTTTCATTAATTGGCTTGTTCCAAGATACAAATTCACATTTTGGATATTGGTCGCAACCGTAGAAAATCCTTCCTTTTTTAGATCTCTTAACTACAATCTCACCATCATCACAGTCTGGACACTTAACCCCAATTTTTTCAACAAGAGGTTTGGTGTTCCTGCATTCTGGGAAGCCCGGACACGCCAAGAATTTTCCATACCTGCCCATTTTTATAACCATGTTTCTCCCACACTTGTCACAGATTTCATCAGTCACTGGGTCTTCGATTTCAACCTTTTCTATATTTTCATAAGCCTTGTCGAGATCTTCTTTTAAATCACCATAGAAGGACCTAACAAGTTCCTTCCAAGGTTTTTTGCCTTCAGCAATTTCATCGAGTTCAAATTCCATTTGGGCAGTGAACTTCTTGTCAACTAAGTTGTCAAAATTATCTACCAGAATTTCATTTACTGTATGGCCAAGTTCTGTAGGGACAAATTTCTTCTCTTCAAGAACTACATAATACCTACTTTGGAGAGTAGAAATTGTTGGTGCATAGGTAGAAGGTCTTCCAACTCCCAAGGCTTCAAGTTCTTTAATAAGTGAAGCTTCGTTGTATCTTGGAGGTGGATTTGTGAAGTGTTGTTCCTTTTTAATATCTTTTAATTTTAGAACTTGACCTTCTTCAAGTGGTGGAAGTTCCTTTGCCTTCTCAGGATTGTAATCGTAAACTCTTAAGTATCCGTCAAAGTCCAAAGTAGACCCAGTTACCCTAAATAATTCAAGATTAGAAACTATATCTGCTGATATTGTATTAAAGATTGCATTTGCCATAAGGGATGCAACAAATCTATTCCAAATCAA
This sequence comes from uncultured Peptoniphilus sp., assembly GCA_902465645.1. Taxonomy (GTDB): domain Bacteria; phylum Bacillota; class Clostridia; order Tissierellales; family Peptoniphilaceae; genus Peptoniphilus_A. Next base: position 29,238 of record CABQNX010000001.1, read on the forward strand.
AGAATATAACTTAAATTGATCCTTTGAAAGAGAATCTTTTATTGAGTAAGGTGTTTTTGTAACATCAGTTGGCCTAATACATTCGTGGGCATCTTGAATGTTTTCAGTTTTCTTAGCTGGTGCCCTTGATTTCCCAAGATAATTCTTGCCATAAGACTTTTCTATAAAGTTTAGGCAAGCATTTTGTGCCTCTTGAGAAATCCTCACTGAGTCAGTTCTCATATAGGTTATAAGCCCTACTGAGCCTTCCTTTGGAAGTTTAACGCCCTCGTAAAGGCTTTGGGCAACCATCATGGTTTTCTTAGTAGAAAAATTAATTCTCCTAGAACTTTCTTGTTGCATAGTAGAAGTTGTAAAAGGATTTGGAGACTTTCTAGCTCTTTTTCCCTTCTTCACAGAGTCTACAGTAAAGTTTTCTTTATCTACATTATTTATTACCTTGTCAGCATCCTCTTCTGTTTTAAGTTCAACTTTTTTAGCCTTGTTTTTTTCCTTTACACCATAATAATCAGCAAGAAGCTTTCTCCTTCCTGCCCTTAAATCAGCTTCAATAGTCCAATACTCTTCAGGAATAAAGTTGTCAATTTCCTCTTCTCTGTCGCAAATTAATTTTAGGACTGCTGATTGGACACGACCTGCTGATAAGCCAGACTTAACCTTCTTCCATAAAAGTGGAGAAATTTTATAACCAGCTAACCTATCAAGCTCACGTCTTGCTTGTTGAGCATCAACAAGGTTCATGTCAATGGTTCTTGGATTTTTTATTTCTCTTTTTACTGTGTCCTTAGTTATTTCATTGAAGGTAACCCTATTCTTGTCATCTTCATCCATGCCTAAAATATAAGAAAGGTGCCAAGATATGGCTTCTCCTTCCCTATCGGGGTCGGTTGCAAGAAATATCTTGTCTGCTTTTTTTGCTTCAGACTTAATTTCTTTAATTAAAGGACCCTTACCATATATATTCATGTATTGTGGTTCAAAATCATTTTCTATATCAATGCCAAGCTTGGACTTGGGTAAGTCTCTAACGTGGCCAACAGACGCAATTACATTGTAATTTCTGCCTAGCATCTTCTTTATTGTCTTTGCCTTTGTTGGTGACTCCACTATTACTAGATTTTTTGCCAAAATATCATCTCCTTCTTCCTAGAATTTATTTTAAAATTTGGAATTCGTTCATGGAAATTTTTTCTATAATTCCCTTAAGTTCCAACTTAGTCAGTATCTTATTTATATAAAATACCTCATTATTTAAATTTATGCAAATATCATTTGTGTTATTTATCCCCTTTTCAATGAGATTATAGACTGCTCTTTCTTCAAGATCTAAATCAACTTTTTCTTCTTTTTCCTTTTTGTCCAAGATTCCTGGATAAAAATCTAATATATCTTTTATTTCTATTAAAGGAATTGCTCCGTCACGAATCAGCTTGTTTGTTCCAACAGAATATATAGAAGTGATATTGCCTGGCACTGCAAAGACTTCTCTTCCCTGTTCTGCAGCAAGCCTTGCAGTAATTAGGCTTCCAGACTTATCCTTTGCCTCAACAACTACAACAGTCTTTGAAAGTCCAGAAATTATTCTGTTCCTCATGGGAAAGGTAAACTTGTTGGCCTCAGTCCCTAAGGGAAACTCACTAATAACTGCTCCCTTCTCGGAGATTTCTTCATAAAGAGCCTTGTTTGACTTTGGATAAATAACATCAATTCCCGTTCCAAGGACTGCTATTGTATTTAGATTATTTTGAAGAGCCCTTCTATGAGATAGGGTGTCAATGCCATAGGCCATGCCACTTACTATTGTGAAATCATAATACCTCAAATCATCAATTATCTTATTTACAGCCATATTCCCATAAGATGAGTGTGACCTTGCCCCCACAAAGGCAATGGGATTATAGATGTTTAAATTTCCCTTAACATAAAGAAGGGATGGAGGATCTTCAATGTACCTAAGTTCATCAGGATAGTCTTCGTCGAGAATTGTCACTATGTGAACGCCAATTGAGTCAATTTTCTCTCTAATCTTTTCTATTATAAGGTCAAAGTCTTTAGCTCTTTCATCTAATCTATTGGCACTCTTTTCAGAAAGGACCTTTTCTTCTAAATAATCAATTTTGTAAAAATCTTCAAGGGGAATATTTTTATCCATTAAGTAGTCCAAAACTTTTAGAGAGTTTTGGCTGGAAAAATTTATTGCATTTAAAAAAATAAGTAAATCTCTTTCATCCATTGGATCCTCCTAGTTGCCCCAGAACTTCTTGTCCATAGTCCTATACTGGATACTTTCAAGAACGTGATCTTCTTTTATATTTTCACATCCATCCATGTCGGCAATGGTCCTTGCAATCTTTAAAATTTTATTGTAAGTCCTTGCACTCATTCCATATTTTTTAAAGGCAAGCTCTAAAATTTTTTCAGAGCCCTTATCTAAGGCACAATATCTTTTTAATTTGTTTTCAGGAATTTCAGAGTTGTATTTAAAAGTCTCATCCCTAAACCTATCCTTTTGAAGTTCCCTAACATACTTGACCCTGTTTCTTATAGCTTCAGAAGATTCTCCAGACCTCTCAGAAGAAATATCCTTGTAATTAACTTCAGGTACCTCAAGATGGATGTCAATCCTATCCAAAAGAGGATGAGAAATTTTCGAAAGATATCTTTGGATTTCATAAGGAGAACAAGTACACTCGTGTGTCTTGGAATTATGGTAACCACAAGGGCAGGGGTTTAAGGCAACAACAAGCTGGAAGTCTGCTGGATATTTAACATTTGCGTTTGCACGAGATATTATTATATCCTTGGATTCCATTGGCTGACGCAAAACTTCTAAGACTGACTTAGAAAATTCAGGCAATTCATCTAAAAATAAGACTCCATTATGGGCAAGAGAAATTTCTCCTGGCTTTGGTATCCTTCCTCCACCTATCAGTGAAACTGCTGATGCTGTATGGTGGGGCGACCTAAAGGGTGGCTTTGTTATAAGTGAATTGTCGTCTAAGAGTCCTGATATAGAATAAATTTTTGTAACTTCAATGGCTTCTTCAAAGTCAAGTTCTGGCAAAATTGTTGGAAATCTTTTTGCAGCCATAGTCTTTCCCGAACCTGGCGAACCTAAAATTAAAATATTGGACTTTGCAGATGCGGAAATTTCTAGAGCTCTCTTCAAATTTTCTTGGCCCTTTATATCAGAAAAATCCATGTCATAAGAAACCTTTTCCCTCTTTAGATTTCCCATGCATCTTTCAATTTGAAGCTCTCCTCTTATAAAAGACACAACTTCCTCTAAGGTCTTCACAGGATAAATTTCCACATCAGATACTATGGCACATTCCTTGCGATTTTCATAGGGAACGATGAATTTTCTGTAGCCCTTCTCCCTCATGGATATGACCATGGGAAGGGCACCTTGAATTTTATTTACCTTACCATCAAGGGCAAGCTCGCCCATGTAGACATAGGGTGAGTAGTCCATCTCAAGGCTTTCATCACAACTTAAGAGGCTCACTGCAATGGCTAGGTCAAGCTGAGTTCCGTCTTTTCTAAGATTGGCAGGAGCTAAATTTATTGTAATCCTCTTTTTCGGAAAGTCGTATCCAGAATTTTTTATTGCCGACTTTACCCTCTCTGTTGATTCTTTTACAGCTGTATCTGCAAGTCCAACTAGGATAATTTTTGGCATTCCATTTGATAAGTCTACTTCCACATCAACTGGATATCCATTGAGTCCAGTTAAGGTACAAGTTTTAGTGCAAGAGTACATAAAACCTCCTTATCTATTTATGTAAATTACTTTTATTTTCTTAATTATATTTTAGCAGAAAACCTTTACAAATTCTAAAGTAATTAAAAAAAGTCAGGCTTCTTTGCCTGACTTAAAAATTATTATTAAATTACAAAATTTCCTTCTTTAAAGATTTGAACTTGCTCTCCATTTTCTTTTACGCCAATGATTTCTGTTGTTTCATCGCCCACCATGAAGTCAACATGAGTTAGTGAATCGTTCATTCCTCTTTCCTTTAATTCTTCTATTGAGAGTTTTTCTCCACCTTCAAGGCAAGTTGGATAAGACTTACCTAGGGCAAAGTGGCAGGATGCATTTTCATCATAAAGTGTGTTGTAGAAAAGAACCTTTCTCATGGAAATTGGTGTGTTATAAGAAACTAGAGCAACTTCTCCTAGTCTCTTTGCTCCTTCATCAGTTTCTAAAATATTTTTTAAATATTCCTTTCCAGCTTTTGCATCATAATCCACAACAAGTCCATCCTTGAAGACTAGATAAAAGTCTTCTATTAAATTTCCGTTGTAATTAAGAGGCATTGTTGAATAAACTTTTCCATTAACTCCATCAAGTCTTGGAGCAGAGAAAACTTCTTCACTTGGCATGTTGGCAATAAATTCTTCTCCATCAGAATTTACGTCTCCTGCTCCTGCAAAGATGTAGCCCTTTGGAAGTCCAACTTCAAGGTCTGTTCCCTTTTCAGACTTGTAAATTAATTTTTCAAATTTAGCATCATTTAAGAATTTGCTGTATCTGTTTAAGTTATCTACGTGATTTTCTAGGGCTTTTTCTGGATCATCTTCAAAAAGTCTAACTGAATTAAAGATCTCAAACCAAAGCCTTCTAACAGCTTCGCCTTCTTCAAGGTCTGGAAAAACTTTTGTAGCCCAAGATGGGATACTTGCTCCTACAACAATCCAAGAAACATAGTTTGCCATCATCTTTGCAGAAAAATCTCTTAGGGCCTTGGAGTTTGCCAGGTTAGACTGGAATAGTTTATCAGAATCTACTCCCTTGAAGGCATCTGGGTCCGAACCTGTAACTGAAAGGTACTTAGCCTTTTTTTCCATGTAGTAGTTTTCCTTATCAACCTTGTGCTTAGGAATGTCTGTTAAGACATCGAGGCTTTCATTTTCATACTTAAGTCTAGAAATAAGTTGATCTCTGTAGTCAACTACAACTTCGCCGGCACCTAGTTCATAGGCTTTTTTTGTACATTTAATAGCAAAGTCTCTTGCTTCAATGGGACATCTAACAACAAGCTTGTCTCCATCTTTAATCTTTAAACCAATCTTTAAAATTAGTTCTGCGTATTTTTCTATATAGTCATCGACTTTAAAATTTTTATAGTCCATTTAATCATCCCTTCAATTAATAAATTTATTTAAAATTAATATACAACAAATTATTATAAGATGCAAAAAAAGATACTACTCTCATTGAGTAGCATCTTTAAATCAAATTTATTTAGAATATTTCTTTGATAGGAAGTCCTTGGCAACTTGTGGGAAAAGTGCGTAAGTCAATACGTCTTCATCACATCTTGCAAGGTCACCAATTTCTGCCTTGTACTTATCAAAAGCTGGTTCTAGGTGGTTAGCAGGTCTGTCAGTAATAACTTCTGCATCACCAATTATAGATTTTCTAAAAGCTTCGTCAACTTCCACTGGAGTCTTTCCGTAAAGTCCCTTTAGATAATCCTTGATTTCATTTGGAACCATCTTGTATCTCTTGCCAGTCATAACGTTAAAGGAAGCTTGTGTACCAACCATTTGACTCATTGGAGTAACAAGTGGTGGGAAACCCATGTCCCTTCTAACATTTGGAACTTCTGCAAGAACCTTGTCAAATAAGTGGTCTTGCTTAGCAGCAGAAAGTTGAGAGCTTAGGTTTGAAAGCATTCCTCCAGGAACTTGATAAATTAGTCCCTTTGGATCAACTGTAAGCATTTTAACCCTCATTGTTCCATTGTTAAGATATTTATTTTTAACTTCTTGGAAGTAAGGTGCAAGTTCATTTAGAATGTCTAGGTCAAGGTCAACATCATAACCTGCTTCTTTTAAAATAAGAGCAAGAGTTTCTGTTGGTGGTTGACTTGTTCCACCTGAGAAAGGAGAAATTGCTGTGTCAATAATATCGGCACCTTCTTCAATGCCCTTTAGGTAAGTCATTGATCCACAACCAGTTGTTTCGTGAGTGTGAAGTTCTATTGGAATGTCAATTACCTTTCTCATTGACCTAACTAGGTCTCTTGAAACTGGTGGAGTTAAAATTCCAGCCATGTCCTTGATGGCAATGGAGTCAGCACCCATTTCTTGAACCTTCTTTGCAAGGTCAGTAAAGTATTCAATAGTGTGAACTTCTGAAGTTGTATAGCAAATTGCTACTTGAGCTTCTGCTCCAGCCTTCTTTGTTGCCTTAAGTGAAGTTTCAATATTTCTTACATCATTTAGGGCATCAAAAATTCTTATTATGTCAATTCCATTTTTTACAGATAATTCAATGAATTTTTCTACGATGTCATCTGGATAGTTTTTATAACCTAAAAGGTTTTGACCTCTTAGAAGCATTTGTGTCTTTGTGTTTTTAAAGTGAGACTTGATATTTCTTAATCTTTCCCATGGATCTTCGTCCAAGTATCTTATACAGGAGTCAAAAGTTGCTCCTCCCCAACACTCGATAGCCTTGTAGCCAACTTTGTCAAGTCTTTCTAGTGCAGGTTCCATGTCCTTATAAGTCATTCGTGTTGCCATAAGTGATTGGTGGGCGTCACGAAGAATAGTATCAACAAATTCTATTTTTTTCATAAATCCTCCTAGGTATTCTATACGTTCAGATTATTCTTATTAACTTAAGTATAACACAAATCCTTCAAATTTTTTAATACTTAAATGGGTTTTATAACAAATAATTTTTGTTGCTCTATAAAGTTTTCATTATATTTTGTAAATCTCTTTACAAAGCCATTATCATTTAGTATAATGCTATCGGCTTATAAATTATCGCGGCGAAAATTTATAAGGAGTTTGATAAAAATGGCAAAAATGATGGATCCAAAGTTCAAGCAATCAAGAAGACTTGGACTAAATGTATGCGGTCACCCAAAGGCAATGAAAAGAGCTACAAGAGGTACTGCAAGAAGTGATAAAAAACTTACTGAATACGGTAAGCAACTTTTAGAAAAACAAAGATTAAGAGCATACTACGGTGTACTTGAAAAACAATTTGTTAATCTATTCAAAGAAGCTCAAAGAACTCAAGGCCAAACTGGTCCTAACCTTGTAACATTCCTAGAAACTAGATTAGATTCTCTATGTTACAGAATGGGCTATGCATCTTCAATTAGACAAGCAAGACAAATGGTTAGCCACGGTCACTTAACTGTAAACGGAAAGAAAGTAAACATTCCTTCTTACAGATGCCAACCTGGCGATGTTATTGCACTATCAGCTAAAGGAAGAAAAGTTGACCTATTTAAAGAAAACTACAACACTAACATTGTTGTAAACTACCCTTACATCTCTAAGGACGAAGACTTTAAGGCAACTTTAGTTTCTCTACCAAACAGAGAAGATGTTCCAATAGAAATTGAAGACCAATTAATCGTTGAATTCTATTCAAAGAACATGTAATGAAAATGAAAAAGACCCAGCCAGGGTCTTTTTTGTTGTTTAAAAGTGGAGGCTAGTCCCCCACTTTTTTTATTTAAAATTTTTAATTAGATGTTTTGAAAATTTTCACTTATTCTTTAAATATAAAAAATCCTACTAAAAAAGTCCCATGGTAATTCACGGGACTTTTATCTTTATTTAATAAATTGACTTAAGAATATAATCACAATAACAATAGGTGATATATATTTTATACTTATATTCATCCAAGCCTTAACGAAAGGACTTTTTATATTTGCAGCTTCAATAACATTTTCCATCTTCCAAGCTCTTGCTGAGAAAAGGGCAATGATTAGACAACCAATTACTAAGATGTAATTACTTTCAACATTGTCCAAGAAGGCAAAGGCTGGATCATAGAAGATCGACACAGCTGCAATAAGAACTATTATTGCACTTGCAAGCATTAGGGCCTTAATTCTTTCAAGTTTAAATCTCTCCATAAATTGTCCTACAATTGCTTCAAGAACTCCAACTGAAGAAGTAAAGGCTGCAATGTAGAAGCCAAAGTAAAATAGGATTGAAAGAATTCTACCAAAAGGAACAACGTTAAAGGCAAGTGGAAGAGTTAAGAAGGTAAGTCCAACTCCTTCGCCTGGTGTAAGTCCTGTTGCAAAAACTATTGGAAGAATCATAAATCCAGATAAGATTCCTGCAAATACTAGGGCTAGGCAAATAACTGTTGAGTCCTTAAATATGTTTTCATCCTTTTCCTTGATGTAAGAGCCAAATACCATGGAACCAAGCATGGCAAGTCCCAAGGCAAAGAAGGCTTGTCCCAAACAAGTTATAATTGAGTTAAAGGAAAATTTAGAAAAGTCTGGCTTAAATAGGAAGGTAATCCCTTCTTTTGCACCAGGAAGTCTAAGTCCAAAGAAAATTATAACTATCATAATTACAAATAAAACTGGAATTAAAATCTTTGAAACTCTTTCTATTCCCTTTTGAACTCCAAGAATAATAACTGCATTATTAAGAGCAAAGTTAATTAAGAAAAATATAAAAACTGTTGTCTTGTTGGCATTAAAGGCATCAAAGTAAGTTTGAATTCCTTGGCTATCAAGTCCAACAAAGTCACCCATAAAGGCTCCTGCAATATATTTTATTATCCAAGCATAAATAACTGAAGTGTAACCTACAATTATTAGGGCGGCAAGTGTGTGAAGATAACCTGCTAAATACCATTTTGTGTTTGGTTTTAAAGTCTTGTAAGCATCTATGGCGGCATTACCAGTTGCATAACCTATGGTAACTTCACAAGTCATTAGGGGAATTCCTATAACTAAGATAATTAAAATATATAAGAATATAAAAATTGCTCCACCGTTTTCGCCAACTACGTAAGGAAACCTCCAAAGAGTTCCTATACCAAGGGCAAGGCCAATGGCAACCATAATAAATCCTAGGATTGATGAAAATCCTTCATTTTGTTTTGACATACGCTCTCTCCTTTTTTATATACTAGAAATACTAACACAAAAGCCAATTTTTTTAAATAGATTTAGTGTATTTTCCCCTTTAAAGCGACAAATTTTTTAATTTATTTATTTTTTTCTTAAATTCATTCTCAATCCTATTCGTGGTATAATCTCCTTAGGTGATAATATGAAAAAAGACATTGAATATGTAAAACTTGTGACTTCAACTAATAAACTTATCTTTGATGAAATTTGTGCCTTCTTAGAAGACAACTCCATCCCATATTTTGTCAAAGACGAGGGCGACTATATGCGTCTCATCTCTGGCTTCTCTCTTTATGAAAAAGGAATTTATGTATCAGAAGATGACTTCGACGAAGCCAATGAGCTCTTAGTTTACTTTATGAATGACAACGACACAAGTGGGGACTTGTCCTTTGACTGATCTTAAATAAAAATAAAGCTGAGAATTTTTCTTTCTCAGCTTTTTTTATTGGATAAACAATTCTATTAAATTTTTATTTATGCCATTGGGATAAAATTTTATGATTTCGTAGTCCAAGTATCCTCCCAAGACTAGGGGATCATTGTCACAAAAGTCCTTGACTTCATCTCCCAGGTAGATTCCTATTCCTCCACCCTCATCCTTTGGGCCAGAAATAATTAAATTGCCCAAGTCAACTTCATTCTCATGATAGTTTAAGTGTTCCTCAAGTAATTTTTCAAAATCTTTATCCAGATTTTTATTTTTCTTTAAGTTTCCGATTATTAAATAAGAGTTCATTTTACTTTTCCAAGAAGTCAACAATATCTTTAAAGACTTCTTCCCTCTCTTCTTCCCTAAAAATTTCGTGCTTCATCATCTTGTAGAGTTTTGATTTTATATTTTTGTAGCCAACTTCTTTTAAGAGATTAATAGAAGATTCAAAGCCTTTCTCTCCACCAATTACTACATCATCTTGGCCAGCAATAAAAAATATATCTAGGTCAGGATTTCTAAATTTATAATTTTTTGTATTTTTTAATTCCCTCACGCCCTCAAAGACAGTGAGATAACCCCTGTTTTTAAAAACTGCAGGCATGTGAGGGTCTTTCTCTGCATCTTTTATATTTTCGTTAGAGTAGCTTAACCAATCAAAGTGTTTTTTTTCACCAGTGTAGAGCTGTTTTAGTATAAAAATTGTCCTTTGCTCTCCAAAGTAAAAATTAATAAAGTTACCAATAAAAACTGCAAGGGGAACCTCAGGAATATAGTTTGGTGGGCCTGATAAGACTAATTTTTTTATAAGGTCATCGCCTTCTTCAAGATAAATTCTTCCAAAGACTGTTCCAAGAGAGTGTCCAATTAAATAGATATCAGTGTCTGGAAACTTCTTCTTAAGTTGTCTTGTTATTGCAAGATTGTCATCAGCAACTTTTTCCACTCCATCAATATAACCAGTAGTATAGATGTCACTCCTAGACCTTCCGTGACCTCTGTTATCAGTTATAAAGCAGGAATAACCTCTTTCATTTAAATATTTAATTAAATAATAATACCTCTCCTTGTGTTCAAGAGCTCCGTGAATAATTTGAACCAAGGCCTTGGGCTCTTCTACTGGAAAAAATCCTCCGTCTAAAACAAATCCATCGTAGGATTTTATTTTTACCCTTTCAAAGTTTGGAAGTTCAAAAAAATCTTTTTCATTGCCAAATTCTATAAGGTCATCAATTTCTTCTACTTCAAGCATAAATTCTATGTCACAAGTTAAATCAAGTCCATCATTTTGCATGAGCTTGTTAGATTTCCTATAGTAAACTTGTGGAATTAATAAAATAATTAAAATTAATAAGATAACAAAATAAATCATAATTCACCTCAAGGTCATTATAACAAAATATTCAGTGACTTTGTCCTATAATATTTTTATTTCAATATATTCGCAAATAAAAAGGAAGGTCTCCCTTCCTCTTTAAAATTTTATTTAATGTTGATTGTAACTGTCTTATCCTTATCATTCCACTCAATATCTTGGTCTTCTCCATCAAGACTGTTACCACTTGTAAGTCCAAAGACTTGACCTACGTAAACAAGGGGAAGATAAATTCTTCCATTAATATTAAGAGCTTTTGATTCAAGTTCTATTGTCTCGCCATTAGATAAGACAATTTTCTTGCCATCGATTTGGATAAGGGCTGTGAATCCCTCCCTAGTGAAAGAAGCTGTTCTTGTGGCTTCGTTCCAAATAACTTTGGCATCTAAGATTTCTGCCAAGGCCCTAAGTGGTAAATTGGTCCTGTCATCTTTAATTACAGGTTTTACTTCCATTAACTTTTCTAAAGTTTTGCCATCTTCTCTTATAGTATAAGTTCCTGTCTTTGTATCAATTACAAATATTTTTGAACTCAATTTTGGCTTACTTTCTTTATTATTAATTTTTGTCACTACCTTATAAGTTGGTGTCCTGTGACTTCTTACATAATATCTTGGAAATTCATTCCATGGATTTTTTTCTTCATTCTTATTATTTGAGTTTTCTTTATCCTTATCATTTTCATTCTTATCTTCACCATTTTCTGGTTTGTCTTCAGGATTTTTTTCACCTTCATCTTTTCCAGGTTTGTCTTCAGGACCTTCCTTATCAGGTGTTTTTTCCTTTAGGATAATTAAATCTTCTGCCTGGATTCTATTAGTTGATCCATCTCCATAAACCAAGGTAACATTTCCCTTGTCGTCAACTTCTATTAATCTTGCTTGAGGATTAGCCACTTTAATTTTTTCTTCGATTTCAGATTTTTCTAAAGGACTTAGGATCTCAAGATTTTCAACTTGGATTTTTTCAATCCTTTGTGGTGGAAATTTTTCCGCCATTGGAATTAAAACTTCAATTGGTATTTCAAGAATTCTTGATGAACCATCTTTAAAAGTAACTCTGACTTTGCCTGTGTATGTGCCTGGGGTGTTAGTGTCAATTGGGTCACTTAAATCTTCTACTCTTGCTCCTTCTGGTAGATTATTGATGTTGTCTAAGAGATTGATTTTTCCATTGTAAGGTACTTCTTCTTTTATAATATCTGACTCATTAATTTTTGGGATTGGAGTAATTGTTCCTCCATTAATTTTTTCAATTACTTTAACAATAATTTCAACTTCCTTACTTGATGTGTCTGAGAAAATTATTTTTAAGGTAGCTTTACTTTTTCCAACCTTTGAAGTATCTGGAGATCTTATAATTTCTATAATTTCTACATTTTCTGGAAGATTTGTAATTCCAGTTTTTAGTTTTTCTAGTGTCACTTCTTCATTTTTCTTGACTTCAATTTCTTTGACTTCTGGTATGAACTTTTCCGACTCATAATCTCTAACCTTTCTAGCAGTTAAAACTGTATCTGAATTTATTTTGAACTCACTAAGATTATCAATTTTTTTATATCCATCATACCAAGCAACGTCATAATAGTTAATATTATTTTTATCCTTTAATATAGGTTTTTCTAAAACACTAATATTAGCTAGTGAAAGTCCATCCCTTACTGCAAATTTTTCATACGGCACACTGTTAAATGAATATCCATCCTCTACTTCTAGTTTAAGTTCATGACATCCCTCGGGAATTGGATTATTTTTCAAATCAAAATCTTTGTCTATTCCTAAGAAGTCAACTATATATTTAGCAATGAATGTTGGTCTAGATATTGAAAGTTTAGTATCATCCTTAACTACTTCATGTGAATTTTTGTCATAAGTCCAATACCAAAAGGTTTTATCTTTAATGTTCACAGTTTGTGGTTTGTAGTCTCCAAACCTGTAATCACCAGAATTCCACCTCAAGTGAAGAACTACATTTTTTGAATTATTAGCTTCTTTATAAGCATATTTTATTTGAGAATCATTAAATCTAAATCCAGCACCCGATCCTATTGTATTACCATTCGAAAAAAATTCTACTTTATAATATTCATTAGAACTATTTGTAAGTTTATATCCATCTGCATCAAGACTATCTAAATGAGAAATACTATAAAAATAAGACAATGGATCAAATACAGACTGAAAAATAACTGGATTGTCGATACTATATTTTTCGAAATCTATTTTGAAATAACCATCATAAAGAGAAACTTTTTTTGTCCTATGTTTCCATCCTAAAAATTTATGTATCTTCTTCTTTTCTGGGTCACTTTCGTTATTATCAGCTCTTCTTACAGAAAGAACTTTCTTCTCATTTACTTCATAATCCTTAACATCTTTCCATTTTGCACTTTTCAAGACATAGAATTCTTTACCTTTGACAACAACATCACGCGACTCAATCTTACAAGGTATGTCACTTAAGCTTACTTCATTTCTATCCTTATCTAAAAGTTTTCCATATTGCATGACATTATTAACTACTTTTGTTTCTGGAACAAAAATTATTCTGGCGTACTTATTTCTTACACTCTCATCTGGCATAGTTTCTGTGACCAAGGGAAGGTCTATCTTTTCTTCTACCTCTTTTGTCTCATCAACCTGAACTTTGATTAGCAAGGTCTGATTTAAATTTTGATATGTAAAATCCTTGCCTGCTGCCCAAGCTGGACTCAGGCTTGAAGTTAAAATTGCAAGACTTGTCACAAGTGAAAATGTTTTTCTGTTCATTATTAACCTCCTATCTATAAGCGTGAACTTCTTCTTTATCCTAATTAATAAATACTAATTTTATGAAATCGTTATCTATAAAAATAATTATACCAAAGACAATTCCTCTCTTCTATAAAAAATATAAAAAAGCAAAAAAAGAAGCCAGTTTCCTGACTCCTTAATCTAAAAATTTTCATTTGTAAAAAATTGTTTCACATAAAAAACCAAAGATGAAATAAAATTTTTAATAGGTGAATCTTATAAGTTCATCAACTATCTTCTTACTTCCAGAAATTATTCCGCCTCTTCTTTCTGATGCCACATCTTCTCCATGCATATTGATGACTTGACCACCAGCTTCTCTTACTATTAAAGTTCCTGCAGCATAGTCCCAAAGGTTTAAGTCATCTTCAATAAAGGCATCATACCTTCCACAAGCTGAGTAGCACATCTCAAGGGCAGCTGATCCAATTCGCCTTATCCCATTTGTGTTCTCATAAATATATCTCATCATTTCAAAGGTCTCATCAACTCTTCCCAGTCTACCTCCACCAGTTCCTACACCTATTAAGGAATTGGTAAATTCTTCGTTAGCTGAAACTTTGATTTTCTTACCATTTAATTTTGCTCCTTGGCCCCTTATTGCTGAGAAAAATTCTTCCCTATAGGGATCATAAACTGCCCCTATTACGAAGTCAGATTTTTCCATAAGGGCGAGAGAAATAACTGAGTGTTGGAAACCATGAACCAAGTTGCTTGTCCCATCAACAGGATCAAGAACCCAAGTGTAGTCTTTTATATCTGCACTTGACTTGCCCTTTTCTTCTGCCAATAGGTTGGAGCCTTCTATTAATTTTAAAAGTTCTCTTTCTAAAACTTCTTGTACCTTAAAATCAACTTCTGTTACAAAGTCGTTTCTCCCCTTCATCTCAAAATTATTTTGAGGGTCTAGGTCAAAGAAAATCTTGGAGGCTTCCTTCATTAACTTTTCTATTTTGCCTAATATTTCTTGATAATTTATCATCGGTCCTCCAATCACTTAATTGATTTTATTTCCTTAAATAGACCTTCTCCATCCCTAATTATATTTTCACTACCAAAGGCTGCTAGATAATTTTTCTTCATTGCTTCATCAAAGATTTTTCCATAGGAATTTAATCTCTCTAAGTTTGTTTCTAAGGCTTCCTTCTTGGATTTTTCTAAATCTTCGACTTTAAGTCCTGTAATAAATCTTGAAAGGTTAATGTCTCCCACTTGTTCTGGAGAAAGTAGTGGGTCAAAGGAATTCATTGATCCAATAATAAAGTTTTTAAGATCCTCATCTGACATTCTTACATTTTCTACAAAGCTTCCAATAGAATCATAAACCTTAACAGTATTTTTTAAGTTAGGGTCCCTGTAAGAATAAGTTGCCATGTCGCCAGACCTTCCTATAGTGATTCCTCCACCATAGGCGCCACCCTTGGCTCTGATTTCATTGTGCAGATAGGATGAGTTTAAAATATTTGCGAGAACTGTTAAGTCTCCCCTGTATTTTAAGCCCAAGTCTTCAAGGTCATAACCCTTTGACACGTAGACAACATTTGAAGTTGTATAAAGTCCTTCATTCTTATTATTTCTTTCAAATTCATAATCTGCTGGCTTAATATTTTTAACTTCTAAGGACTCAATATATTTTTCAAGTTCTGGCTTAATCTTATTTAAGTCTTCGAGATTTCCTGCAGTAGAAATTATTAAGTTATCTCTAACAAAGAGTTTTTCATAGATTTTTTCTGACTCTTTTTCAAAATCTTCCCACTTTTCTTCAAAGTTTTCCACTAAATCTCCCATGAAGTCGTAATAGTATAGTCCGCCAATATGTGATTGGATTTCAGCAACTCTAGAGTAGTAGGATTTTAAAATTGAAATTATAAATTGGTGACCATTTTGTAACATTGTTGATTCTATTCTTGATTTTAAAATGTTTAAAAGTTCCTTAATTCTCTTTTTAGAATCAAGAAGCGAATTATTCATGATTTCATCTATAATTTCAAGACCTCTTCCCAGCTTATCTGCAGTAGACTTCATCTTGATGTTCATCCTAAGGACGTATTTTTCCTTGTCCTTAGCGTCAACATAAACAGATGGGTTAAAGGAAATTCCTCCCGTAGCCTTATAGATTTCGTTGTTCAACTCTTCATAAGTGTAATTTTTTGTGTCAATTAGTCCAATTAGTGAAAGTAGAAGGGACATTGTCTCCATTTCTTCTTTCTCAATAAAGGAAATATCGTGAGAAAGTGTAGTATATACAATCCCATTTGTCTCTTGGTGGGTTTTTAAATAAACCACATCTCCAAGCTTGTCTTCTTCCACTGGGTATTCAGTGACCTTTTCGTCAATGTCAGATAATTCTAGGGAAGGAATTGTGTCCTTGTTTTCTTGTGAGTCTTCTTGGTTTTGATATTCTTCAAGGTCTCTTGATTTTTTTACAATTTCTTCAATTTCCTTATTAGACATTTTTGCCTTGAGTTCTTGAAGTTCTTTCTTTAATTCTTCCTCTTCCCTGTGGTTTTTATTTAGTTCTGGTCTTGCAATAAGATTTACAGAATACTCATTGTCCAATAATTTTTCTTTGATATAATTTTCTACAAAACCATCATTTAATTTTTCCTTAACTTCACTTAATACGTCGTTGTAGTAAAGGGCATCAAGTGGTGACTGATCATATAACCAGGAATTAAGGGCCCTAATATAATATATTATTGCCTTTTGAGTTCCCCCACCTTCTCTAAAGATAAATTCAAATTTATTTAAAGTTGCTTCAAGTAGGTCCTTATCGATTCCTTCCTCAACTAATTTTTCAAGACTTTCTCTCAATAGTTTTAAGAATTCATCTTTCTTGTCGGCCTCAGTATTTTTTAAGACAATTGATAGATCTAGAGGAAGTGATGAAGAAGTTTCTGAATAGACATCTTCAGCAAGTCCTGCGTCAAAGATTGCCTTCTTAAGTGGTCCTCCTTGAGCATCAATTAAAAGTTCTGCCAAGAAGTCACGCATAAAGACATCCATCTTGGAGTCAGCATAACCAAGAGTCCAGCCCTTGGATAAATAGTCTATCTTGTCCTTCATTTCTTCTTTTGATGCAGAAAAAGTTATTTCTACATCTTTAGTTTTCTTTATTTCATCATTTAAGATAATTTCAGAATTAATTTCAGCCTTGTCAAAGTCTTGTAAATAATTTTTGTCAATAAAGTCCAAGGCTTCTTCCATATTTTGATTTCCATAAAGGTAAATATAAGAGTTTGATGGGTGGTAGTATTTTTTGTGGTAGTCTTTAAATTCCTCGTAGCTTAGGCTTGGAATAAGTTTTGGATCCCCACCAGAGTCAACTCCATAGGATGAGTCTTCATGAAGGGCAAAGACCATGGCATCAGACACAAGGTTTTCTGATGCAGAGTAAACCCCCTTCATCTCGTTATAAACAACCCCATTGTATTTTAAGTCGTCTTCCTTGTCCTTTAGTTCATAGTGCCAGCCTTCTTGAAGAAATATTTTTTCTTCTTCATAAATTGCTGGGTGAAAAACTGCATCAAGGTAGACATCCATCAAGTTGTAAAAGTCTTTTTCATTTCTTGAAGAAACTGGATAAATTGTCTTATCTGGAAAAGTCATGGCATTTAAAAAAGTTTGTAGCGATGACTTAATTAAATCCATAAAAGGTTCCTTTGTCTTAAACTTTCTTGAGCCAGAAAGAACGCAGTGCTCAACAATGTGGCAAACACCATTTCCTCTTTCAGGTGGTGTCCTAAAGCCAATCCCAAAGGCCTTGTTGTCGTCATTGTTTTCAAGAGTTAAGACTCTTGCTCCTGTCTTTATATGAGTATAGACCTTACAGTTAGATGCAACCTCGTCTATATATTTTTCTTCGATTAATTTATAATTATTCAAGTTAATCCCTCCAAAGTCCATTATACTTGTTCAAAAACAATTTAACAAACTAGAATTAAGTGACTATTTATTGGGTAAAGGCTAAGAGAGGTGAAATTATGTCAAGAAAAAATGACATCAAAAAACTAGCTCTTGCAGCTGCCACAATTTCAGCAGCCATATTTGCTGCAAAAAAAGCTTCTGATGATGAAGTGAAGGTCCTAATGCCAAATCGTGACGAAGAGTCCCTTGCCTACCTCTTAGGCGATGGCTTTGGCAACTTGGCTCTTGCCTATGGACTTATAAAACACGCAAACTTAGACCCAAAAAATATAAATATTTATACAAAGGCCTTTAATGAATTTACAAATATAGAGGAAGATGAAAATACCTATGTGACTTTTGACAATAGGTTTTCTGAAAATAATTTTAAAAATACTCTTGAACTTTTAAAAAATATAATGACTGAAGAAGAAATTCTAGAAATATATGAAAAAATCGCAAAAAAAGAAAGTCCAAGGATTATGGACTTGTCTATGAATTCATCTTATAAGGTAGAAGAGCTTGATGAAGCTAGTAAGAAAAAAATCTACAAGCTTATGCTTTCTCCCCTTGACTTGGAGACCGATTCCACTATTGAAAAGTATTTTTTGTTTTCAGACTTTTTAAAATCAAACTTTTATTATTACTTAGCAAATATCTACAACTTAAAGTCCACCTCTCCAGTTAAAGAACTAAGAGAAGCCTTGGTAGATTACATTGGATCTGGGTCCTACTTTAGCTTAGATTCTAATTTGATTTATAATATACTTCGCTCTTACTTAGAGGAAAGAGGAGTCAACTTCTTCCATGGCTACAAGTTTCTTGAATTTTCATCAGAAAAGACTCATGTAGATAAGCTTGTTTTTGAAAAAGACGAACAGGTTGAGGAAGTCTATACTGACTTAAAGGACATTATTTCTATTGAGTCCCCAACTTATTTGGATAATCTGTCCCTTGGCAACATAAGAGAAGTCCCGGAAAATATTTTAAACACTTATTATTCTGGAGAAAAAATGTCAACTGGTAACATCTACAAGGAAATTAAGGGAAAGACTTCCGATTCGGGAATTTTATATGTTAACTTTGACTTTTCTGAACCAATTTTCTTGGAAAAAATCAAAAGTAATCTAATAGATAGCGACTTCTTTATCTTTAAAACTAAGGCAGGAGTTTCTGCAAAGGTCTTTGACAATAGAATTATCTTAAAGGTCCTAAACCCCAAAAAGAATTCAATCTTTGTTGGAGATGTATTTAAAGCCCTTAACGGCGAAGACTTTTTCTTTGAGCTCATAAAACTTTTTGGACTTGAAGACCATTATGGTGAACTAAGGCTTAAGCTAAAATCTGTCTCCATATCCCTTATGGAAAACTACAAGAAGGGCTCAGGAGAAGTTTACAATAAGAAGGTAAATCAAATTTCAAATTTAATTTTTCTATCATCAAAGAACTCTTACTTTGGAGAGCTTTACTCAATAGAAAAGTTAATCAAGTTAGGTCTAAAAAGTTCCCACGAGCTAATGGGAATTGACCACCTAGAAGTTTTTGAAAATAATCTTACAAAAATGGAAATTTTAAAATTCCTGAATTGCTTATAAAAAAAAGTGCATCACTGCACTTTTTTTATTTTTTATTAAGTTTTAAGATATTTTTTATAAGTGTAAAAAATTTTGTGAGTCCATAATTATTGCCAAGCCTTAAAATACTTGTGACTTATTAAATATTTATAACTTTACAAATAATTATGACTTAACAAATAATTACGACCCTATTAAAAATTACAACTTTACAATTTATTATAAGCCCACAACTTTTTACAAGCCTAGAAAAATTTAAAGAAATAAAAAAATCTAAGCCATAAAACATTTTAATTCATAGACTTAGATTTTTTATTTTCTAACTTATTCCAAACCTAAATTTGGGTTTGCAAAATTTTCTTCATCAAGATTGCCAGCCATGTATTCATAATAAGCTGCCGAAGCAATCATAGCAGCATTGTCTGTACATAGCTTTAACTCAGGATAGAAAATTTTAATATTTTCTTCGGCACCCTTTTCTTCAAAGGCTTCTCTTATCCTAGAGTTTGCTGAAACTCCACCGCAAAGGACAATCTTATCCATATTTTTTTCTCTTGCAAGCCTAAAAGATTTTTCCAATAAGACGTCAACCACTGCCTCTTGGAAGGACTTGCACACATCTTCTATGACAATTTCTTCTCCACGAAGCTTAGTTGAGTTTAAATAATTTAAAACTGCGGTCTTAAGTCCAGAAAAAGAAAAATTATAATTGTCTTCCTTAATCATAACCCTTGGGAAGTCTATAGTTTCCTTGCCTTCTTTTGCAAGCTTATCAACTATAGGCCCACCTGGATAACCAATCCCCATGGACCTTGCCACCTTGTCAAAGGCTTCGCCCACTGCATCGTCAACAGTTCTTCCATGAAGGGTAAAGTCAACATAGTCCTTGACTTCAATTAAGTAGGTATGACCACCAGAAATTATTAGTCCAATAAAGGGTGGCTCCAAGTCCTTAAAGGAAATATAATTTGCACAAACGTGTCCCACTATATGGTTGACCCCAACAAAGGGTTTATTTGTTGCAAGGGCAAGAGTCTTGCCTGCACTTAGGCCCACAAGCAGGGCTCCAATAAGGCCTGGTCCTTTTGTGGCTGCAATAATATCTATGTCCTTAAGGTCCACTCCTGCCTCGTCAAGTCCTTCCTTTAAGACTGTGTTAATAGCTTCAACATGTTGTCTTGATGCAATTTCAGGTACAACTCCACCAAATTTTTTGTGGGTATCAATTTGGGATGCAATCACATTGGAATAAACTTTTCGTCCGTCTTCAACAACTGCAACAGAAGTTTCATCACAAGAGGATTCCACTGCCAAAACTTTCATCTCATCACTCCCTCCACATTATATAGGCATCTCTGTCAATGCCGTAATAATCTTTTCTAACTCCTTGGATTGTAAATCCAAATTTTTTATACAAATTAAAGGCGACCCTATTTGATTTTTCAACCTCCAGGGTCATCTTATAAGATTCTCTTTCTGCAAGATCAATTAGACCGTCAAAAAGGTCATTTGCAAGTTTTTGTCCACGATATTTTTTCCCAACTGCAACATTTCCTATGTGAATTTCATCATAAATCCTCATAAAAGAAATGAATCCGCCTATTTCACCATCGACTTCAACCACTAAAATATCTGAAAGTTCATCAAAAACTATGGCGTTCTCGATGGACTTTTTTGACCAGGGATTTTCAAAGGTCTCAACTTCAATTTCGTGGATTCTGTCTATGTCAGACTTATTTGCCAGTCTCGTGATTTTTTTCATACTGGGCCTCTGCCTGAGAAAGTTTTAAATAATTCGGTACAAGACCAAAGATATCAACGGGACCATTCTTTTTGTATTGGATTAATCCAAGTCTTGCAATGTTAGTCCCCTTCATACCCTTGTTCTTGGATAATTTCCCCTGAGGAAGTTCTTCTAGGAATATTTCTGCGTCTAGTCCCACAAGAGTGACTTCATCATACTTATCTAGCTCTTCCTTAAATCTTTCAAAGGCCAAGAGGGAGTCTTCAAATAAGACTTCTGGATCCTTGTCGTTGTCAATTATAGTTCCATAGACATTTCCACGTCTCGCATCGACAATTGTAGCTACCTTGCCGTAGTCTGACATCCCATTTGCAACAAGAGAAGAAACTCCAATTAAGTCCTTATCAAGTGAGAAGGCCAAGACCTTGGCAATAGTAATTCCAATCCTAAGTCCAGTAAAGGATCCTGGACCTATTCCCACTGCAATTAGGTCAATATCATCTAGAGAAAATTCAAACTTTTTGAAAATTTCTTCAATCATATCTGTCACAGATTCCGAATGAGAAACTCGACCTCTTAAGTTATATTCAGCTAGGACCTCATCATCTTCGATTAGTCCAATAGCAGTTGTTCTTGTGGAAGTATCAATTCCCAAAACTTTCATCTAATTTCTCCTTCAATTCATCAAATCTATTTCCAACATAATTTATATCTAAGTCTCTCTTATCATCATGGGACTTAATATTTATCTCCATATATTCTTCTGGTAGGGCATCCCTAATTTTTTCTGCCCACTCAACTATGGTAACTCCATCAGAATAAAAATATTCATCAAATCCAAGATAGTCTACATCCACCATATCATCAAGCCTATAGGTATCAATGTGGTATAAGTCAGTCTTGCCATAATATTCGTTAACAATTGTAAATGTAGGACTTGTCACATAGTCATCAATACCTAGCCCCTTGGCTATGGACTTCGTAAGAGTAGTCTTGCCCGCTCCCAAGTCACCATTAAGGCAGACAACATCTCCTGGTCTTAAGTTTTCTCCAAGAAAGAGTCCAAATTTTTCTGTCTCTTCTAAATTATTTAAGCTTATCATGTAAATCCTCAAATACATTTTCAGAATATTCAAAGGGAACTTTCTCTGACTTTTCTTCGGCTGGATGACCTATGCCAATTATGCACTCAACATCAAACTTGTCTTCAAGGTCAAAGAACTTGTGCAAAAATTCTTGGGCAGGGATTCCACTTTCGTGTTTAGAATCAGTCACATTGGCCCAAGTTGCCCCAAGGTCCAAGTCAGCTGCTGCAAGTAAGATATAAGTTGCAGCAATAGATGCGTCTTGGTGGTTGGTGTTTGGTGCAATCTCGCTATCTGTTACTAAAGCAATAGCCACATCAGCACCAGCCAAGAACTTGGCACTGTTTACCTTATAATTAGAAAGCTCTTCCAATCTTTTTTTATCTCTAATAATTATATATCTAACTGGGTTTCTGTTTTTTGCCGTTGGGGCATGAAGTGCAATAGTTAAGATTTCTCTCAAGTCTTCATCAGAAACTTTTTCATCAGTAAATTTTCTTATACTTCTTCTCTTTTCAACTAAATCTAAAAGCATATTATCACCTCAAAACATTATAACACATAGTAATTTTAAAATTAAAAATTTGCAAGAAAAAAGAGGGGCTAGCCCTCTTTAATCACTTTTAATACATTTCTTCTCAATAATACGAGTCATAATTATATTCAATGGCCTTCTTCTCTTCTGTCACAAGATCTTTATACCAGTTTGGAAAATCAGTTTCTTCATCGTAAACCATCTTTTGCCAATCTTCATCAGTAAGTCTTTCCTTATTTAAAAATTCGTAGTAAGAGAAACTTGCTCCTCTACCCATGTAAAGTTTTCCTTCATGTGGATAGATTACAAAAATTTCCATAGGCTTACCTGTTCCAATGCTAAATATTTCATCCTTAGGAAGGCCTACGCTATTTTCTACAACTCTCATTAGGTCAACTACTACTGGCATCCTCCTGTCAGTGGCATTCTCAATTTCATACCAATTAGAAATTTGATTTTCGTCAGAAGACTCCACGAAGTCAACCATTAGACTTTCCATTTCTCCACCAATATATAATAAGTATGATATTTCTTCTCCTGTTAGTGGCTCGTTTTGAAGTTCCTTAATAGAAAAGTCTCTAAACTTCACTACCATAGCTTGGAACTTGTTTATTTTTTCTTCATACTTTTCACTTAACATTTGACGATCCTTTAAATTTACCTTTGTAAATTCAAGAAGCCAATTTAATTTTTCGTAAAGTTCTACATTTGGCTCAACGTAGGATTTTGGAATTTCCATTTCTCCTCCGCCACCCATTTCAGCCATGACTGCCTTGCCATATAAAACTGTGTCGTGTTTTAACTCTGCAAAAGATCCAAGGGCAGATACTAGGTCCTTCCTTTCCCAAGCATCATTTCTCATAAACATTGGATAGCCCTCTCCAAATTTTTGATCATAGGACTTTAACATCCATAGCCAACCACGATACATATTTTTTTGCCAGTCTAAGTCTTCCATCTTCTTCACACTTGAAATATTTTCATCAGTTCTTTCCTTGTACTTATCCCAGTGAGAATTGTAAGGATCCTTATCTAAAATTTCTCTCGCCTTTTCATTTCCAAAAGCAGCCATAAGGTCCAAGCCAGAATAAATTGGTCTATCAGATGGGTGATTTGGACTTGCAAGGTCAACGACATTTTGCATTAATACGCTATCCATAACTGCCCTTTGTGGCATAAATCTAAAAGACTTGCCCATAAAACCTGCGACTTGTGGATCTGGATGGGACTTTAAAACTTCATAGACAGTTTTTAAATTTTTATTATCATCTAGTTTGTTAATGTCAAAATCTTTTCCATAAACTCCATAAAGCGTCCTTGCATATTCTCTTATAGAAAGATCATCAGCAGATTCCACCATAAAGTCAATTGGCTCAACTAAATCTTCCCAAGTTTTTAAAATTTCAGGATTTTTATAAATTGAATAAGTTAGAAGAAGTCCTTGCAAGATACTGTCTTCATCAGGCTTGCCTTCGTTTTCTATAAATAACCCAATTTGACCAAAGTACATTGTGCCCGAAAAATATCTTTTTAAATCTTCACTTCTAGTGTAGTGACCTCTCGGTTTAAGTTGTGAAAAATCTACGTCCCTTCCAGTGATAGCTGAAGAAGCAATTTCTTCTGAGCTTGCTTTTTTTATCTCTTCTTCATAAATCTTCTTGGCTTCTTCAGGTAAGTTTTCTGGTTCAATTCCCAAGAGCTTAAGGCCAGTTGCTATAAAGGCAATGTTTCTATTTTGAATTTCTTTTAATCTCTCGTTTTTTATTTCACTTAAAAGATTTATATTTTCAGCAAGCAAACTTTGATTTAAGCTAATAGATTTTGGATAGAGCTCTTCCTTTTCCAAATTTCTCAAAAATCCATCATAGAAAATATGGAAGATGTGAGTTACTGAATCAGTTGTCACAAAACTTGCTAATTCTTTGTATTCATTGTCTTCATAAACTTGGTGAATTTGGTCAAATTCATAGTTCCATGGTTCTTCACTATATTGGTTGTCCTCTAAATTTTTTGGCTTAGTAATTACAAAACCATTTTTTAATAGCATTTCCTTTTGTTTTTCTGTAAAATCTCCAAATTTAGAAAAATTAACCACATTGGAAAAATCTTTTGCAAGTGTATAATCTTCAAGGCTTGGTGTAAATTCAGAAAGTTTGTAATCAATGTAAGTGGTTTTATTTTCCATTTCATCTAAAAATTTTGTATCTTGTAATTCAATCTTCGCAGTTTCCTTTTCTGGCAAAGTCCCCTTATCATTTTTACAGGCTGATAAAAGAGTAAGTGCCAAAAGCGAAGTTACAAGTATTTTTATCTTTACTTCCATTTTACTTCATCTCCTTCTAAATATAATTCGAATTTCTTTCCATCTATCTCAACTTTTTTCTCCTTGTCTAAAAATTTTGGCTCCTTCTTTATAACCTCACTTCCATGATTTCTCTCGACAGCGAAATTTGTCCAGTCATAGACTCCAAATAGATAATTACCGTCTATATTTTTTTCTATAGAAATAATTTCATCGTAAGCATCTCCATCAAGGTCACATAAATTAAAATCTTTTATAGGATTGTATAGTCTTGAAATTCTTAATTTTGGCCTTAACTTTTGATTTTTGAAGTCAATATTGTATAAGAAACACCTCCTGGCAAACTTTTGATCAAAGGGAGTTTTTTTATAAACTCCAAGTGCCAGTTCCATTTCACCACCATCCACATTAGCTAAGTCAATCTTCCAAGGCCTAAGGTCACTTACATCAATAACGAATTCTTCGTTTTTATTTTTAATCCTCAGCTCACTTCCATACTCACCATCAAGAGAAATGATTTCTGCTAAAAGATTAGCTTGGCTTGCACTATCTATAACTTTAGCTTCATCGCCTCTACATCCTGTCAAAAAAATAAGTAAAAATATTAAGTATTTCATGCTTTTATTATATCATTTAATTTACCAGTTTACTTATGTAAAGTTTTTTAATTTTTTTCATAAATTTTCAAAACTTAATAAATTGAAAATTTTTTATTAGCTTAACTCTATTTGAATATTTTTAATCTTAAATTATAAAAAATTACAAAATAAAAAACCCAGGAAATTTTCCTGAGTTTTCTATAATTTAAAGAGTTTCTCTTAGACCCTCTTAATATTTAAATTCAAATAAGAATTATTATTCATTATCTGTGTTTTCTTCAGTTGCATCTTCGTCGATTAGATCAGCGTCAAGATTTGCATCTGAGAAGTTAAGTCCTAGCATTTCTCCAATAGTCATGTTGAAGTCATCTTGTTTAGGTTCTTCAATTTTCTTTTCTCTCTTTGGAGCTCTTCTTTCTCTTCTAGGTTTTCTTTCTCTTGGTTTAGCTTCTTCGCTTTCTTCTTTTTCTTCAGGTTCAATTAGAGCCTTGATTGAAAGAGAAATCTTTTGATTTTCTTCATCAATGTCAGTTACCTTAACTGTAACTTCTTCACCAATAGAAAGTTTATCTTGTGGTTTTTCAACGTGTTCTCTTGAGATTTGAGAAACGTGAAGTAGACCATCAACGCCTTGTTCAAGTCTTACGAAAGCACCGAAGTCAAGTAGGTTTACAACCTTACCCTTAACAACGTCGCCAACTTTAACTTCTTTTGTAAATACATCCCATGGTTTTTCCATAGTTTGTTTTAGTCCAAGTGCGATTCTATTCTTTTCTTTATCTACATTAAGAACTTGTACTTTTACAACATCTCCAGGTGCTACTACATCTGAAGGGTGTTTAACTCTGTTCCAAGAAAGTTCAGAGATATGGATAAGTCCATCTACTCCTCCAACATCTACGAATGCACCAAAGTTAGTTAATCTTTGTACAGTTCCTTCGATAATGTCTCCTTCTTCAAGCTTGTCATATACTTCATCACGAATCTTGTCTAATTCTTCTTGAAGTACATTCTTTCTTGAAAGAACAATTCTTCTCTTTCTCTTATCAAAATCGATAATTTCAGTTTCGAATTCTTCTCCAATGAATTTGCTTAAATCTTTTTGGAATCTAACAGAAACATGAGATGCTGGTATAAATGCATTAAGTCCTCTGTAATCTGCAGTAAGTCCGCCCTTAACTTGGTTTTTAACAGTTACTGTTATATTTTCTTTGTTGTTATAAAGTTCTTCAACTTCATCCCAAACCTTCATGTCAGCAACTCTTTTTGTTGAAAGGACAACATTGCCGTCTCCATCATCCATCTTTAGAATGTAAACATCAATTTCTTGACCTTGTTCGTAAAGATCTTGAGGATTTACATCAGGTCCTCCTGCAAGTTCATCTCTTGAAATGATACCATCTGATCTGTATCCAAGATTAACCATTACTTCTGAATCAGTTATATATAAAACCTCTCCAGTTACTACTTCGCCACGTCTAATTCTCTTAAAAGAATTTTCGATGGCTTCCATCATCTCACCTTTGTCAAAATTTTCCATCCTACTAACAGCCTCCTTGATTACCGATTCCGGTGTGGATGCTCCGGCGGTAATACCTATTTTATTAAATTTTTTAAATATATTTAAATCAATATCTCTAATGGACTGAATTAAAAATACATTTTTACAATTTAATTTCGCAATTTCTGCAAGTTTTTTTGTGTTGGAAGATTTTTTGCCGCCAAGTACAATTAGGGCGTCAACATTTTTTGATAAATTCCTAACACTTTCTTGTCTCTCGAAAGTTGCATTACATATAGTATTATAAACTAAAACTTCATCTTTTGAAATATCTTTTATAAGATTTGTTGCTTTTTCGAAAAAATCTACATTATTTGTAGTTTGTGAGACAATAACTAGCTTTCCCTCTGGAATTTTTATATCTTCCAAATTTGAAATAATTGTTGCAGAGTCATTGCATCGAGAATTTATTCCCACCACTTCAGGGTGGTCTTGATTCCCAATAATTACTATATTATAACCTTTTTTGTAGAAATTATCTACTATATTATAAACTTTTTCTACCTTAGGGCAAACACAATTTATTATCTCATTATTATTTTTTTCTAGTTTGTCTAAAATTCTCTTGTGGACTCCGTGACTTCTTATTATTACCTTGGAGTTTTCTACATTGGTGTCATCAATTGTCACAACTCCTAAGTCTTCAAGTTCTTTTACTACTCCTTCATTGTGAACAAGGTCGCCATAGGAATAGACTCCCTCACCTGCATTGTCAAAGGCCATCTTAACAGCCCTTTTCACTCCGCCACAAAATCCATGCTTATCAGCTACAATAATTTCCATTTAACTTCATCACCATACACTATTCTCATTATGTCTTGGGAAATATTTTCAAGCTCCCCTGGAGAATATTTTATTTCCTTATTAATTTTTACAGGCTCCCTAAAGTAAATCCTAGTCTTCCTAAAGGGCTTGTAGTCTCCCTCAATATAAACTGGAAGGACTCTTGAATTTGTCTTTTGCGCAATAAGGGCTATGCCAGACTTTATTCTCGTGTAGTCAGCTTCCTTTACCCTAGTTCCTTCAGGAAAGATTCCAAGAACATCTTCATTTTTTAAAATTTTTAGAGATTTTTTTATGGCTGCTAGGTCATTCCCCTCTCTATCAATGGGAAAGGCTCCAAGCTTAGTTAAAAAACCTCCAAAAAATTTATTATTAAATAGTTCCTTCTTCGCCATCCAAAAAATTTGTCTTTCAAAAATTGCTGAAATAGCCACTGGATCTAGGTTGCTCTTGTGATTGCCACAAATTATTAATCTTTCAGAATCTTGTGGAATATTTTCTCTTCCATGGACTTCAAGTCTATAGATGTGTCTCATAAAAAATCCCACAATACCTCTAACAGCAAAGTAAAACATACATCACCTTTTTATATAAGAAATTATTTTTTCAATTGTCTCTTCAGCATTTAAGTCTGTACTGTCAATTAAAATTGCATCTTCTGTTTGAATAAGTGGAGAATTTTCCCTGTGAGAGTCATTATAATCTCTAACTTTTAAGTCCTCTAGGATTTCTTCAAAAGATACCTTGTCGTCATCAATTTGCTTATATCTTCTCATAGCACGAGTCTTGACATCAGCAGTCAAGAAAAATTTATATTCAGCGTCTTTTAAGACAACTGAGCCAATATCTCTTCCCTCCATTACAACGTCTTTGTCTCTTGCAATTTCTCTTTGCATTTTCACGAGATAGTCTCTAATAATTTTCTTTTTGGACATCTCTGAAGTCTTGTTGGAAATTTCATTTTCTCTTATTTCCTTTGAGACATCTCTTCCGTCAAGAAAAATTTTATCTCCCTCAAAAGATATTTTTGTGTTTTTAAGAATCTCTTCATAGGAAGACTCATCTTTCTTTAGAAGCTTAAGGGTAATTGCCCTGTACATAGCTCCTGTGTCAACGTATAAGACCCCAAGTCTCTTTGCAATTTCCTTTGCAAGAGAACTTTTCCCTGAGCCTGCTGGTCCATCTATTGCAATTTTCATTTTTACCTCCAAAAAAAATCACTACTTAGCGTAGTGACTCTTATCATTGTTATTATATTTTATTTTTGAAAATAAGTAAAGGCTTAGAGATTTATGCCACAGGAGTAGCCAGTTGAATTTGCAATTTGAATATTAAATCCACCAGTTAGTCCATCGATATCTATGACTTCACCAATAAAGTATAAGCCTTTAACAAGTTTTGACTCCATAGTCTTTGGGTCAATATCCTTAACATCGATACCGCCACTTGTTACTATTGCCCTGTCAATATCATCGAGACTAGCAAAAATTAATTTAAAGTTTTTAATTGTTTTTACAAGCTCTTCTCTTTCTTCTTTTGTAATTTGATTTATCTTTTTGTCTCCAGGAATTTTTGCAGAATCAAGAACATAAGCA
Source organism: uncultured Peptoniphilus sp. (assembly GCA_902465645.1). Taxonomy (GTDB): domain Bacteria; phylum Bacillota; class Clostridia; order Tissierellales; family Peptoniphilaceae; genus Peptoniphilus_A. The sequence goes on from CABQNX010000001.1 coordinate 58,437, forward strand.
ATCAAATCTCTTGGAAGAAGATTTCTCATCACATTTTCAATATTTTTATTTTGATTATCTTCAAAATCTCTCAAAATCCTATTATCCAACTTTTCTTTTGAAAGGGCTGGCTTTAAGTCCAGATAAAGCTCAAAATCATTAAGTCTATTAATTTTGCTTGAAGTCGTTAGGACAATGGGACCTGATATTCCCCTGTGAGTGAATAGCATTTCACCAAATTCTCTAGAAATAATTTTTTTATCTTTCTCAACTCTTAATTCAACATTTTTTAGGCTAAGTCCTGCCAAATCAAAATTATTTGAGAGATTAATCCCAATTAGTCCTGGCTTGGGCTCAATGATTTTATGACCAAACTCTTTTCCAAATTTGTAGCCGTCCCCAGTTGACCCTGTGAGTTTGTAAGAGATACCGCCACTTGCAATTACCACCTTATCAAATTTTTCTCTGCCATTTAAGATAAAGGTCTCTCCATCTTTTTTTATGGTCGTAACTTCTGTATTAAGTCTTACTTCGACCCCAACTTGTCTAAGCTTTTTCTCATAGGTCTTGATGACATCAGATGACTTGTCACTTGCTGGGAAGACCCTACTTCCTCTTTCAACCTTTAGGGGCAGGCCTAGGTCTTCAAAGTAGTAATAAGTTGTGAAGGGTGAAAAAGAATAAATTGATGAGAACATAAAGGAAGGGTTTCTCGCAAGGTTTTTCATAAAATCTTTTTCGTCAGTGTAATTTGTTAGATTGCACCTTCCCTTGCCAGTGATAAATAATTTTTTGCCAAGTTTTTCATTTTTTTCAAAGAGGACAACTTGGTGATTTTCTCCTGCCTTAATGGCACACATCATGCCAGCAGGTCCTCCTCCTATAATTCCAATTCTCATCTAGTCACCTTCTTTTCGATTAAGTAAACAATGGGTGGATTGTGTTTTTGATTATAAAATTCTCTCTTCTCTACTTTAAAAATTTTTTGATCAAGAGTTTTTAAAAATTCATCGACTCCTTCTCTCTCTTCAAAAGAGTTTTCGTGACCCAGGTATGAAACTACAATTATTACTCCAGCTTCATTTATTCTGTCTGTGGCCTTTTTCAGTGACTCAATAGTTGAGTCTCTTAAAGTTGTAATCTTTTTATCAGAACCTGGCAAAAATCCTAAATTATAAATTACTAGGTCAAAACTCTCCACCCTATCAATATTAGCATGGGAGTCCAAATATAATTCAAAGTTTTTATAATCTTTTAATAATCCTTTAGTCTTATTAATGGCCTCTTCTTGGACATCAAATCCATAGACAAAGCCATCTTGTCCAACAGATTCTAAGAGCTTTAAGGTGTCATTTCCTTTCCCCACAGTTGCATCAACTGCAATTTTTCCTAAAAAATTATGAGATAGGACTTCATCCACTATCTCATAATACTTTTCTTTCACTATCATTTTAATCCCTTTAGATATTTAACTTCTTTTTCATTTAGATACCTATAGTTTCCTGGTTCAAGGTCTAAGAGCTGAATTTCTCCCATGGAAATTCTCTTTAACTTCTTAACCTTATGGCCAATATAATCAAACATCCTCTTAACTTGATGATTTTGTCCTTCAAAAATTTCTATTTCAAGAATGGAATCTTGCTTGAAGGATTTTAAAATTTTTACATTTGCTGGAGAAGTTTTTAAGTCCCTAATGTCAAGACCTTCTCTTAAGAGAGAAAGCTCACGGGCATTGGGAGTCCCCTCAACAGTTACAATATATTTTTTCCCAATTTTATATCTTGGGTGCATCATGATATTTGCAAGTTGACCGTCATTTGTTAGAAAAACTAGGCCAGTTGTGTCAATGTCAAGCCTTCCTACTGGATAAACCCTGTAATCATCGGGCACAAGATCAGTGACAGTTGGCCTGTCTTTTTCATCTGATGCAGAAGTTACAACTCCTATGGGCTTATTTAAAATCATATAAACTTTTTTGCCTTCAAGTGTTAATCTTTTTCCATCGAGGTAAACCCTATCAACGTTGGGGTCAACCTTTGTTCCATGTTCTGTCACAACCTTGTCGTTAACTCTAACAAGTCCCTGCTTTATAAATTCTTCGCACTTTCTTCTCGATGCAGCTCCACAATGAGCCATATATTTTTGTAATCTCAATTAGATTCCTCCTCTAATTCCTTTAAGTCAGGTAGCTCTTCCAAGTTTTCCATCCCAAATTTTTGTAGAAATTTTTCTGTTGTTGAATAGAGATTAGGATGACCAATCCTATCTAGTTTGCCAGAAATTTCTATTAAATCAAAATCCAAAAGTCCCTTAATAGTTGAGTCGCAGTTAACTCCCCTTAGTTCTTCTACCTCTAACTTTGTCACTGGCTGCTTGTAGGCAATAATAGAAAGAGTCTCAAGGGCAGGCTTTGAAAGATTTTTTTCATTTTTTTCTTGTATCAAGTTTTTTAAGTAGGGCTCATTTTCTTGCTTAGTTCCCAGTTGAAACTTCCCGTCAACTTCCCTAAGCCTTAGACCCGATGTCTCGTCCTTATAATTTTCTTTCATCTCCAAAAGAATTTCTCTCGCATAGTCCTTCCTAAGTTCTAAGGTAGATGCAAGATCCTCTAAGCTTATGGGATCGCCCCAGATGAAAAGAATTGATTCAATTATTGATTTCAGCCTGTTCCTGTCCATTGTACTCTCTCTCTTTTATTAAAATATCTGCAAAATTATCACTTTGATTTGCATAAATATATTCATTCTTAATAAGTTCCAACATTCCCAAGAAATAAGTGATGACATCCACCTTGTAAACTATATCATGAAGTAAATCGCTAAATTTTATCTCCTTATTCTTGTGAAGGGCAAGTTTAATCTTTCTGGCAGCATCTTCCACCTTGAAATATTCTCTTTCAATTCCCACAACTTCCTTGTCCTTATATCTTTTTAAAATATTAAAAAAAGCAAGGGAAAGTTTATCAACGTTAGAATCCTTTAAAAAGTCCAGCTCATTCATGGAAAATATTTCTGTCCTAAGTTTATAAAAGGACTTTGACTCATATTCTTCCTGAACTTTTAAAATTTCTGAAGCTTCCTTATACCTCTTGTATTCCAAGAGACTTTCCACCAAGTCCTGTCTCGGGTCATCTTCAACTTCCCCATCTTCATCAAGCTCTTCCTTCTTGGGTAAAAGCATCTTTGACTTTATCTCCAAAAGAGTTGAAGCCATTAAAATAAAATCTGAAGTGAGAGTTAGGTTTAACTTCTTCATGTTCTCAATGTATTTTAAAAATTCTTCAGTAATTTTAAAAATCGGTATGTCGTAAATATCTATTTCATTTTCTTTTATTAAATCTAAAAGAAGATCCATTGGACCTTCATAAGTTTTTAAAACAATATTGTATTCCATAAATTAATTCCCAAAGAAATAATTCCATTGATTATTCCATAGACAATTGGTCCAATAAATTTGTCAACAAGTCCAGAAAAAATCATTATAACTAATACAAAATAAAAATATTTTTCATACTTATAAAATTTGTATTCTAAATTTTCTGGCAAAAATGTCGCCAAGACCTTTGATCCATCAAGTGGTGGAAGGGGCACAAGGTTAAAGACTCCAAGCATAATATTATACCAAAAGATTGATGTGAAAAGAGGCACCAAGGCAGATGACTTGTAATTTAAGTAAACTAAAATTATCCCAGAGATTAGTCCAAGGACAAAATTAGTGAAGACTCCTGCAAGAGAAACTAAGAGTGATGCTACTTTCCTATTTCCTTTAAACCTATAGGGATTTATAGGCACGGCCTTTGCCCAGCCAAACCTAAAAATAACCATAGAAATTAAACCCACAGGGTCAATGTGATGCAGTGGGTTTAAGCTAAGTCTTCCGTCATCCTTTGCAGTTGTATCACCACAGAGATAGGCCACGTAACCGTGAGCTATCTCGTGAGGAATTATTGCCACCATTAAGGCAACAATATTTATTAATATTGATACAATATCTAACTTATTCATCTCAATCAATCTCTTCTATAATTAATTTATAATTTTCCTTTTTATCAGAAAAAGCATAGGCAGCCTTAATTCTCTTAATTGCTCCCTCAACTTCATTTTCCTTTTCAGTGTAAATTGTAGCAAGCTTGTCGCCCTTTTCTACAAGGTCTCCAATTTTCTTATGAAGATAAATTCCTGCGCTTAGGTCAAGCACATCATCTTTCTTGTGTCTTCCAGCTCCCAAGTCTCTTGATGCTATTCCAATTTCAATTGCCTCAATAGATTTTACATAGCCAGACTCTTCTGCATAAATTTCTTTAATAATTGAAGATTTTTTAAACTTGTCTGTGTCATCGATGTAAGTCTTGTCTCCACCTTGAAGTTCAACCATTTCTTTGAACTTTTCAATTGCAGATCCATCACTTATTTTACCTTCAAGAACTTTTATTGCCTCTTCTTCAGAAGATGAAATTCCTTCCATCATCATTAGTTTAGCACCGATCCTTAAAGCAATATCTTTTAGATGACCTTCTTTTTTTCCCCTTAGGATATTTATAGCTTCAATAACTTCTAGGCTGTTACCTATGGCATCTCCAAGAGGTTCTTCCATAGAAGTTATAATTGCCTTAGTATTACGTCCGAATTTTTTTCCTAGCTCTACCATTAATTTTGATAGCTCTACTGCTGATGGAACGTCTTTCATAAAGGCGCCATTTCCAACCTTAACATCTAGGACTAGGGCATCTGTTCCCAGGGCAATCTTCTTTGAAAGTATAGATGATGCTATTAGACTGACATTGTCTACAGTTGCTGTTGCATCTCTTAGGGCATAGAGAAGTTTGTCTGCAGGAACGATGTTTTCTGTTTGACCAATAACTGCAATATTGGATTTTTTTAGGATTTCAATAAAATCTCTTCCCCCAATATTTATGTCAAAGCCAGGAATTGCCTCTAGCTTGTCAAGAGTTCCACCTGTGTGACCAAGTCCTCTTCCACTCATCTTTGCAAAAACAAGCCCTACTGATGCAAGTAAAGGTCCTAAGACTAAGGTTACTGTGTCTCCAACCCCACCTGTTGAGTGCTTGTCAACCTTTGATCCAGAAACTTCTGATAAATCTACAGTTTCTCCTGAGTCAATCATTGCTTTTGTGAGATAGTATGTTTCATCTAAATTTAACTTATTAAAATAAATAGCCATTAAAAATGCAGAAACTTGGTAATCAGGAATTTCTCCCTTTACATAATTTTCTACAAAAAATTCTATTTCATTTTGATTTAAAACTTTATTTTCTTTTTTCTTTTGAATAATATCTAAAAAATTCATTAAATTTCCTCGATTATTTCTTTTAATAGTTCTTTAAATTTACCTGCGACTTCTTGGCCAACTTCTACAACCTCTGTGTGGTCAAGTGGAGTGTCTAATATGCCTGTAGACATATTTGTTATAGTTGAAATACCTAGGATTTTTAGACCCCTGTGTCTTGCAATAATTGCTTCGGGCACAGTACTCATACCAACAGCATCAGCTCCAAGTATCCTTGCCATTCTTACTTCAGCCGCAGTTTCATAAGATGGTCCTGTGAAGTACATGTAAACTCCTTCTTTAATGTCAATGCCAAGTTTTTTTGCAGACTTTTCTGCTACTTCAATAAGGTCTTTGTTGTAAAGGTCTGTCATGTCAGGAAATCTTGGTCCAAGGTCTTCATCATTTGGTCCAATAAGCGGATTCTTGCCCATTAGGTTAATGTGATCATTTATAATCATAAGATCTGCTGGTTCAAAGTCAGTGTTAACTCCACCTGCTGCGTTTGTTAGGATTAGAGTTTTAATTCCTAGACCTGCAAGAACTTCTATTGGATAAACAACTTCCTTGATATCATAACCTTCGTAGTAGTGAATTCTTCCCTTCATTACGCAAACTTCTTTTGAATTAATTTTTCCAAAAATTAATTTTCCATCGTGTCCATTGACTGTAGAAACTGGGAAACCAGGAATTTCTGTATAAGGAATCTCGATTTTATCTTCAATGGCATCGGCAAAATCACCTAGGCCAGATCCCAATACAATTCCAATTTCAGGCTGATTTTTTATTTTTTCTTTTATATAGTCAATTGATTTATTCATTGTTCCTCCTAAAGTTATTGTAGTAAAGAATTCCTGCTACACTTTTTGAGTCGTTTATCTCTCCTAAGCTAACAAGTTTTAAGGCTTCCTCAAATTTTATTTTTTCTACAGAAAGATGTTCAAACTCATCAAGGTCTTGATCACCTAGAGTCAAGTCTTCTGCATAAAAAATAAATAATTTTTCATTAGTAAAACCTGGAGAAGAATAAATTTCTGCAAGATAGTCAGACTTCTTGGCATCATAGCCAGTTTCTTCTTTGAGTTCTCTTAAGGCAGCCTTTTGAGGTTCCTCTCCAAAATCAACCATGCCAGCTGGTATTTCGTAGATTTCCTTATCAATGGCCTTCCTATATTGTTTTATAAGTATAATTTCTTCATCTTCGGTTATGGCAACTATGCCCACAGAAGGCTGTCTTTCCACTATTTCTCTCTTAGTGTACTTTTGACCCTCCATCTCAACAGTATCAACCCTTAGTTGCAGGACCTTACCGTCAAAGATTTTTGTTGATTTCATAGTTCTTTCTTCATAATTTGAATTTGTCATTTAATCACCAATCATTTCCTTTGCAGTTTCAATTGCAATTTCACTTATATTCATACCGCCAATTAATCTAGCAACTTCATTAACTCTCTCGTCGTAGCTTAATTTGTCAATTGTAGAAATTGTGCTATTGTTAACCACATCTTTTTTTATTGCAAAGTGCGTGTCCGCAAGGGCAACAATTTGTGGCAAGTGAGAAATTACTATAACTTGTCTATCTTTTGAAACTTCCTTTATCTTGTTTCCAACTATCTGAGCTGTCTTTCCACTTATACCCGTATCTATCTCATCGAACACAAGTGTAGGGATATTGTCTTTTTCTGCAATTATGGACTTAAATCCAAGCATAATTCTTGACATTTCACCACCAGATGCCACCTTTGCCATTGGCATAAGGTCTTGACCAAGGTTTGGTGCAATTAAGAATTCAATCTTGTCAATCCCATCAAAGGAAAGGTCTTTTTCTTTTATATCAATCTTAAACTTAGCGTCTTTAATATTTAACTTGTTGATCTCTTCTTCAACTTTTTTCTCGAGAATCCTTGCAGTCTTTTTCCTATTTTGGCTAATTTTTTCCGCAAGTATTAAGGCTTCCTTCTCTTTTTCTTTGATTTTCTTTAAAAGTTTAGTTAAATTGTCTTCAAAGTTTTGTAAAAATCTAAGTCTCTCGCTGATTTCATCGAAGAAGATATTTATAGCCTTAACATTATTTCCATACTTTAATTTTAAATTGTTTACAAGGTCTATTCTTTCTTTTAAAAATTGTAATCTTTCCTCGTCAATTTCACTGGAGTTTATATATCTATCAAGGTCTTTTGCAATATCAGATATCCTAAATCTTATATCCTCAAGATTTTCTTCAACTTCTTTTAAGTCCTTGTTGTAGCTCGTGACGTCGACCACATTGGCAATCACCTTGTCCAAAATGTCTTCAAGAGAACTTGTCTCGTAGCCTTCATTTATTAATGACTTAGCCTCAGATAATTTTATCAAAGTGTCTGTCATATTGTTGAGGGCATTGAAGTCCTCATAAAGTTCTTCATCGTCATAGTCACTTAGACCTGCATCTTCAATTTCTTTTATTTGGTACTCAAGAAGGTCAATTTCCCTATCCTTGTTTTGTTCCAAATTAGACTTTTCATTATACTCATTTTTTAAAGAATTAATTTCCTGTACAAGTTCCTTTAAATCAGCAAGTAGTTGTCTCTGACTCTTGCCTGAAAAGTCATCAATTAGCTTCAACTGATTTTTGTTGTCCATTAGGGAGATAGATTCATGCTGAGCAAAAATATCGATAAGATGGCTGGAGATTTTTGATAAAATTTGAGATGTAACAGTCCTGTTGTTGACTCTAGTAATACTTGGTCCCTTTTCACGAATCTCCTTTGAAACAACAACTAAGTCTCCTGAATCAATTCCATATTCAAGAAGAAGATCCTTAGTCTCTTCATCATAAGAGGAAAAAACTGCCTCAATAAAGGCCCTGTCCTTACCTTTCTTTATAATATCCTTGTTGGCCCTTTGACCAAGGACAAGACCAAGGGAGTCGATAATAATTGACTTACCCGAGCCTGTTTCTCCTGTTAAAACATTGAGACCAGATTCAAATTCTATTTTCATATTTTCAATTATTGCAAAATTTTCGATATTTAACTCTAAAAGCATATTTCACCTAATCATTTAAATTTTCATAAGCCTTGTTTACTATTTCTTTTGCATCAAAAGTCACGGAAGACTCCCCATAATTTGACAAGTAAATTAAAAATTCTATGTTTCCACTTGTCCCCTTAATTGGAGAATTTGTCAAAGCCTTTATATTAAGACCTAGCTCTCCTGCAAGGTCAATTATTTTTTCTATAACCTCAATATGTACTTTTTTGTCTCTTACAATTCCACCCTTGCCAACTTTCCCCTTACCAGCTTCAAATTGTGGCTTCACTAGGGCAACAATTTCTCCTTCTGGTCCCAATATATCCTTAGCAACAGGAAGAACAAGCTCAAGGGAAATAAAGGAGACATCAATAGAGATAAAGGAAACATCTTCTTCGATTATTTCCTTGTCAAAATACCTAATGTTGGTCCTCTCAAGAGATACAACTCTTTCATCCATCCTAAGCTTGTAGTCAAGTTGGTTGTAGCCAACATCTATGGCATAAACTTTCTTTGCCCCATGCTTTAACATACAGTGAGTAAAGCCCCCAGTTGATGCACCTATATCTACGCAAACTGCATCTGTGAGGTCAATTTCATAGTCATCAATCATCTTCTCAAGCTTGTGGCCACCACGAGATACAAAGGTGTCTTCAAGTCCCTTAATGTAGATTTTTTCTTCTTCTTTAAGTTGGGTTCCAGGTTTTTCCACCCTATCTGTTCCAATAAAAACCTTGCCTTCCATTATTAGTCTTTTGGCCTTTTCCCTTGAATCAATTAGGCCCTTTTCAACTAACAAGACATCTGCTCGTTTTTTTGCCATTACCTACTCCTATTTACTAATTTCGCCGCAAAAGATTTTAACGCATCCTCTTTGAGTTCAAGACCATCTAGAGCTTCATAGGCTCCATTAGTTAAGTCGATAATTTCATTTTGAAGGTCTTCCTTGTCCTTAAATAGGAGCATGTTGATTTCGCCACTGTCTGGATCCTTTTCTTCATCTAAGAGATCATCCTCAAATTGGTAGGCAATACCTATAGATTCACCAAACTTTGCTAGCTTAGTAATGTTGTCTGGGTCAAGACCTGCTATAATTCCACCAACTACAGCGGAAGCCTTGATTAGGGCCCCAGTCTTTAACTTGTACATATTTTCACAGTCATCCTCTGTGTAATCTGACACGTCCCTGTCAATATCAATAGTTTGACCACCAATCATCCCATTTACACCTGTAGCGTTGTAGATGTATTTCATGGCTCTCATAGCACGTTTCAGGTCTTCAGGGTCTTCAATGTTTTCAATGTGTCTTAAGAGAATTTCCATAGACATATTTAGGAGTCCATCGCCTGCAAGGATTGCAATCCCTTCAGAATAAACCTTGTGGTTAGTGGGCTTATCTCTTCTAAAGTCATCATCGTCCATGGCTGGTAAGTCATCGTGGATAAGTGAATAAGTGTGAATCATTTCAATTGCAGCTGCAAAAGGTAGTATTTTATCCAAAGATTCATCTGAAAATTCACAAAAACTTATTAAACAAATAAGGGGTCTTATCCTTTTACCACCAGAAAACAAGGAATACTTAATAGAGTCTATAACCTTGTGTTGAGGACTGTTGTCGTACTCAAGTAAGGAGCTCAAATAATTATTAAATTTTTCTAGTAAATTATCGAAATCTCTCATCTTTTTTGTCCTCAATAAATTCTGAATTTTCTTCTGCAATAGTTTTAATCTTGCCCTCATAGGCCTTTAGGGTATTGTTTAAGTACTTGTAAAGCTCAATTCCCTTTTCGTATTTTTTTATGGAATCTTCAAGACTAATGTCCTTAGACTCAAGTTCCCTTATTATATTTTCAAGCTCCCTAAAGGAACTTTCATAATCTCTTTCCATTTAATCCCTCACTTCCACTTTTTGAACCTTGGATTCTACTTGGCCATCCTTAAATTTTAGAGAAATAAGATCTCCTGGCCTTGCTTCCCTTGCAGACTTAAGACTTTTCCCATCTTCTGTCAGGATTTCAATCTTGTTTATCTTTTCAAAAGCTGAATCAAGTCCCATCTTTAACAGATCTAGCCTATTTCTTTCATTTTTTAACCTAGTACCTAAGTCATAAGAAGCCAAAAACTTTTCGAAAGTCTTAAACTTCCTGTGATTGTCATTGACATAAGTCTTAAAATAATAATTTAAGAGTTTTTTATCAAAATTTAGACTCTCTTGGTCCTTGTTAATCCTAGAATTTATATTTACAGAAATATTTTTTAGCCTGTAGGAATAATTTTCAAGATCCTTGGACTCTTTTAACTTAAAATTCCCCAGATAAAACTTTTTCTCCTGAAGGTCATACTCATGGTCCTCAATAATTTTTTTTATAGAAGAATTTAAAAGTGCATGAGCCCTTAAGAGGTCCCTAGTCCTTTCATTTATCTTATAAACTTGGTTTTTGATAGAAATATTTTTGTATAGATTCAAGAGTCTTAATCTATTGAAATCAAGCCTCCTATCCATGAGGTTTTTTAGCTGAGACTTTTTCTTTTCGAGTTCAGAAAAAATTTCATTCTCACTAATAGTCACAAGTTCAGCTGCATTAGTTGGAGTTGCTGCCCTCATATCTGCTACAAAATCGCAAATAGTGTAGTCTACCTCGTGACCAACAGCAGAAATAACTGGAATTTTTGATACAAAAATTTCCCTTGCAAGACCTTCATCATTAAAGACAAAGAGGTCTTCAAAGCTTCCTCCACCTCTAGCAATAATTATTGTGTCTACTGGCTCTTCTTCATTAAAAAATTTCACACCAGAAATTAAAGATTCTGCAGCATAGGCTCCCTGAACAAGACTTGGATAAATAAAAACATCACAAGTCTTATTGCGTTTCCTAAAAATATTTATAACATCCTCAATGGCTGCACCACTAGTCGATGTAATAAGTCCAATCCTCGATGGATACTTCTTTAATCTCTTCTTGTGACGAGGGTCAAAAAGTCCCTCCTTAGAGAGTTTCTCTTTAAGATCCAGGTACTCCTGGTACAGATTGCCCTTCCCATCAAGTTCTAATTGGCTAATATATAAAAAAACCCTGCCACTTCTATCGTAGTAAGTGACAGTTCCCTTTGCCATAACCTTTGCCCCATCGAATATATTAATTTTTATATCCTCTTGGCTTGCCATAGCATCAATACGGGCAAATTTATCCTTGAGAGAAAAATAAATATTTCCATTCTTGTGGTAATTTAAATTAGTAATCTCCCCAGTGACCTTAATGTCCCTTAGGATATAGTCCATTGATATTAGCTTTTTGATGTAATTATTCAGTTCACTTACATTAAAAGCAGACTTTGCCAAATTAAAAACTCCTGTAAATTGTTCCCAAAATTCCGTTTATAAATTTAGGTGCTTCGTCAGAACTATAAAGTCTTGCTATTTCAACAGCCTCATTAATAGAAACCTCTTCAGGGATATCATCCTTGTAGAGAAATTCGTAGACAGCAACCCTAAGGATTTGCCTGTCAACCTTGGCAAGTCTTGCCATAGTCCAGCCCTTTAAATTTTTTTCTATTGTCTCATCAACTACTTCAAGCTTGTCCAAAATATCTGGCACTACCCTATTGATGTAATCAACTTCGTCCCCTTGGAAGTTATTGTTTTCCATAAAAACTTCTAGCTTGTCAGTAGAGAAGTCATTATTTATATCCATGGCGAAAAGGGCCTGCATGGCCCCTATTCTTGCTCTCTTCCTACTCATTTGACAACAGTCTTTTCAGAATTTTTTACAGCAATCCCTGAAATGTGAACATTAACTTCTACAACATCAAAGTCTGTCATATTCTCAATTGCTTCCTTAACTTCTTCTTGTACCTTTTCAGATACTTCAACAATTTTTATTCCGTACTCAATAGTTATATATACATCTACAATAGTTTCTCTTTCGCCAATATTGACTCTAACGCCCCTATTGAAATTTTTTGTATTTAAAATGTCAGTAACTTGAGACTTGAAGTTAGATCCAACCTTAACAACACCATCAACACTTTCAGCTGCAACTGATGCAACTGTAGCGATAACATCTTCAGAAATCTTAACTTGACCTTCTGCCTCATTACCATTAACAAGATATTTATTATCCACTATTACACCTCCAAATTAACTAAAATAATTATACCAAATACTTCTTATATTATCAATTTATTGCACTTTGCATGACTTTTTTTGGAAGATATTTAATAGTAAATTAGACTTGCAAATGTGCTTGCAACTTTATAAGAATTTATTAAAAAATAACTAACTAAATTGAAAACGAAATTGAAAATTTATTATGAGCCCATAAAAATTTATAAACTCCTTATTAAAGATTGAATAAGATTTTATTGTAACTTCTTAAAAATTTGTAAGCTTATAATTAAATAGTAAACAAGAAATAATTATGAAGTCTTAGCAATATATCAAGTCCTTATTAAAGAGTGATTAAGAAATTATTGTGAAGTCTTAGAAATTTTAAGAGTAAACTAAGAAAAGATACTTAATATTTATTAAAATCATGATAAAAAAATGTGAACTATAAAAATTTATAAAAATATCTTTGAGTTTCATTACTAAAAAATAAATTTAAAATAAAAAAAGCCCGAGGACTTAATACTTGACGTCTAACAAGTATAGTCCACAGGCAGGTGCTGTTGGTCCAGCGGCCTTTCGAGTTTTTTTCTCCAAGGCTTCCTTCATATATTCAATTTCTCTTTGACCCCGTCCTATCTCGAGGACAGTTCCTGTTACAATTCTTATCATATTTTTTAAAAAGGCTTTTGCTACAAAGTCAAAATACAAAAAGTCTCCGTCTTCTATGACATCTATCCGATCAATAGTTCTTATGGAGTCCTTGACTATGGCCCCTTTTCCCATAAAGGAGTTGAAGTCGTGCTCTCCTATTAAATAGGAAAGAGCCTTCCTCATCCTATCAGAGTCCACTTCATAGGGATATTCGTAGGCACGGTTGCGTAAGAGGGCATGTCTATATCTTGACCTATGAACTACGTAGCGATATTTTTTTAAATTTGCATCATATCTTGCGTGAAAATCATCTGGAACATATCTGGCCTCAACGACTGAAACATCTTCTGGCAGGTTAAAGTTCAAAACCTTAGGGAGATTTCCTATATCAATTGTGGTATCAGAATAAAAATTTGCGTATTGTCCCTCAGCGTGAACTCCCTTGTCAGTCCTTCCTGCATAAAAAATTTTTACAGGATGCTTGACAGTTTTTTCAATTCCAAGATTTATTTCTCCCTCAACAGTCCTCTTATCTGGTTGGACTTGAAAGCCGTGAAAGTTGGTCCCGTCGTAGTTAATCTTTATTAAAATATTTTTCATATCTTAGAAACCACAACTATTATGCCAAAGAAGATTAGGTTGCCAATAAATAAGATGACATCTTTCTTCACGATCTTTGAAGCATTCATCTTTGTCCTGCCATCTCCTCCTCTGTAGCATCTTGCTTCCATGGCTGTGGCAAGTTCTTCTGCCCTCCTAAAGGAATTAATAAAAAGGGGAACTAGCAGTGGAACTAAGTTCTTCGCACGCTTAACAATATTTCCTGACTCAAAGTCTGCTCCTCTTGCCATTTGTGCCTTCATAATCTTATCAGTTTCTTCTATAAGTGTAGGTATAAACCTAAGGGCAATTGTCATCATCATGGCGATTTCATGACTTGGAACTCCAATCTTCCTAAAGGGTCTTAAGAGTGATTCAATCCCGTCAGTTAGTTCTATAGGCGAAGTTGTGTAAGTTAATAAACTTGTGCCAAGAACTAAAAGAATAAGTCTTATTCCCATAAAGACTGCAAGGTTTAGCCCTTCTTTTGAAATTTTTAAAAATCCAAAAGTGTAAATTGGATCACCTGGTGTGAAAAATAAGTTAATTATAAATGTAACGAGGATAATCCACTTCAGTGGCTTTAATCCTTTTAGGACCATTCCAATTGGTAGCTTGGCGTTAGCTATAATTAAAAGTAAGTATAAAACTACTGGAATATACATGAAAACTGATTTTATAAAGAAGAGTGAACATATAAATAAAATCATTGTTATCATTTTTAATTTTGGGTCATACTTGTGGGCGGCACTTTCACCAGGAAAATATTGGCCAATTGTTATATCTTTAAACATTAGAAGCACCTCTCAAATAATTTTTTAGAGACTCCTTGGCCTCTTCCACAGTTATGGCATCCTCGTTGATGTCGAGACCCTTCTTCTTTAAAGTCCTCATAAGAGAAGTTATTTGTGGAATCCCAAGTCCAACTCCTAGAAGCTTGTCTTCCTCTCTAAAGATATCTCTTGGTTCTCCGTCTAAAAAGACTTTACCCTTATCAAGTACAACTATTCTTTCAGCAATTTTCGCCACATCCTCCATGGAGTGGGAAACCAAAATCACTGTCATCTTCCTCTTCTCGTGAATGCTTTTTATTTCACTTAGGATTTCGTCACGACCCCTTGGGTCAAGGCCTGCTGTTGGTTCATCAAGTATTAAAACTTTTGGTTCCATGGCAAGGACACCTGCTATGGCTACCCTTCTTTTTAAGCCACCAGAAAGTTCAAAGGGTGACTTGTCCTTATAAGTTTTATAGTCGAGCCCAACTGACTCCATGGAAGACTTTACCCTCTCTTGAACTTCTTCTTCACTTAAATCTAAGTTCCCTGGTCCAAAGGCAATGTCTCTTTCAATGGTTTCTTCAAAAAGTTGGTATTCTGGATATTGAAAGACTAGGCCAACTTTTTTTCTAAGGTCTGTTAAGTTTGCACCAGACTTATCAACCCTTGTTCCATCAATAATAATTTCTCCAGATGATGGCTTCAAAAGTCCATTTAGGTGTTGGATAAAGGTTGACTTGCCTGAACCTGTATGACCAATGAGGCCAATGAATTCATTCTCTTCGACTTTTAAGCTGATGTCATCAACAGCCTTCTTCTCAAAAGGGAGGCCCTCGCTATAGATATGTGTTAAGTTGTTAATTTCTATTAGTGACATATTTCCTTCACCATTTCTTCTATATTTAAAACTTCCCCAGAAATATCAATCCCATCTTTTTTTAGCTCATAGGCAAGTTCTGTTACTTGGGGCACATCAAGGCCAAGTCCCTTAATCTTATCAACTTGAGAAAAAACTTCTCTTGGAGTCCCACTTAGGACCATGTTTCCATCTTCCATTACAACAACCCTGTCGCTAATGGCAGCCTCTTCCATGTAGTGGGTTATTAAAATTATTGTCTTGCCTTCTTCCTTGTTGAGTTTAACAAGAGTGTCAATAACTTCTCTCCTGCCACTTGGGTCAAGCATGGCAGTTGGCTCATCAAGAATTATATATTTAGGCGACATTGCAAGGATTCCAGCTATGGCTACTCTTTGCTTTTGTCCACCAGAAAGAAGGTGGGGTGCATTTTTTTTATAATCAGCCATCCCAACATCCTCTAGGGCACTGTCGACCCTTTTTCTTATTTCACTTGGTTCAATCCCCATATTTTCAGGACCGAAGGCAACTTCATCTTCAACAATAGTTGCAACTAATTGGTTGTCTGGATTTTGAAAAACCATGCCGGCAGTCCTTCTTATGTCCCAGATCTCCTCTTCGCTCTTGGTATTCATTCCATCAACAAGAACATCTCCCTGTCCCGGCAATAGGAGACCATTTATTAGTTTGGCAAGGGTAGACTTTCCAGACCCATTGTGACCCAAGAGAGCCACAAATTCGCCTTCTTTTATTTCTAAATTTATATCTTTTAAAATCTCTTTTGCATTTTCATCTTCGTAGTCGTATTTAAAAGATAAGTTTTTTATACTAATCATTTTATCACCTTTATGTTAACCTATTATAAAGGATAACTTAACAAAAATCTATATTATTTCTTTGATACATAGGGATTATCCTTAAGGCAAAACCTTAGAGGAAGATTTGCGTCTTCGCCAGCATAATCTATTCCAATTCTCTTTGTAATTACAAGGTCTTTTTCGGGAACTTCTTCTCCTTCTCCTATGTAGAGATAATCCTTTGACAAGACTTTTCCATTGAGTGACCTATTAATTCCAAGCGCCATGGAAAGCTTGCCTGGCCCATTTGTTAGGTTCTTTCTTTGATAAGTTGAGAGATCTTCATAAGCCTTTCCAAATCGATTTTTAGAAATCCCATCTAAATTATCGAGAGGCTCAACTCCACGAATTAAAACTGCCTCTGGATGTTCCTCGTCTCTTGTCACAATATTTAATAAGTCGTACATTCCATAAATCAGGTAGACGTAGATGTGACCTCCAGGTAGATAAAGTGTCTTATTCCTATCAGTAATCCTACCACCATAGGAGTGGCAAGCCCTATCCTCTAGTCCCAAATAAGCTTCAGTTTCAACTATTTTTGCACAGAAAAAATTACCAGAAATATTTCTGATAATTTTCTTGCCTATTAAAGATTTTGCAACTTCAACTGTATCTCTCTTAAAAAAATCATTCTCTAGAATTTTTCCAGTGGTCATACTTTTCCAATTCCTTGTCTAATTTTTTAACTATATAAGTTAGAACACTTAAGTCATCAAAGAATCCAAAGAATAAAACAAAATCTGGAATTATGTCTGCTGGGTTTAAAAGGTATAAAAATCCTGCCACAATTAAAATTATGTCCTTCTTCTTTACATCCCTGTAATTTCCCTTGGAATAATCCATGACAAGACCAAAGGCAAGCCTAAGCTCTCGTGAAATCTTTTTGAACAAATCCATCTTATTTGTTGTCGCCATGGATTCACTTACTACCCTATTTAGCCTGTCCTTGTTCTTAAAAACTTGATGAGCATAGGGCCATAATTTTCTCAAAGTTCTATAATAATTCAAATTTCTCCCCCTAAGTTAAAATTTGCATTTCTCTTACTTATTTTCTTTACCCAAAAAGAGAATTATGCATTCATCCAGGAAGAATCCTTTGGATTATCCCTAAATAATTTTAACTTTTCAATTTCACTTTCCTTAATATAGTCCATTTCGTGAGCAACTTCTATTAATTCATCAAAAGTTGTAAGTGAATTATGCTTAAAACCTGCTGCTTTAAAGTTCTCTTCAGCATTTTTCATATTATAAGTAAATATACTTACGATTCCAAGAACTTGGTATCCAACTTCTTCAAGAGCCTTTGCAGCTTCAATTGAGGATCCACCAGTTGAGAATAAGTCTTCAATAACTACAACTTTTGCTCCATCAATTTTTGCACCTTCAATTTTATTTTGCTTGCCGTGATCCTTGTTTGAAGATCTTACAAAGCCCATAGGAAGTTCCATGGCATCAGCAATTATAGCTGCATGAGGAATCCCTGCTGTTGCAGTTCCCATTAAATATTCCACTTCAGGGTATTCTTCCTTGATTAAATCAACAAGACCCTTCTCTACTTGACTTCTTTCTTCTGGGTAAGAAAGAGTTAGCCTGTTGTCACAGTAGATTGGAGATTTTATTCCAGATGCCCAAGTGTATGGATCTTCTGGTGAAAGGGTAACTGCCTTTAATTTTAATAAAATTTTTGCAATTTCTCGCATTATTTTCCTCCTAAAAAGTCTTTTTTGATTTCTCTATATTCCTTTAATGGGTCTTCTGCCTTAGTTATTGGTCTTCCCACAACGATGTAATCAGATCCAAGCTCTCTTGCTTCGCTAGGAGTTACAACCCTCTTTTGGTCGTCAGTATTTTTTACCTTCCTAATGCCTGGAGTAACAGTGATGAAGTCTTCTCCTAAGTTTTCCTTTATCTTTGGCACTTCAAGTGCAGAGCAAACAATACCACTTAAGTTAGCTTCCTTTGCAATATTTGCATAGGCAAGGACAACTTCATCAAGAGACTTATCCTTGTCGATTTGAAGTTCCCCATGCATGACCTCTTCGTCTGTAGAAGTAAGCATAGTTACACCAAGTGTTATTAGGTCACTTTTTTCATTTTTTACAATTTCACTGGCATCGCTTAACATCTTTTTGCCACCAGCAATGTGGTAGTTGATCATGTCAACATCAAGGGCAATAAGGGAATTTGTCGCCCCCTTACAAGTGTTTGGAATGTCATGAATCTTTAAGTCCAAGAAAATCTTGTGACCTAGTTTTTTTATTTCTCTTACAATACTTGGACCTTCCTTGTAAAAAAGTTCCATTCCAACCTTTACATAGACTTCCTCATCCTTAAAATCCTTTAAAAAATCAAGGGCCTTTTCTCTACTTGGAAAATCTAGTGCAATAATTACATCCTTTGCCATATTAACCTCAGCTTTCTCCAGTCGCCTTATCTTGCAAGTAGGCGTTAATAAATGTATCTAAATCTCCGTCCATTACCTTTTCTACGTCACCAACATCTACATTTGTCCTGTGGTCCTTAACCATAGTGTAAGGTTGGAAAACATAAGATCTTATTTGTGAACCCCAAGCAATTTGTGAGTAGTTACCTTGAAGGTCTTCAATTTTTTCCTTTTTTTCTTCTTCTGCAAGGGCAACAAGCTTTGCCTTTAACATGTTCATCGCCTTTTCCCTATTTTGGATTTGGCTACGTTCATTTTGACATTGAACAACAATTCCTGTAGGGATGTGGGTAATTCTAACAGCAGAGTCAGTAGTGTTAACGTGTTGTCCACCTGCACCTGATGACCTGTAAGTGTCAATCTTTAATTCTTCGTCTTTGATTTCAACTTCTGTGTCGTCGTCAATTTCTGGGAAGACATCAACAGATGAGAAGGAAGTGTGTCTTCTCTTGTTGGAGTCAAAAGGCGAAATCCTAACAAGTCTGTGGACTCCCTTTTCTCCCTTTAGGTATCCATAGGCATTGTCGCCAGAAATTTTAAGGGTAACAGATTTAATTCCAGCCTCGTCTTCCTTTAAGAGGTCAAGAGTTTCAACCTTGAAACCCTTGTTTTCTGCATATCTTGTGTACATCCTTAGAAGCATGCTTGCCCAGTCTTGGGCTTCAGTTCCACCTGCACCAGCATGGATAGAAAGAATGGCATCGTGGGAATCGTACTCCCCATTTAATAGAGTGTTAAGTTTAAATTCAGCAGCTTCCTTTTCAATTTCATCAACAACTCTTTGGAAGTCAGAGTATGAAGAGTAGTCTTCCTCTATTTCCATTAAGGTGATTAGGTCTTCTGCATCAGTAATTAATTCATTTAACTTGTCGTATTGATCTATCTTTCTTTGATATGAATTTGTTTCACGTATAACTTTTTGGGCACTTTCATTGTCATCCCAAAAACCTGGTTCCATTTGTTTTTTGTTAAGCTCAACTACTTTTTCCTTGAGAGAATCTATCTCAAGAGACTCACCTAGGGCTTTAGTTGTAAGCTTGGAATTTTCCAGGCGCTCCTTATCTAAATAGATATTTTGCTCCATAAAAATCCTCCTTTGTATTGCTTATTTTAGTATAACACAGTTGATATAATCACACTAATATTTTGTTGGTAGATGAGAATAATTTTTGACTTATCATTTTGTTATAGTATGAAAATTATTTTTGACTTGGTATTTGCTTATAAGATGAAAATTATTTTTGACTTATCATTTTTATATTAACTTGCAACTTAATATAAGTTTGTGTATTTTTTTCAAATTAGAATTTATTTTAAATTGAAATTTTTTATTAATCTTATACTTTAAATTAATTCTTATTCTTCTCTACTCTAATTATTTTAATTTTTACTAACTTAAAAGTTCAATTTTTATTAAATAAATAAGGAATAAAGTTTTTAAGCATGAAAAAAGACCTAAGCTTTTAACTCAGGTCTTGCTCTTAATTTATCCTCTTAACTCTTGTCTATTTTCGTTAAGCATTTTTATAATTTCTGATAGGTTTACTTGTGTGTTTTCAAGTAGCTCGTCTGCATAGTCCCTTGCGCCTTCTCTTATTTGAGTTGACTCTTCCTTTGCAGATTTTAAAATTTCACTTGCTCTTTCATTTGCTTGTCTCACAAGTTCATTTTCGTCAATAATTTTTTCTGAATGAGCTCTTGCTGCAGAGATAATCTTGTCTGCTTCATCGTGTGCTCCATTGATGATGTCGTCCTTGTCTTGAGCAATTCTTTGTGCTTCAGAAACTTCTCCAGGAATTTGTGTTTTTAATTCGTTAACAATTTCTAAAAACTCTTCCCTTTCAACCATTACCTTGTTTGTAAGTGGAATTTGTGATGCTGTTTCCACAAGGTCTTCTAATTCTTCAACTAAATCAATTAAATTCATATCTTCCTCCTAAGTAATTTTTTCTTCATAGCTTCTCCTACAATAGGAGGCACGAATAAATCTGTATCTCCGTCAAAGTTGGCTACTTCTTTTGCAAGTGATGAACTTACAAATAAATTTTCATTAGATGACAATAAAAATACTGTTTCTATGCTGTCCTTATAATTTTTGTTTGCCATGGCTAGGGTGTATTCACTAAAGTAATCACTGGCTGATCTCAGTCCCCTAACAACCACCTTGCAGTTTCTCTTTTTTGCATATTCTACTAAGAGTCCGTCAAAGGAATCAATCTCAATCCCTTCCATGTCGTCTAAAACTTCATGAAGAAGGTCCTTTCTCTCTTCAACTGTGAAGAGTCCTTTTTTTGAAGTGTTGTCTAGGACTGCAACTATAACTTCTCCAAAAATATCCCTTGCTCTTTTTATTATGTCTAAGTGGCCATTTGTCACTGGGTCGAAGCTACCCGCATATATTACTTTCATTTTCATCCCATCCGCATATGGAAATCGAAGTGTTTCCATATTTTTTGTTTTTTATTTCTACAAAGCCTTCACCTATTATTAGTGGCTTATCTGTATTATACTCCACAATTAACTTTCCGTCAGGCTTTAGTATCTTATTTTCTCTTATTAGTTTAAAGGCTTTCTTGTATAAATCGCGTCTCTCGAAGGGTGGGTCCATATAGATGTAATCAAACTTTACATCTAACTTCTTTAGAGCCTGATTCAAATGATCTTCCATTACTATTGCTTGATCATTTAACTTTGCCTTATCAAGATTCTTTTTCACACAATCTATGGCTTCCTTTGACTTGTCAACAAAGTAGGCCTTGTCTGCTCCCCTGGATAAAAATTCTATTCCATTGGCACCTGAACCACAAAACAAATCCAAGACTGTGACGTCAAAGAAGTTTTGTCCCAATATGTTGAAAACCGATTCCTTAACCCTGTCTTCTGTGGGCCTTGTATCTAGTCCCTTGGGAGCTATTAATTTTAGTCCCCTTCTATTTCCTGAAATTATTCTCATAAAGCCTCCAAATTAGTTACATTTTACCATAAGAAAGGATATTTTAAAAGATATTAGTTTAAATCCGAGTAAAATTCAGTTATCTCTTTGTTTAGGTAGGAATACTTTTCTCCCTCTAAGTTTGGGTCCTCTTCTAAGATATTTCTCACGTCATCTGCAGCGTATTTTAAAATAGTTTCATCCCTAAAGGGGTCTGCAAGTCTTAGGTTTGGCATGCCCGATTGTCTTGTTCCAAGTATGTCACCAAAGCCCCTGAGCTCTAGGTCCTTGTTGGCAATATAAAATCCGTCGTTGGAGTCCGTCATTATCTTCATCCTCTCCCAGGATATTTCACTTGTTGAGAGATTGTAGAGAATGCAGTAAGATTGTTGGTCCCCTCTTCCAACTCTTCCCCTGAGTTGGTGGAGGGTTGATAGGCCAAACCTCTCTGCATTATAGATCATTATGACGCTGGCATTGGGTACATTGACCCCAACTTCAACAACAGTTGTTGATACCAGAAGATTAATTTTATTTTCTGCAAAGTCCTCCATAATTTGATTTTTTTCGTCTGCCTTCATCTTGCCATGAAGAAGTCCAACATGAAAACCATCAAAGTATTGGCTTAGTTCTTCATAAACCTTCTCAACTGCCTGCAAGTTTTCGTAGTCTTGATTTTCTTCAATGAGAGAGCAAATGACATAGGCCTGTCTTCCCTCATTAAGTTCTTTTTTTATAAAGGCCAAAGACTTTTCCAGCATATTTTCATTAATGGCAATGGTCTTAATTGGCTTTCGTCCCTTTGGCATGGACTTTATTATAGATACGTCAAGATCTGCATAGAGGACAAGGCTTAAACTCCTTGGAATAGGCGTTGCCGACATGACTATTGTAGCTGCGTCCTTATTCTTATTTTGCAGCATATTCCTTTGAACAACTCCAAACCTATGTTGCTCGTCAATAACATTTACACCAAGCTTTTTAAAAACTACATTCTCTTCAATAAGAGCGTGAGTTCCTATTAAGATGTCAAGAGACCCCATCTCAAGATTGTCCAAGATGTCCCTTCTTGCCTTTTTTGTAGTTGATCCTATTAAGAGTCCCACTTTTATCCCCAAAGGCTCTAACAGTTCTACAAAGGATTCAAAATGTTGCTTGGCCAAAATTTCTGTTGGTGCCATAATTGATGATTGGTAGCCATTGAGGTAGGCAAGATACATTATTATAATGGCAATAATTGTCTTACCACTACCAACATCACCCTGGATAAGTCTATTTATGGATTTGCCTTTTTTCATGTCCTTAAAGATTTCTTCAAGAACTGTGTTTTGGCCCTCTGTTAATTTAAAGGGAAGATTATTTATAAAATCAAAAACTTGATCCTTGATTTCAAATTTTATTGCATCTCGCCTTTCATTTTGGACCTTATTCTTTAGGATAGAAAGCTCAAATAAAAATAACTCTTCATAGATTAGCCTTTCCCTAGCCTGTATGTAATTTTTCCTAGACTTAGGATAATGAATTGCTCTTATGGCTTCATTTTTCCCAAGAAAAGAATACTTATCCAAAATTTCTTCTGGCAGATTTTCACTAAAAAGATTTTCATTAATAACTTGGTCAATTACTTTTTCAAAAACAAAATTATTTAGACCTTCAGTTAAATTGTAAATAGGAGCAATCTTGCCCAGTTTTTTTAACTTGTCAGCTTCCTCAATTTCTGGGCTTGACATAGTCACCCTTCCCTTGAAGTAGTCTGCCTTCCCATAGACTAGGTAGTATCTTCCTGGCAAAATCTTAGAATGAAGATAAAAGGCATTAAAAAAAGAAAGTTCAATCTCTCCAGATTCATCTTCAGCCAAAAAACTTGTAAGTGTAAGACCCTTCCTTATCCTCCTGTTTTGTAATTTAGAGAGAATCTTAACTTTAAAGGTATTTTTTTCTCCAATCCTTGCTTCTGAAACCCTAGTAATTTTTGAAGAATCTTCATATCTTCTGGGATAAAAGTGGAGGAGGTCTTCAATTGTATAAATTCCCAACTTGTGAAAGAGTTCAGCCCTCTTGGGTCCAATTCCCTGTAAAACTTTTATAGGATCTTGTAAATTCATATTTGTCTCCTAATTTTATTTCCTATAAGAAAAGCCCAAAGCAAAACTTCGGGCTCAATTAATAATCTAAAATTTATTCAAGAGATATGATGTAGTAATAAATTGGTTGGTCACCCTTTATTACATCAATATCAATATCTGGATATTTTTCTTCTATAGCTTCACGAACTTCTTCTGCATCTTCTTCTTTAACATCTTCTCCATAGAAAAGTGTCACAAGAGAAATGTCTTCGTCCATTAGCTTGTCCACAGTTTCTGTTACAACATCAAAAACAGTCTTGCCGCTGGAAATTATATCCTTAGATGCAATACCAATTATGTCATCCTTGTGGATTTCCTTGCCCTTTATTGTAGTATCTCTTACTGCATAAGTTACAGATGCATCAATGACACTTCCTATTGCTTCTATCATATTTTCTTCGTTTTCTTCTTTTGAAGCTTCTTCATTAAAGGCAAGCATAGCAGCAATACCTTGTGGAACAGATTTTGATGGAATTACAATAATTTCTCTGTTAGAAATATCCCTTGCTTGTTCTGCTGATAGAATTATGTTGCTGTTATTTGGGATTAGGTAGATTACCTTACCCCCAACTTTGTCAACTCCCTTTAAAAGGTCTTCTGTTGATGGGTTCATAGTTTGACCACCTGCAACAACAAAGTCAACACCAAGAGATTTAAAGGTTTCTGTCATTCCTTCTCCCATGGAAACTGTTATGAAGGAATAGTCTTTTTCTTCTATTATTTCTTCCTCTTCTTCTCTCTTCTTAGCCTCAGCAACTTCTTCATCGTCAAAGAGAACTTCCCTGTGTTGGTATCTCATGTTGTCGATTTTAATATCTTGAAGAAGTCCAAGTTCACAAGCGTGTTGAAGGACAATCCCAGGGTCATTTGTGTGAACGTGAACCTTTATAAGGTGAGTACCGCCACCACCTACTACTAAAAGACAGTCGCCAAGGGGAGAAATTTTTTCTCTAAAAGAGTCAATATCTTCATAGTCAGTATTTATAATAAATTCAGTACAATAACCATATTTTAAAGAAGTGTCAGCTTCAGTGAATTGAACTTCTTTTTGTGCCTTTTTCTTTAAAGTTTCGTCTTCACTTTGATCAGCAATATCTTCGCCCTTTAAGACTTTTAGTCCACCTTCAAGTAGAACAACAAGACCCTTACCACCAGCATCAACTACTCCAGCTTCCTTTAAAACTTGAAGTTGATTTGGTGTGTTATCAAGAGATTTATTTGCTTCAACAATTACATCTTCTAAAAATGTAATTGGGTCTTCTGCCTTTTTATAATGTCTAATAGCAAAGTCCGCAGTTTCTCTTCCAACTGTAAGAATTGTTCCTTCAATTGGTTTCATAACTGCCTTATAAGTTGTCTCACTTGCCTTCTTAAAAGCATGAGCAAGGTCTGATGTAGTTGCCTCATCAATTCCTTCTAGGCCTTCTGAAAAACCTCTTAGGAGTTGTGAAAGAATAACACCACTATTTCCCCTGGCTCCCATAAGAGCACCACGAGCTGCTGCTGCTGAAACGTCTCCAGCAGTAAAATCTCCCTCTAAGCTTTCAATTTGTTTTAAGGCAGATTTTGATGTAAGGCTCATGTTAGTTCCTGTATCTCCATCGGGAACAGGGAACACATTAAGAGCGTTTACCTCCTCCTTCATGGATATTAGATAATTTACGGCTCCCTTAAAAATTTCTTTTAATAGGGGACCATTAATTTTATTTATTTCCAAAATCTTACCTCCACTACTTAAGTCTAATACCTTCTACAAGGACCTCAATATTATCAACTTCAAGCCCCGTTAAATTTTCTATATTAAACTTTACTCTCTCTATAATATTTTCACCAACAGTAGAAATTTTAACTCCATATTCTAAAATTACATGAAGCTCTATAGAAATTTCATTTTCGTCAGTATTAACTACAATTCCCTTTGAAAGATTTTCGAATCTCAACAATTCAAAAATTCCATCTGCGGCATTTTTTGATGCCATTCCAACAATTCCGTAAGATTCCATAGCTGAAATCCCAGCTATATTTGCTAGTACGCTATCTTCTATTACAATGTTTCCAAGTTCTCTATTAATAATTGCCGGCATGAGGGCACCTCCTTATCTAATACATTATATCAGAAGTCACAGAATATTAACAGATTTTCAAAATATCCTTTGTAAAAAATTAGAATTTAGTGTAAAATAAATACATGTTGAAAAAATATTTGCACTTAGCGGACTTTTTTGGTAAAATATTGTCTGCTTAATAACTAAAGGAGGTGCGTTATGGCTAAAAGATGTGAAATTTGCGGAAAAGAAAAATCATTCGGAAATAAAATTTCTTTCTCTCACTCTCGTTCTAACAGAAGCTGGTCTCCTAATATTAGAAGAGTTAAGGCTGTAGTTAATGGATCAAGAAAAAGAATTAACGTATGTACTAGATGCCTAAGATCTGGTAAAGTAGAAAGAGCTATATAATTAAGGGTCTTAGTAAAGATCCTTTTTTTATTTAGGACTTACATATTCTCCCTTGGGAGACTTTATAACAAAACCCCTTGAATCATAATCAAGGGGTTTTGTTTTTTATATTTAATTTATTTTTTCCAAAATTATTTTTCTTATATCCTTTATGAGGTAAAGTGATCCACACCAAAGAATCATATCGCCCTCTCCTGCAAGTTCAAAAGTTTTTTCAACTGCTTCCTTCCTGTCCTCGATTGCAAAAATTTCTTTACTTGAAATTTCTTTAAATTCTTTTTCTAAGGAATCTAAATCAGTAAATCTCTCATTGTCAATTTCTGTCAAGACAATCTTATCTGCAAGTCCCTCAATCTTTTCTAAGATGTGTTTGTGGTCCTTATCCTTTAGAAGTGAGAATCCCAAAATCAATTTGTTATAGTTAAATTTCTTTATACTTTTTTCTATTCCTTCAATGGAATCCAAGTTGTGTGATCCATCAACTACTATAAGAGGGTCTCTTGATAGACATTCTGTCCTCCCAATATTTTCCGCCTTCTTTAGTCCCTCTTTTATTTTTTCTTCGTCTAACTTATAGTCTTCTTTTAAATAATCTAAGACCATAAGTGAAAGTGCCGCATTAAAGGCTTGATGGTCTCCAATAAGAGAAATTTCTACGTCCTTATAAGATCTAAAGTTAAATTTATTTCCAAACTCGTTGGAAGAAATTATTTCAACTTCATCAAAAGAGAATTCACTAAAGCCAGAAGATTTTTCTTTTGAGATTTTCTTTAATTCAAGCCTTGCTTCTTCAGCTTGAGGATAAGAAAAGACATGAGAATTTTCTTTAATAATTCCACCCTTTTCATGAGCAATCTTTTCTAAAGTGTCTCCCAAGATGTTTGCATGATCAAGTGCAATGTGGCAGAAGACTGGTATAGATTTCTCCATTACATTTGTCGCGTCAACTCTTCCTCCCATGCCAACTTCCATTACTGCAAAGTCTAAATTTTTCCCTGCAAAATAAATGTAGGCAATTGAAGTTAAAATTTCAAAACCACTTACAAATATTTCTTTCTCATCAAGTTCTTCAACTTTTTTCCTAACTTGACTGGCAATCCTTGCAAAGTCTTCTTCGTTTATTATTTCCCTATTAACTTCTATCTCTTCACGAATGTTTGTTATATAAGGAGATGTGAACTTGCCCACTGAATAATTGTTTTCTATCAGGGCATTAGTGATTAAACTCGCCACTGATCCCTTGCCGTTAGTCCCTGTTATGTGAATAATTTTTAATTTATCTTGAGGCCTATCAAAAATTTCTAAGAGAGCTTTTATATTATTGGTTGTAAATTCTCCAAGAGGTATATTTCTATTTTCAAGCCATGCTACTGATTCTTTGTAATCCATGTCAACCTTCCTTTCAATAACATTGATATTATCAAAATATTTGTGTCTAATCAATAATTTGTGTACCAAAATCCTTCTTAATGTGATAGAATGAGAAAAATATATTTATGGAGGTAAAATAAGATGAACAATGAAATTAAGACGAAAGATTTATTTATTATTGGCTTCGCACTTTTTGCAATGTTCTTTGGAGCTGGAAACTTAATCTTTCCCCCTTACTTAGGTTTATTGTCGGGTCACCAATGGTGGATAGGATTTTTAGGCTTTACAATCACAGACGCAGGTCTAGGCCTACTGGCAATTATTGCCCTATCAAAATATGAAGGTAACCTTAACGTCCTCGCCTCAAGAATTAACAAGACTTTTGCAGTAATTATTTCTACAGCAATTATTTTATGTATTGGACCCTTCTTGGCAACACCAAGAACAGCTGCTACTACTTATGAGATTGCAATCTTGCCAATTTTTGGTGAGTCCTTTAACAGGTACTTATTCTCTGTTATCTTCTTCGTTATAGCTTGTCTATTAAGTATTAGACCTAGCAAGGTTGTTGACATTGTAGGAAAGTTCCTTACTCCTTCACTTTTACTTTGTATGACAGTTTTAATCATTAAGGGAATTGTCACTCCAATTGGAGAAGTTGCAAACACAACTATGATTGACAATGTTCTAAAAAAAGGCATCACTGATGGTTATCAAACAATGGATGCTATTGCTAGTTGTATGTTCGCCCTTGTTGTTATAGGAGCTGTTAAGTCAAGAAATTACTCATCACAAAAAGTTGAGATTAAGGCAACTATTTTATCAAGTGTCATTGCAGTAATTTTATTAGCATTAATCTACGGAGGCCTACTATATCTTGGAGCACAAACTTCAAGCCTTGGCATTTATGACGCTGACACTGACTCAACTCTTTTACTTGTTGACATTACAAACAGAATCTTAGGTGGCACTGGAGTTTATATCCTTGGTCTTATAACTGCCCTAGCTTGTCTTACAACTGCTATTGGACTTATATCTGCAACTGGTAATTTCTTTAACGACTTGACTTATAACAAAATTTCTTACGAAAGAATTGTAGTAATTTGTTCTATTGTTTCATGCTTAATCTCTATGCTTGGTGTAACTCAAATTATTAAAATTTCTGCACCAATACTTGAAGTTATTTATCCATGTGCAATGACAATTGTCCTATTGGGATTATTTAATGAAAAGATAAAGGACGACTTAGTATTTAAAGTTCCTTCTATCGTTTCACTAATATTTGGATTCTTATTTGTATTACAAGGCAAAGACCTTTTAGGTGGTTTTGGAAATATCTTGACTAAGTTACCGCTTACTGAATTTGGTCTTGGTTGGGTCTTACCAATGATCCTTGGACTTATTCTTGCTCTTGTAATTTCATCAACAAGAAATACTAAAACAGCTTAAAGTGTAAAAATATGCAAAAGAAAAACTCTTATTACTTTTTTAAGTAACAAGAGTTTTTTTATTGTCCAAATTTTTATAAATCAAATATTTTATTTAAAACTTCAGAGATATTTGACATCTTAATAACCTGTAAGTCCTTGTAGGCTTCTTCCTTTACATTAGAATATTTGGAAACATAGGCCTTTTTAAAGCCCATTCTTTCTGCTTCCCTGAGTCTTATATCAAGACTTGGAACATTTTTAAGCTCTCCCGTAAGTCCCACATCGGCAATGAAAACTGAGTTAGCTTCGACAGGCTTATTAAGTGTTGAAGACACAATAGAAACCATTACAGATAGGTTTGATGCCTGCTCCTTAACTTTAATTCCACCAGTGGACTTGACAACTATGTTCTTGTCTAAAAAAGTAATCCCTGCCCTCTCTTCAAGAATTGAGACTAGAGTGTTTAGATGTTCACGCCTTACAGATTCAGAAATTCTTGATGGATAAGGAAGGAAAGACTTTGAGGCTAGAGCCTCTGTCTCAAGAATTATTGGCCTCGTCCCCTCTCTTATAACTGAGAGTGAAGAGCCTGGCACTTGTTCTGCTGCCGACCTCTTAGTCATAAAATATTCCGATGGATTGTCAATTGAAATCATGCCCTTTTCTGTCATGGAGAAAAATCCAATTTCACCTGTTGACCCGTACCTGTTTTTTGTTGTCATAAGTGATCTCAAGTCTTCTGATGAATCGCCGTCAATTAAGAGAACTGTATCCACCAAGTGCTCAAGGCTTCTCACACCTGCAAGCTCATCTTGCTTGGTCATTTGTCCAACTAAA
Organism: uncultured Peptoniphilus sp.; assembly: GCA_902465645.1. GTDB lineage: Bacteria > Bacillota > Clostridia > Tissierellales > Peptoniphilaceae > Peptoniphilus_A. Next base: position 88,157 of record CABQNX010000001.1, read on the forward strand.
AAGACCATGCGAGGCTTTTCTAAGTCTTTGGCAACTTCAGTCATCTTATAGGCACACTCCATAGTTTGAGTCGGAGTTCCTGGTCTTTGTGGAAATTCATCAAGTGTAAAAGTTTGAATTGAATCAATGATTATAAGTTGTGGATCAATTTTTTCCACCTGATCAAGGACTGAGTTAAGTGAAGTTACAGAATAAACCCAAATATTGTCAGAAAGTTTATCAAGAATTCTCTCTGCCCTCATCTTAATTTGTGTTTCTGATTCTTCTCCTGAAGCGTAGAGGACTCTCATCCCCTTGTTGGCAATGTCATTGGCAACTTGCATAAGAAGAGTTGACTTACCTGAGCCTGGCTTTGCAGTCAAAATACTAACAGAATCACGGACGATCCCGCCGCCCATGACCCTGTTAAATTCTTCTATACTTGTCTTAATTCTCTCATCTGAAGAAACTGCAACTGTATTTAATTTTTGTGCATCCTTTTTAACTTTTTTAGACCTAGAAGAGCCCTTGCTAGAAGAAGTTTCTTCTTCCTTCTCTTCTAGAGTATTCCATGCACCACAATTGGGACACTTCCCAAAAAAACCATGGGAAATGTAGCCACATTTATTACATTGATAGACTGTTTTCTTTTTCATCTTTCGCCTTTTTTGTCTTCTTTAATTTTTTTATTTGAACCTTCTTGTATTTAACATCTACAGAGATTTCATCGCCATCTTTGATATTTCCATCTAAGAATTCGTCTGCAATTTTATCTTCAATGAGTTTTGTAATTGTTCTTTGTAGTGGCCTTGCACCAAAGACCTTATCATAACCTTCTTCAACAAGGAAGTTGATAAGTTTATTTGTGTAATTTGCCTTGATTCCCATGTCTTTAAGTCTAAGGTTTAGACTATCAAGCATGTTCTTAACAATGTCTTTGATTTCAGATTTTTCAAGAGCCTTAAAGATTACAACATCATCAACCCTATTTAAGAATTCAGGCTTAAACATATCTTTTAAGGACTGGTCTATGATAGACTTCATCTTTTCAAATTCACTTTTCTTTGCAGATTCTTCTGAAGTTGAGAAGCCTAGCACTGAATTCTTGGCAAGGAGGTTTGCTCCAGCATTTGAAGTCATAATTATAACTGTGTCTTTGAAGTTAACAGTCCTGCCCTTGGAGTCAGTTAATCTTCCTTCATCAAGAATTTGTAAAAGAATGTTAAATATATCTGGATGAGCCTTTTCAATTTCATCTAAGAGAATTACTGAATAAGGATTTGTCCTAACAGCTTCTGTTAGCTCGCCACCTTCATCGTAACCAACATATCCTGGAGGTGAACCCACAAGTCTTGATACAGTGAATTTCTCCATGTATTCGGACATGTCAAACCTAATCATGTTTTCTTCTTTTCCAAATAAGTTTTTAGCAAGACTCTTTGCAAGATAAGTCTTACCAACACCAGTTGGTCCAACGAAGATAAAGGAACCTATTGGCTTGTTTGGATCCTTAAGACCAATCCTTGACCTCTTAATGGCTTTAGCAAGAGCCTTGACAGCTTGGTCTTGTCCCTTGACATCTTCTTTTAGCTTTATATCTAAGTCTCTTAATTTTTCTGTCTCTTCTTCTGTCATTTCAGTTACTGGAACCTTAGACCAGTCAGATACAATATCGGCTATAAGTTCTGGAGAAACTTCCTTCTTTGCTTCTTTTTCTTTAAAGGCAGCCCTCTTTTCTTCAAGCTCTTCTTCCACTCTTTTTTGTTCATCACGTAGATTTGCAGCAAGTTCATAGTCTTGGTCCTTTACTGCTTGATTCTTCTTTTCTTCTATGTCCTCAAGGTCAAGCTTATATTTTTCTTCAAACTCTGGCACCTTATAAGATTCTATTTTTAATTTTGAACTTGCCTCGTCAATTAAGTCAATTGCCTTGTCTGGCAAGAACCTGTCGTTTAAATACCTGTCGGAATACTTCACAGCTGCTTCAATACTTTCGTCAGGTATTATCACATGGTGGTGATCTTCATAAATATTTTTAAGACCTTCTATTATTTTGATTGAATCTTCCACACTTGGTTCATCAACCATTATTGGCATAAGTCTTCTTTCAAAAGCAGAATCCTTTTCAATTTTTTGCCTGTATTCTGTAATAGTTGTTGCCCCAATAATTTGTAGGACTGACTTTGTAAGCATTGGCTTTAGGATATTTGAAGCATCAAGAGATCCTTCAGCAGATCCTGCACCAATTATTACGTGCATTTCATCAATGAATAGAATAATATTTTTATTCTTGCTTGCCTCATTAGTTACGTTTTTTAATCTCTCTTCAAAGTCTCCTCTGTATTTTGCTCCGGCAATAAGTTGAGAAATATCAAGAGTCAAAATAATCTTATCCTTCATAATTTCTGGAACATTACCTGCAACAATTTCTGCAGCAAGCCCTTCAGCTATGGCGGTCTTACCAACACCTGGTTCTCCAATTAGGACTGGGTTGTTTTTTGTCCTTCTTGATAGGACTTGGATAACTCTTTTTATTTCCTTTTCTCTTCCAATAACTGGGTCAATTTTTCCTTCTTCAGCCTTTTTATTTAAATTAGTAGTATATTTTTCTAGGGCTTCAGAGGATCCTTCGCTGCCTTCTTCATAATCCTCATAGTCTTCCATGTTATTTAAAATATCACTTTCAAGACTCATTACATCAATGCCCAGTCTTTTTAAGACTAAGATAGCAACTCCTTGACCTTCTCTTAGGATTCCAAGTAAAAGGTGGTCAGTTGATACTGTGTTCTCACCCAACTCTCTTGAAACTTCAAAGGCGAGTTCAAAGATTCTCTTTGTCCTAGGTGTGTAAGCAATACTTGACACTACTGGACCTTGGCCCTGGCTTACTATATCCATAGTTGTTTCCTTGGCCTTCTTGTAATCTATCCCAAGCTTTGAAAGTATGTGGGCTCCTGCATCTGTTCCTTCTCGCAAAATTCCAAGAAGTATATGCTCTGACCCTATATATGAATGTCTTTGTTCTCTTGCCTCTTGTTGGGCAAAGAGAATGGCTTTTTGTGATTTTTCACTAAATCTTCCAAACATACTCATTTGAAAACCTCCTTCATGAGAGCTCTCGACTTGTTGGCCCTTAAAATATCTCTGGACTTAAGGTCTAAAATTGAGCCTCTCTCAATTTGTAAGTGTCCATTTCTAAGCTTCATAATTTCCTTGTAAAAGTCAAATTCCCTATTTGGCTTTAGGATTGAAAGCTCAATCCCCAGGTTAATCATGCTCATGGACTGCATCATCTCTTCTTCCGATAGTAGCCTTGCATTGGCAAGTAGGCCATAGGACCTGTTCACCATGTCTTCAAGGCTTATAATATTATCTAAATAAAGTTTTTTTCTATTTTCCCTTTCAACATCAGCAATCTCGTCGCTAATGAGTTTTAATTTTTCTAAATAAGAATCTTCATCTTCTGTAAGTGTAGACTCAAAAGAAAGTGTATAGATACTTGCCATGGCCTTCTCGGACCTTCCCCTATAAGAACCTAGGGTGTAGCCAAGCCTTGATAGGCCCTTGGCAATTTCATTTATGCCAAAATAATTTAAGGCTGGCAAGTATAAAAAGGCAATGGGTTTAAAACCAGTTCCTGCATTAAAAACTCTTGAAGTCAAATATCCATACTCTGGACTAAAGGCAAAGTCAACTTTTTCTTCAAGCTTTCCTTCCAGGTCATAAATTTCCTTGTAAAGTTCGTCAAGAGACTTAGTCCTTGAAAAGTTTGAGAGCTCTATGTGCTCGCTTGAATTTATTAAAATATCTGGCTCTTCAACCTTTTGATAAAACCCAATATTTCTCTTTTCAAGAAAGCTCTTGCCAAGCCTTCCCTCTTCCAAGTATTTTAACTTTTTTAAGGAAGACATGTTTTCTATATCGACTTTTTCATAACCCATTTCTCTTATTATTGGGTCAAGGAAGTCTATATTTTCTCTTAATTCTTCATCAGACATAGTGTTGACGAAATTCTTGCCATCAATGTTTCTATATAATTTTATCTTGTTTCCTAAAATAATATTAGACATTGGCATCTTCCTTTAAAATTTTTATCTCATCTCTAATTTCTGCTGCCTTTTCATATTCCTCTAGGCTAACAGCAAGGTCGAGCTTTTCCCTTAGATCTTCAAGCTTCCTATTATAATAAATATAAGAGTCTGCATTTTTAGGAATCTTTCCCCTGTATTTTAAGTTTATATTTAATGCCTTTAGATAGGACTTAATTTCATTTCCAAAGGAATCATAACACTTTGGACAACCCAAGACTCCTGTGTTCTTAAGTTCCCTAAAACTCCTGCCGCAATATTCGCATTTAATGTCATCTTTTTCATCCTTTGATGAGTTGGCGGTAAATTTGAAAATATTTTTTAGGGCATTTTCAAGTTGAGGAATTATATTTTGATAGCCCTGAAATTCTTTTTTAAATTTCTCTTCAGCACAAACTTGACAAAGATGAACTTCTTCAACTTCATCATTGTTTATTCTTGTGTAAGAAATTATTGATTCCCTTTCTTTACAGTTGTCGCACAACATCTTCTTCCCTCCTAACTGAAAATAACGAGAAGCATATTCTTTAACAAATCTGCCCTCAGTTCATTTCTATTTTCACATTGACTTAAGGACCTGTCGGACAGGCTCACCTTCATGAGTTCCATCTCCCTCTCAGTCAACTTATTTAATCTCACAAGCTCTTCTATAAGATCATCCGAATTATTTTTTGTAATAGAGTCGCCTATAAAATCTAAAAATCTTTCTAGTATATCTTCATCATCTTCTAATTTAACCTTAACAATTCTAATGTAGCCACCGCCACCACGTCTCGACTCAACATAGTAACCCTTAAAGGGTGTGAACCTAGTTGTCAAAACATAATTTATTTGTGAGGGAGCGCAATTAAATTGGTCTGAAATTTTTGATCTTTGTATTTCAACAACTCCACCTGATTCAAATATTAATTCATTTAAAAATTCTTCAATGGAATTGGATAATTTTGCCATAAAATCATTTCCTTTGACTATCTTTGTCTTTTAAGTCAGAATAAATCTGACTATCTTTTACTATCTCTAGTTTAATATAAACTAGGACTTTTGTAAAGTATTTAGTCTTTCAATGAACTTACCCTTTTAAGACTAAAAATAATAAGTTATTAAATAGAATTTTTTATAAATTCATAAAAACTCATATCCTTTAGTAGAGATAAGTTACAAATTAAAGTAATGTAACAAATATATGTGAAGTGATAATGATCTATAACTTTGCAAATAAACTTAAAGTCATAAAATATCCTAACTTAATAAAAAACTAAGTTATAAATTTTTCCACGTTAATAAAAAATCATTGAGTCATAAATTTTTCTAACTTAATAATTAAACACAATGTCATAATTTATTTAAACTTTATAAATATTTAAAAATTTAAAAACGTAACTTCCCCCATCCTTAATTTAAGTACAAAAAAATATCTGCTGGAGCTTTTTCTCCAACAGATATTTTAAATTCTCTTATATTTTATTTATCAGTTTTTCTTTCTTCAATAATTTTTTCTGCAATATTTTGTGGAACTTCTTCGTATCTTACAAATTCCATGTTGAAAGTTCCTCTACCTTGAGTAAGTGATCTAAGATCAATTAGGTAAGTGAAAAGTTCAGCTTGAGGTGCTTCAGCAATAAGAACTTGAGTGCCGTCATTTTGTTGGTCCATACCAAGAATTCTTCCACGTCTCTTATTCATGTCTCCCATTACATCTCCAAGATAAGATTCTGGAATTGTAACTTCAACCTTCATAATAGGTTCAAGGAGAACTGGGCTTGCTTCTTGCATACCCTTCTTGAAAGCAAGATTTGCAGCAAGTTTAAAGGACATTTCATTTGAGTCTACATCGTGGTAGGATCCATCATATAAAACAGCCTTGAAGTTTGTAACAGGATACCCTGCAAGAACTCCCTTTTCCTTAGATTCAATAATTCCCTTTTCAACTGCTGGGAAGTAGTTCTTAGGAACTGCACCACCAAATACTTCTTCATCAAATTCAAAGTCATTTTCAGATGGTTCAAATCTAATCCAAACATCACCATATTGGCCTGCTCCACCAGATTGTTTCTTGTGCTTACCTTGAACACTTGCAGTCTGTCTAATTGTTTCTCTATAAGGGATTATAAATGGAACAATTTCAACTTCAACACCATAAGTGTTCTTTAATTTTTCAAGTATAACATCAAGTTGAACCTTGCCTTGACCACCAATAGTCATTTGCTTAGTTTCTGTGTTTCTTTCAATAGTAAATGTTGGGTCCTCGTCCCTAATCTTCTTAAGAGATTGAGTAAGCTTTTCTTCGTCTCCCTTAGTCTTAGGTTCTATTGCATAATATAAAACTGGAGTTGGATGCTTTAACTTCTTGTATTTAACCATGTGGTCCTTATCACAAAGAGTATCACCAGTTAAAGTGCCTGCAAGTTTTGTAGTTGCACCAATATCTCCTGCATATATTTCATCAACTTCTATTTGTTCCTTGCCTCTCATTACAAAAAGACCACCAAGTTTTTCTGTTTCTTCAGTAGTTACATTATATAAAGGAGTGTTTTTAGTTAAAATACCAGAAATTACCTTAAAGATAGAAATCTTTCCAAGGAATGGGTCTGATACAGTTTTAAATACAACTGCTGCAAAAGGATCTTTTGCTGAAACCTTTCTTTCTTCCCCTTCTTTAAATCTAAATCCAAGGTGGGCACGGTCATCGTCTGGTGCTGGCATGTAGTTAACAATTGTATTAAGTAAAATATCTATACCTATTCCCTTTTCACCAGATCCAACAAGTAGTGGAACTGCGTCACCTTCAAGTAGGGCTGTTGTAACTCCTCTTAGAAGGTCTTCTCTTGTGAATTTTTCTCCAGAGAAGTATTTTTCCATAAGTACTTCGTCAGAACCTGCAACAACTTCTGCAATTTCTTCATACATTCTTTCAGTTGCCTTAACTTGGTCGTGGTTAAGTTCAGTTTCTTCTGGTGCAGAGTTTACATATTTGTATCCCTTTTGGAAGATTACATCAGTTACACCAATAAAATCTTCACCTTCGCCAATAGGTACAGAGAATGGAATAACTTTTTTACCAAAGGCAGCTTCAAGTTCATCCATTAGTTTTCTAAAGTTTACATTTTCTCCGTCAATTTTATTTATAAAAATAATTCTTGGAAGTCCAATTTTTTCTGTGTATTTCCAAGTTCTTTCTGTTCCAACTTCGATACCCTTAGTTGCATCTATAACCATAATTGCTGCTTCACTGGCTCTTAAAGCACTGTGAGCTTCGCCAACAAAATCAAGAAATCCAGGAGTATCTATTATGTTTACTTTATAATTTCTCCATTCAACAGGAATAATTGATGTTGCAATTGATGTTCCTCTTTCTCTTTCTTCTTTTGAGAAGTCGGATACTGTGTTCTTGCTAGAAACATTTCCAAGTTTTTTTGTAGCTCCACTTTGGAATAACATAGCCTCTGTTAGGTTAGTCTTTCCGGAGCCAGAATGTCCCACGAGAGCAAGATTTCTTACCTTATCTGTTGTATAAACTTTCATTGTTTTCCTCCTAAATATATTAATTTTTTTGAAATCGTTTCGATGGATAAATTATAACATAAATTTTAGCATTTGAAAACTGTGTAAAATTATCCTTTTAGGGTAATAAATTGTTATAAATATAATATTACTAATAAGTGAGTGGTTTAAATGGATTTTAAATTTTTAAATAAAGATAAACTCCCCTACCTTATAATTGTCTTTTTACTTTTAATAATTGGCTACCAATATTATGATAATGACAGCAAGGATGATGCCAAAGAATTTTTAAAAATAAATACTGCTGGCATAATTGATAATAAGGAGAAATCTCTTGATGAGAATCCAAAAGAACTTGAGATTGAAAAAGCTACTGAAGAAAGTGAAGAGATAATGGTACATATATCTGGAGCGGTTAATAATCCTGGCATCCTAAGACTTGACTCAAGTAATCGTGTGGTTGATGCCCTTGACCTAGCTGGTGGTGCTCGAGAAGATGCAGACCTTGATAGGGTTAACTTGGCAGCAAGGCTTCATGACGAAGAAAAAATTTATATTCCAAAAGTTGGCGAAGTAGGGGATAATATGACCACACTTGTATCTAGTCCATCATCAAGTGGACCTGCTTCAAAAATAAATATTAACTCAGCAGACCTAAGTGAACTGACAAAAATTCCTGGAGTTGGAGAAAAAACTGCCCAAAAGATTTTAGACTACAGGGCCAACAATTCTTTTTCTTCCATTGAGGACATAAAAAATGTCCCTGGCATTGGGGACAAAAAATTTGAGTCCATGAAGGACTACATTTCTACTTATTAATTTTAAAAATTTTTTGAAAATGTTTTAAGAATCAAAAATAATTTTATAATGAGGATTCGAAATAATTTACTTTTTAAAAATTAAAAACTTATTTAAGATATATTTTTCATATTCTTCCTAAAAAAGCTCAAGAAAAAAGAAGCACCTACGTGCCTCTTCTCTTGAGCTTAATTTTTTATCTATTCCTAGTGTTTTTCCTGTAGCGATTTTTATCTGAAGAGGCAATGCCTATTATTAGTGCAAATATAAGTGACACTAATCCAGATGAAACTCCCACTACAAAAATAATTAAATTATCTAGGCTTGTTGGATCAAAAAGTTTATTGATAACTATAAAAAGAGAAATTATCCCAACAAATACCAGAGCAAGTCCTGGTAAATATTTTATAAATTTTAAATCCTTTGCAGCAAAGTTTACTATAAAGGTAAGAACAATTCCAATTAATATTGCACCTAGAGTTAGGAGCATGTAAGTGGAATTTTCCCCAACTAATTCTATGATCTTATCCATTTCACACCTCATTTATTAGATGAAAGTTCATCTTGCCAAATATTTGCATAGCGGCCTGTTGCCCACTCTGTCATAATTGTGGAAGCCTCATCTCCTATTTCCCTTTCAAAGATTGGACTGGAGATAATTTTTCCTTCCTCTATATTATATATTCTCAGATAATTATTTTCCAATGTTATTAAAAAATTATTGTCTGGAGAAACAAATCCGTCCTTTATTCTTGACTTAAAGTTTTTTATCTGAGTCATTGGAATATTTATTTTGTTATATTTATTAACTTCATAAGGAAGGACTAGGTTTAAATCAAAGTCAGAAAATTTTCCATCTTCTGTGTTGAGTCTTCCCTTAAGTTTCCAAAATCCATTATCCCTATAGATTCCAATGTTATAGGGATCTTCTTTTAGGACTTGAATATTTTTTCCTTCAGCCTCTAAGGCTTCTTCAGAAATAAAATCTAAGGGCTTTTTTATCTTCAAGCTTATCTAGATTATAAATCCTAAGAGTCCTTTTGCCTGTATCCCTATCGAGACTCTCAACATTAATATAATTATTTGTAACAAAATTAATTGTCTTTAAGGAGTTATCTTCCCTCAACTCTTCGGCCTCATTTTTAGGAATTTCTGAATCCTTATTGATAACACTAGATGTTTTATAGTCTCTCGCTATTAACCTATCTGTCACCTCTTCTGACTTTGACTCTCTTTGAACACTGACTTCAAAAAACCTATCATCTCTTGGCAAGATAATATTATTCATCTCGTAGACATTTTCTAATTTTGAATCAGAAAATTTTAGGTAAAGAGTCTTATAATTCCATGAAGGAATATTGGAATCAAGTTTAGTTTTAAATCCAATTAAAAATCCCTTTTCACCTGTTAAGTCAAACAAGTTGCTCTTGGCTAAGACCTCATCCTTTCTTTCTAAAATATTAGAATTTAAATCTTCATTTTTTATCTTATCGTCCACAAGTTTTATTTCAAGAGTAATTCCATTGTCAAACAAGAGAGCAGTGTTCTCACTTGTCTTTATAACTTCATAATACAAGGAAGAGTTAGAATTTGAATCGAAGACATAAGTTGTATAGACCTCAGAATCTTCAAGTCCCAAATTCTTGTAGTCAAGATTAAACTTTTGGTACAAGTAATTAGAAAGTTTCACATATTTAGTCTTATAGGAAGCATCCTTTATATAATCATTGGCAAGAAGGACTGAATCGTTGCTAAAGTATAAGTCTTCTCCAATTAATTCCTTAAATTTAAAATTGTCTTGGTTTGACTTTTTATTGGATATAAACTTCGTTATTGTCCACTTACCATAAAGGGGTGACTGACCCATATTTGGCCTTTCAACATCGGTCCCCTGACTTGTCAAAAAGGAGCAACCTGTTAATAAAACTAGGAAAATTAATGAGAGGTAAAAAATTATTTTTTTAATCATTTTTTTCACCTACTTCTTTTTCTATTTCTAGGGGCAAGCTAACCTTGACTGTTGTTCCAATATTTTCTTCGGAGAAAATCTCTAGTTTACCTTGGTGGAGTTTTGTTATCTCATCACTAATGGATAAACCAATTCCACTGTGGCTCTTGGAGTGTTTGCCTTTGTAGAATTTTTCTTTTACGTGAGCAAGTTCTTCCTTAGTCATTCCCATTCCATTGTCAGAAATCATAATTTGGACAAGATCAGCTTCTCTTATCATTTGGAACTTAACCCATCCCTTGTCTGATGTAAATTTAATTGCATTGTCCAAGAGATTAATAAGCAACTGCTTTATCCTATTTTCATCAGCATTAATAAGTATAGACTCTTCTGGGAGTTCTGTAATAAGTTCAATATTGTTGGACTTGGCACGAGGTCTCATCTGCTTTGATATGTCCAGGCAAGTTTGTGTTATATCAAAAACATCTTTATCAAGGGTGATCCTTCCTGAAATATATCTAGAAAAGTCTAAGAGTTCTTCAACCATTTTGGCAAGCCTGTCTGCCTCATTCTCTATTATATTTAAACCATCTTCCATTAGTTCTTTTTCATCTTCTTTGGCATCCTTTAGGACTACTGCCCATCCCTTTATAGATGTAAGAGGAGTCCTAAGTTCGTGAGAAATTGAAGATATGAAATCATTTTTTATCCTATCTTTGTTTATGATTTCATCACTCATGGCATTGAGAGTCTTGGCAAGCTCTCCTATCTCATCATCTTCAAAGATCTTGGCCTTTTCCTCGTAGTTGCCCTTTAGCATAGTCTTGGCAACTTCTGTAAGTTCTAAAATTGGCCTTACAATGGACTTGGAGATAAGAAGTGAAACCATAGTTGTGACTAGAGCCACAAAAAGAGTGAAGACAAGTAAACTTATTATGGTTTTTAATATTGCAGCCTTAACTCCTTCAATAGAAGAAATAAATCTAAGATAGCCTATTATATCTCCTTCGTTATTTTTTATAGGACCTGCAACGGACATTATAGATTCGCCTGTTTGTGAATCTTCTCCCCTCCAAGTCTTTATTTCACCCTTCTCAGCCGCCAAAACATCTATAGTCTCTATTGGGTTTGAAGCCAACCTTCCAATGGAGTCCGACAAGAGGTTCTTGTCCCTATCAAGGATTTGAACCTCTGCATTGGTGTTGGATAAGAAGATGTCGCTGTCCTCATAAATCAAATCTTCAATGGACTTATCAGAGTAATCTCTCCTGTAGATTTCTAAAGAGACCTCCATCCTCTGAATAAGTTCCTTGGATATGTTGTTATAATAGTAGGAGCTAAAGGCAAAAAGCAAGAATATATCTATAATTGAAATTGTTATTAAAATTATTATTAAAAAACTTCTGACAAGTCTTTTTCCAATTTTATTTTTCAATTATAAACCTACTTCCATCTGTAACCAGTTCCCCAAACTGTTTCAATGTAGTCTGGCTTTGCTGGGTTTGTTTCGATTTTTGACCTAAGCCTTCTTATATTTACATCAACAATTTTTGAGTCGCCTAAGAAGTCATCTCCCCAAACTAGTTTTAAAATTTCATTTCTTGTCATGGCCTTGCCAGGATTTGTCATAAATATTTTTATAATTTGATATTCTGTAGGAGTGAGTTCTAGTTCCACGTCATCCTTATAAAACTTTCTTGAGTAAGAATCTATTTTAAAAGGTGGGTCCGTGATTAAGTTGCTTTCATTTTCTTCACCAATTTCAAGCCTTCTCTCAATTGATTTTATCCTAAGAGTTAACTCAGTTGGGTTAAAGGGTTTAGTCAAATAATCATCTGTTCCATATTGAAGGCCCATAATCTTATCATAGTCTTCTGCCTTTGCAGTTAGCATAATGATACCAAGGCTTGGGAACTCTCCCCTCAAGGTCTTGCAGACTTCAAAACCATCTATGCCAGGTAGCATAATATCTAGGACTACAATATCTGGAAGCTCGCTTCTCGCAATTTCGATACCTTCTTCTCCACTGCCAGCTTCAAAAATTGTGTAGCCTTCTCTTTCAAGATTTATCTTAACAAATTTTCTTATTGATTCTTCGTCTTCAACGAGCAAGACTTTTGTTTTCAAAATATCACCTCTATCTTGTAATTATAAAGAAAATCCACTCCAAATTCAATTGAAGTGGATTTATTAATGTCTTAATAATAGTTAGGAGCTTCTCTTGTAATTGTAATGTTGTGAGGGTGAGATTCTGCAAGTGAAGCTTGCGTGATTTTAACATACTTAGCAGTTGCCCTAAGAGTTTCAAGGTCCTTTGCACCCATATAACCCATGGCAGACTTAACTCCACCAACAAGTTGGAATACAATGTCTCCAACTAGTCCCTTGTAAGGAACCCTACCTTCAACTCCTTCAGGAACATACTTAGTTGTACCTGTTTGGAAGTATCTATCAGAAGAACCGGCACTCATGGCACCAAGAGAACCCATGCCCCTGTAAGCCTTAAATCTTCTACCTTCAACAAAGATTTCTTCTCCTGGAGATTCGTCAGTTCCTGCGAATAGTGAACCCATCATAACAACATTACCACCAGCTGCAAGAGCCTTGGCAACATCACCAGAGAATTTAATACCACCATCGGCAATTATTGGAACGCCATATTTTTTGGCAGCTCGATAAGCTTCCATAATGGCAGTTATTTGTGGAACACCTATACCTGTTACAACTCTTGTTGTACAAATAGAACCAGGTCCAATACCAATCTTAACACAGTCGGCACCAGCCTTAATTAGGTCTTCTGTTCCTTCATAAGTAGCCACGTTACCTGCTATAAGTTGTAGGTCTGGGAAGGCATCCTTAATATTTTTTATAGTCTTTAATACGTTCTTAGATTGTCCGTGAGCAGTATCAATAACAACAACGTCAGCCTTTGCCTTAACAAGAGCTTCGATCCTATCCATAACATCATTAGTTGCACCAACTGCAGCACCAGCAAGTAGTCTTCCAGATTTATCTCTTGCAGAGTTTGGATATTGTTCGTGTTTTTCAATATCCTTAATAGTGATAAGACCCTTTAGGACATTGTCTTTGTCAACAAGAGGAAGCTTTTCAATTTTATATTTCTTTAAAATATTTAGGGCTTGGTCTAAATTAATATCAGGATCTCCTGTGATTAGTTTTTCTGAAGTCATTACATCGCTAATTCTCTTAGAAAGATCAGTTTCAAATCTTATGTCCCTATTTGTAATAATTCCTTCTAAGACACCCTTTTCAGTAACAACTGGAACACCAGAAATTCTGTACCTATCCATAAGTTCAGAAGCATCTGCAATAGAATGATCCTTAGTTAATGAAAATGGGTCAGTTATAACTCCGTGTTCAGATCTCTTAACCTTGTCAACTTCTAAGGCTTGTTCTTCAATTGACATATTCTTGTGTATTATACCAATACCACCTTCTCTTGCCATGGCAATAGACATCCTGTGTTCAGTTACGGTATCCATACCTGCTGACATAAGAGGAATGTTTAATTTAATCTTTTCCGTTAGGTTTGTAGATAAATCAACTTCGTTAGGCAAAATTTCTGATTTTGCTGGTACAAGTAAAATATCGTCAAATGTTAGTCCTTCTCCAAAAAATTCCATATTCCCTCCTGATTATTAATACATCTTAATCTTCATTTGCAATTGACTTCAACCTGAAATCAATACTTTCATCAACTAACGTAACATTATCTGGCAGACTTAAATTTACTAAATCATTTCCATTTTTATAGTTATAAAAATTAATAGCTTTAGTTTCTATAGAGTCGATAGAATCAATTACATCAGAATTTCCTCTAATTGTAACAGAAGATGGCTCAATTGAAAAGTCACTTGTCACAATATTTTTGCTAGTATTTTCATTAAATTTTAATTTAATAGGAACAGTTTTGCTTTTTAATATTGGAAGGTCAACTTTGACACTTGAAGGATCAACTTCAACTTCCTTTATAATCTTGCCTCCATCGTCGTAGGCGTGAATCTCTGCCTCTAGGCTCGTAGATTGAGTTATGTCTGTAAGGTCAATATAGGCATCAACCTTATTTATCTTATTCATATATGTTGATGGACCCTTAACTTTAACATCCAACTTCTTATTTAAGTCTCCAAGTGTAAGTCCCTTTTCTAGCTTATTTAAGAATACAAGGTTGGCCTCAGTTTTTTCTTCTACAACCTTGTCAATTTTAAAAGGAATCCTCCTTGGTGTAGTGTTTGTAACAGAGATCCCAAGATCAATATAGGAAACATTTATAGGAACTGAATGTTCACCTTCAGTTAGCTTACTGACATCAACCTTGGCAACAATGCCATCTCTTGTCACATTTCTCATGTAAGAATTATAGCCCTGAAGTTTAACATCAACTGTTGACTCCTTAGGAGAAATAATAGTGAGATTATTGGCTTTTAAATCAGACAAACCTTCATAAGAAACCTCTATATTTTTGTAGTTTGCAGAAGTAATGAAGTTTGCTTCACCCTTAACATAGGACCATAGAATAATTGCAAAAATTAAGGACATAATTTTTATCATCAAGGTCCTATCATTTTTAAGATTTATTTTCTTCATTTTTTTCACCACGCTTTGAGAAAAAAGTTTTTGTCTTATAATCTGGGCTATAAATTTCCAAAAGTTTTGCTTCTAGAGTTTCTATGTCTAGGTATCTAGAGATAACACCATTTTCAGCAGTTGAAATAGTTCCATTTTCTTCCGAAACCATTATAGAAAGACAATCAGCTCTTTCAGAAATCCCAATACCTGCCCTATGTCTTGTTCCCAATTCCTTAGAAATCTTTTGATTATCAGATAGGGGCAAGAAACAAGCTGCTGCCTTAATTTTTGAACCCTTAATGATAACGGCTCCATCATGAAGAGGAGTATTAGGTATAAAAATATTTATAAGAAGACCACTACTCACCTTTCCGTTAATTTCAGTCCCAGTTTCAATAACTTCTGTAAGACCAACTTCATTTTCAATAATTATAAGGGCCCCTATCTTTTGCCTAGCAAGAGAGGCCACTGCAGAAGTAATTTCCTCAACAGTTTCTGGTACATTGTCCTTATTTTGACTGAAACTATTTTTTAAATTTGAAGTAAGGCCTAAATATTGTAAACCTCTTCTAATTTCAGGTTGGAACAAGACAATAATGGCAACAATACCATCATTTATAAACCTGGTGAAGATCCAGTTAACTGTGTAAAGTTGGAAGAATTGTGAAATTTTAATAAATAGGAGGATAAGAAGTATCCCCTTAAAAACTTGCTCTGCTCTCGTGTTTCTTATTAATTTTAAAACATAATAAATTAAGAGAGTTACAATTAAAATGTCCACAACATCTCTCAAGTTAATAATATTTAATAGGTTGCTAAACTTTTCCATCCTAAGCACCTCTCTTTCTAACAATAATAATAAGTGCAATATATAAGCCAAGGGCAATTAAAATATCTCCAAGGCTAATGACCTTAGAAGGCCCAATAAATCTCTTTAAGTAAATAAAGTCTGACAAGAAATAGAATTTTGCCTTGTCAAATACACCATGACTCAGACTTGCTCCCATGTAAATAATTTTTATAATTCTTTCATTTTCTATTTTCATAAGGGCTGATGGCGAGACTGGCATCTTCCCATTAGCCATAACTGGAAGGGCATTTAAAAAAGTCCCAAGTCCACAAATTAATAGGCCCTTGTTCTCATAATTGGAAAAAAATGAAAGGCTAATTAGAAGAAGAGATGCGATATGAAACAAGGTGAAGTTCCTTACAAAAAAATCTGTAAGCCTTCCAAAATCTCTTCCAGTAATAAAATTTATAAAAATCATTATAAATATTCCAATAAAGGCAAGATAAAATCTTTTAAATTTAAAGTTTATTAAATTATTTAAGTCCTTTTCCCTGATAAAAACTATACTTATAAGTGCAAGTATTAAGGATTCTAAAATCATTTTATCACCACAAAACAAGAATAACATTAGAAAATTTTATTTTCTTCTTTTCTAATAAATTATTATATCACAAATACTTTCTTTGATTTGTATTATAAATTATTTTCAATTATACTTAAGAAAAGATATTTGAAATGATGAGGTAAATGTATAAATGCCTAAATTGTGGGTCAGAGTATGGCTATTTTGACAATGTTACATACAACTGTCCTGAATGTGGACATATGTGGACTGACCTTTCTCTTGAAGAGGACAAGGTTCTTGATGCCAATGGGAATGAACTTAAGACTGGCGATAGCCTTGTAACTATTAAGGACTTAAAGTTTGGTAAGGACACCATGAAGAGAGGAACTAAGATTACTAATATTAGGATTCTCGATGAAGAAGTTAAGGGTCATGACATTGACGCTAAGACTAAAGACTTTGGTGGAATTTATCTTAAGTCTTCTGTTGTTAAAAAAGCTTAATTTTTGTGCCAGGTCTTGGCACTTTTTTTATTTATTTTATAACTTTCTATTTATTTTCAAAATACGACTATAAGTTGTCAGTTCTAATCCTAAAATAATTTATTTGATAAAACTTAGCTTTACATATTTAATTATTTATAAATTTTTTTTAGTTTATAAGCTATTACAAGTTTTATTATTTTTTCTATCTCAATTGTTTTCCGAGCTTTATTCCAAAAATATATAAGAATTATTTATTCAAAATTTAAAAATTTTCATCAAAAAAGGAGCCGAAGCTCCTTAATAATTTACACGTCTTTAATTCTTAGGACCTTGTAGCCTGCCTTTCTCACTGGGGCAACTCTTACTCCAGCCCTTGGTACAGACTCAACAACCTTTCCATCTCCAATATAAATCATTATGTGTTCTCCTGCCTTATTGAGGAGGTCTCCCCTCCTAAGCTGATTCATTGGAATCTCTTGAACCATAGGTGATCCTTCAATTAACCATGAGTAGGCTGGTGCGATAGGAAAACCTGCAAATTCTGCTGCTGTTCCCACTAGACCTGAGCAGTCAAATTGTTGATAAGAAAAACCTTGCACACTTAGGGCATAGTTGATCATATGGTCAATTTTTTCATTATAAGAATTTGGACCAGTGAAATACCACCAGGACCATCCAATGTTTTCTCCCTTCTTTGCAAGAGAATATATTTGTCCCCTATCAGCTGTAAAATCCTTGAGATTTGTTTGAGGTCCATAGAGGTAGTTTCTAACTTCATTAGCCTTAACACTTACAAGTTCACTTACTCCATTTAGCTTTGGTGCTGTATCAACAAAAGTTACATAAGCGACCTTATAGGCATCTTCTTGACCTGGAATTTTTTCTCCACGAATAAGGGGAACTAGGATATTTTTCTTCATCCACTTGTTTAAGTAAGCCTGACTGATGTTTGTGTCATTGCCATCAATATAAATTGTCTTTGCCTTTAAGTTGTCAATATCAAAGTATAAAATCCCTGTTCCCTTTGGAATATTTACTTGAGAGGAAATCTTTTTAAAGTTTTGAATTTTTGAATTTCTAATCTCTGCTGCATAACCTGTCTTTAGGTTTACCTTTCTATCAAGATTACTTGGCGGAAGATAAATAAGATTTTCTTCAACTCCAATAGCTTCTGATGGTTCTTGATTAAGGTTAGGTCTTGATATTTCTTCTTCCATGCTAATTAACTTGTCTATTTCTTTGTTTAAACTGTCCAAAATTTCTTCATCACTTGGAAGGTTTGGATTTAGGATTACAGATTTTCTCAAGGAATCGTAGTAAATTTTTATATCTAAGGCACTAGCCAAGTCTCTTAGCTTAAAATAATTATTTCCATCAATATTATAGCCAGAAATTTGAACTTCATTCCCATCAATAAAAATCTTTTGTCTTGTTGTCACAGCTTCCTTTGCTTCACCTATTTTATTATTTGGAAGACCAACAAAGTCTCCATAGGCATTTCTACTTGTAATTTCAATAGCGTCCTTGTCCTTATTGTAATCGACATCAAAGTTTTTAATAGTTCCATTCATATAGGATGCAAAGTCACGAAGTTTAAAGTAGTTGTAGTCCTTTATTATGTAGGTTGAAAAAGTATAATTGGATGCGTCTCCATTCTCTGCAATAATATCCATCTTCGAGAAATTGTTTGGCATAGCTTTCTCAGCAAAAATATTTGTTGGAATTATTAAGCTAAGAAGCAAGCCAAGTAAAAATAAAGTTCTTTTCATAAATTTCTCCTTTCGTCGTTTATCTTGTTAAATTAATTTTAACAGATAAAGCATTCCTTATCTACTTTAAAAATCTATATCTTGCTGGCAATCTTTTTTTATAAATCCCAGTCCTCAACTTGATAACTTAATCCTTTTGCCTTAAAATAATCTAGAGGTGTAAAATGAAATTATTAGAAGATAGAATTATAAATGACGGAAGAATTTTAGATGGAAATATTGTTAAGGTAGATTCATTTTTAAATCACCAACTTGACATAAAATTTTTGGATAAGCTTGCTGAAGAGATGGCGAATTATTTCAAAGATAAAAAAATTAACAAGATACTTACTATAGAAGCAAGTGGTATTGCCCTTGCAACTGTTGCTTCAAAACACTTTAACGATGCCATGGTTGTATTTTGCAAAAAGCAAAAAACTTTAAACATTGGCGACGATGTTTATGAGTCAAAGGTTGAGTCTTACACTACAAAGAAAAATTATACAATAACAGTCTCCAAGAGATTTTTATCTCCTGATGACAATTTACTTATTATTGATGACTTCCTTGCTGAAGGTAATGCCCTAAAGGGTCTCATTGATGTTGCTAAACAAGCTGGTGCAAGTGTGTCTGGGGTTTCTGTAGCAATTGAAAAGGGCTTCCAAGATGGTGGCAAGATAATTAGAGACATGGGTTACGACCTTCTCTCTCTTGCAATTATTGATTCCATTGAAGATGGAAAAATTTCTTTTAGATAAATCTATAGATAAATTTATAAAACAATTTATAAAATTTAAAGCTCCTGCTTTTGTCTTTTCGACATTGACAGGAGCTTTTTTATTATTTGTTCACTCTTAAAAGTTTTTTAGGAAATAATTCACCAAATTTTTTTAGATTTTTGAATTATAATTCAATTTCATAAAACAATCTCTTCTTCTCATAAATTTTCCAATAAAAAAACCGAGATTTCTCTCGGCCCTTATCATCTTAATAAGTTTTAAGTTTTTATTTCTTTGCAATTTCAATTAGAGAAGATTTTAAATTTTCTTCTATCCTTCTAAGTTCTTGTGAAGCTTCTTCACGTCTCTTATGACCTTCAATTTGAATTTCACGAACTTCATTTAAGGCAGATATTAGTTGATCATTAGTGTGTCTTATTGTTTCCATATCAACTATTCCCCTCTCAGATAATTTTGCAGTTTCAACAGTAGTTTGCTTTAAAGTTTCTGCATTTTTCTTCAAGAGTTGGTTGGTTAAATCAGTCACTTCTTTAGTCGCCTTGGCAGCTTCTTTTGAATGATTTGCTCCAAGAGCTATAACCATTTGAGACTTCCAAAGAGGTATTGTATTCACAATTGTAGATTGAATCTTCTCAACCATAACTGTGTTAGAAGATTGAACCATCCTAATTTGTGGTGCCATTTGAATGGAAACCATCCTAGTTAGGTCTAGATCGTGAAGCTTCTTTTCAAACCTAGAAATCATATTTACATAGTCGTTGGCACGCTGGGCATCAACTGGAAGATTTGTCTCCTGTGCCCTTCCTTGAAGTCTTGGCAGTTCTACATTTCTCGCCTCTTCAAGTTTTTTCTTTCCGGCCAAGATATACATACTAAGTTCCTTATAATAAGACTCGTTTAAGTCATACATTTGGTCCAGCATGGCGATGTCCTTCATAAGTGTAACTTGGTGGTCTTCAAGAGTCTTTATAATATTATTGACATTTTTTTCTGCAGAGTCGTACTTAGTTTTTATTGATGTCATCTTGTTGGCTTGCTTTTTAAAAAATCCAAGGAACTTGTTGTCTTCCTCATCAAGGTCAAAGGTCTTTAGTTCATTTACTACTCCAGATAATAAGTCTCCAACTTCTCCAAGATCCTTTGTCTTAACAGACTCTAGTGTCTTCTCAGAAAAGTTTGAAATTTTTCTTTGAGCTCCAACCCCATATTGAAGGACTATATTTGAATTTGTTATGTCGATTTCTTTTGCAAAATCATTTACTTGTTTTTCTTCTTCTGGGCTTAGTTTAATTTCCCTATCTGCATCAACTTCTCTCAAGATATTTTTTTCATCTTCTTGAATTTCATCAAAGTCATCTGATAGTGATAATTTTATTTCTCTATCCACTTTTACCTCCCAATTTTAAATTCATCCTTATCTAAAAGTCCCTCTTGCTTTAACATGGACTTCAAAACGCTCATGTCTGAAGATAAGTCCATTATTTTTTCCTGGTAAATATTGTCCAAAATCTTCATGAAAGCATCTATTACAATGTCCATGGTATTTTCAATATCTTTAAGAGACCCTCTCACAGATTCTGTTGGCTTCTCCTTCATTTCTAAATAAGAATTTGAAAGCTTAAGAGTTGTTGGCAAATAATAATTTATTGCCTTGTTTAAATCTGACGCTGTACTTGGATTTTCCTTTAAGAGTTCAAAAATCTTTCCAATTATTTTCAAAAGTTCTCTGATTTTTTCATCCATTGGAGAAGAAATCTTTTCTTCAACCTTTGTAAGCTCCGTCACATAGGACTTGGCCCTTAAAAGTAGTTCTTCTGCCCTCTCATTATTTTCTTGATTTTCAAGTTCTTCTATCTTTTCATGAGGATCTCTTAGGGCTTCTTCTTTGTATAATTTATAAGTTTTTGAATCTAAGATAAATAATTTACCATCCTCGACAATCCTCGCCTGCCTGTAATAATCTTTTTCTATCATATTCAAAAGATCATTTATTGTAAAATCAATAGGCTTGGCAGTTATTGCTGCAAGGTCTGCCGTTGGAATTACAGTGTTGTTTCCAATTTCACGATTGTACTTTCTAAATCTAATAATTTGGTCCTTTAACTTTTTTATTCTAAAGTTTCCATAAAAAGATATTAGAAGTGCTGGCAATATCCAAAAAATTATGGCAGGAATATCTGCCCAGAAAGCCGCACCACTACTAAACATATCAATTAGCATAGCAAAGAGAGCAATCAAGTGACCTACTATAGAAATTTTAGCTAGAGGTCCCCAAGTCTTTACCCTCTTCATGGTCTTGGGACTTTGATTTATTATTTTGTCATCATTTTGTATAGAATAGGGAAGTTTAGTCTTATTCTTATTGACAAAGCTAGAAATAGATCTCTTTGTAACGCCAATTGCTGTGTCAATTCCCTCTCCAATTATTTCTCCAATTTCTTTAAAGTTTTCTTCTCTAAAGGCATCATTTATCTTGTCCTGAAAGTTATTTTGCCTATCTCTCTTATTCATCTTTCACCTCAAAAAGCTATTACAATTCCTCCTATGTCAGCATATCCTGATGACAAGCCGTTAGTATGTCTTAGGTGAACTTTTGCACCTTCATAGAGGTCCTCAATTCTTTCTTTTAACTTCTCTGCCCTGTCCTTATCTTCCACATAAGAAATTGTAATTAAGTCAGGCTTTTCTCTTTTGCACTCTGTCTCAATTGCCTTGACCATTTTATCAAGAGACTTTTTCATTCCACGATTGACTTCAAAAAGTTCTATTTCACCGTCATTGGAAATCATAATTGGTCTAATATTTAAAACATTGGCAATAAGACCAGTTGTCTTTTTTATTCTACCATTTTTTATTAGGTTCTTCATGGATTCTAGGACAAACATTGTCGTCTCAAGCTTTGTTTCCTTTTCAATTTCTTTTATAACCTCATCAAAGTCCTTTTCCTTTACAAGGTCAAGTAACTTTAGGGCAATCCTAGTTGTACCTGCTGATGCGGCCTTAGAATCTATTACGTGGATATTTATACCTTCGAATTTTTCTCTGGCTTCAGCTTCAGCTACCTTTGCAGAATTATATGATCCTGAAAGTTTTGAAGATATTGTCAAAATGTAAATATCCTTGTCCTTGTTTTCTTCTATTATTTTTAGATAATCATAAGGTGATGGACAGGCTGTATTAATTGGATGCTCCGTTTTCTCCATAGCTTCTAAAAAATCTTTGATGTTTAAATCCTCATCATCTGTAAAATCTTTTCCATCTATAGACATCTTGAAAGGAACAAATTCCATCCCCAGATCTTTTACCTCATCTTTTCTTAAATCACAACTTGTGTCTGATATAATCTTGTACATTCCTTGCTCCTAATTCAATTTATCTTCAATAAGCTTTACTAGTTTGTCAGCATCACTTGAAAGTTTATCCTGGTCTTCCCCTTCAATCATTACACGAACAAGAGCTTCTGTACCAGATGGCCTTATTACAACCCTTCCAGATCCATGGTAGTTTTCTTCCACTTCTTTTATTGCATCCATAATTTCCGGGAACTCTTGGTACTTATTCTTCAAGTCTTCACGAACTTTTGCATTCTTTAGAACTTGAGGATAATCCTTCATCAATTTATTTAATTCAGATAATTTTTTGCCAGTTTTTTTCATTATCTCTAGGAGGTGGATGCCTGTTGCAAGTCCATCTCCTGTTGTATTGTGGTCAAGGAAGATTACATGGCCAGATTGTTCTGCTCCAATTATATAATCATCAGATAACATCCTCTCAAGAATATACCTGTCCCCAACCTTTGTCTCAACAAAGTCCACATCAATTTTTTCAAGATATTTCTTAAGTCCCATGTTGGACATAATAGTACCAACAGCAGCATTATTTTTGAGTCTGCCATCTTCTTTTAAATAAGTTGCTACTATTGCAAGGATATGGTCACCATCAACAATGTTTCCTTCTTCATCAACAGCAATAATCCTGTCGGCATCGCCATCAAAGGACATACCAATGTCTGCTCCTTCTTTTTTTACAAGTTTTTGAATTAGGCTTGGATTTGTTGAACCACAGGAGTCGTTTATATTCATTCCATTTGGCTCATTGTTAATAATTTTAACCTTAGCACCATAGGATTTTAAAACTTCTTCAGCAATATAAGATTGGGCACCGTGGCCTGCGTCAACTGCAACTTCAAAATCAGAAAAGTCAAGATCAACAAGTCCCTTTAAGTAGTCCACATATTTTTGTGTGAATTCAGAAGACCTATTTAGCCTTCCAATTTCATGGCCTGTTACGTCCTTATATATCTTTGTAGTTGAAAGAATCTTTTCTTCTATTTCATCTTCAACCTCATCATCAAGCTTAAGTCCTTCTGATGAGAAAAATTTGATTCCATTGTGTTCATAAGGATTGTGAGATGCAGAGATCGAAACTCCACATAGGTAGTCGCCAGTCCTTGTAAGGTAGGCAACACCTGGAGTTGGAATTACTCCTGCTAAGTCTACATCAAGACCTATGCTCATAAAACCTGCCACAAGAGAAGACTCAACTAAGTCTCCTGAAAGTCTCGTATCTCTTCCAACTAGGACCTTGCCCTTCTTACCCTTGGCAAGCACATAAGCGGCAGCCCTTCCTATATCGTAACAAAGTTTTGGAGTTAGCTTTTTGTTTGCAATTCCACGAACTCCATCTGTTCCAAACAATCTTGTCATTTTATCACCTGTAATTTTTATCTATATATTCTAATAAATAAGCCCTCGTATTTTTCTCTGGATCATCTAAGACCATTTCCTCTAGGTCTTTTAGAATCTTTCCAATAATTTTCCCTTGAGAGAATCCCAAGGACTTAATGTCATTTCCATTTATTTCTAAAAACTTTTCAGTTTTCATTTCTTTTTCATCTAATAGTTCTTTTACCCTATTTTTCCTATTTATAATAAAAGATGCATCCCTATCTATTCTTGTGCACATGCAATCGGCAATTAATAAGTCGTAAAGGTCAAGAACATTATCCCTTCCAACCCTCTTTATCTGCCTTCTTAGGGCCTTGTCTGTCATCTCAGCATGGACCTTCATGTGGTCTAAGATTAAGATTTTAACTTTTTCTATAGTTTTATTGGGAAGTCTGTATCTTTTTAAAATTTCTTCTACCTTATCTCCACCAAGAACTTCGTGTCCGTAAAAGTGTCCCCTGCCATCTTCTCCTATTGTCAAGGTGTCCACCTTTGATATGTCATGGAAAAGTGCCGCAAGCCTAAGACTCAAGTCTGGCTTCACATTATCCATTACGCAAAGCAAGTGATCAAAGAGAGTCTTGTCGTGGTAGGGAGAAAATTGAACAAAGCCAACTGTTCTCTTGAGGTCTGGGAAAATCACATCGAGGATTCCTGTCTCTTCCATTAAGAGCAAGTAGTTTGATGGATTTTCCCCTGTAATCATCTTTGAAAACTCATCAAAAATTCTCTCTGGAGCAATGTTTTTTAAGAGCCTTGCATTTAATGATAGGGCATCAAAAAGTTCTTCTTCGATAAAAAATCCAAACCTTCCAGCAAATCTTATTGCCCTCATCATCCTAAGGGCATCTTCTCTTATCCTCTCATTAGGATTACCAACTGCCTTAATTATTTTATTATCTATATCAGCTTGGCCATCAAAGGGATCATAAAGTTTTCCATCCCCATCCATAGCCATGGCATTAATAGTAAAGTCACGTCTTTTTAAATCTTCTGTTAGATTTTTAGAAAAAATAACTTTTTCTGGCTTCCTGTTATTTAAATAGTCGCCGTCAATCCTAAAAGTTGTAACTTCGTAGAGGGTCTTGTTTAGTAAAATGCCAACTGTTCCAAAGTCTTCACCAACTAAGACAGTCTTATAGTCTTTAAATACTCTTTTAATTTCTTCTGGTCTTGCAGAAGTTGTTATATCGTAGTCGTGTGGCTCTATGCCCATGAGTTTGTCTCTCACAGACCCACCAACTATATAGGCTTCAAAGCCACTTTTTCTTAGTTTATTTAATATAAATAGGACATCCTTTGGCATTCTATCACCCTTTTCATTATAACATTCTTGTTCTTAATTTAAAATTATATAATTAAGCCCTTCTCTTGTGATATAATGAACTAAAATTGGAGGTATAACATGAAAAAGATTTTTATTATTTCAATGTCATTGCTTCTCAGTCTAAGTCTTTCTGCTTGTGGCAAAAAAGACCAAGCTCCTGCTGAAGCAAATGAAGCAAAAGTTAAATCAGAAGTCACTGATAAGGAGACTGATGAAGAGCAAGTTGCAACTTCAAACTTTGACAAGGAAGCTGTTAACGAACTAATCAAAAACTCTGATTATATTTCAAGAATTAGAATTTCAACATCTACTGCTGAAGGTATGTCTGTTTCCTTCTTAAAGGATTATAGTGGAGACCTATCTCAAATTGAAGTAGACCTTCCAAAGAACTTGAGCCCTAACAAGGAATATTTAATTTTCTATAGGGACGATGAAAATGGAGAAATTTCTCCTACTACAAGAGATGGAGCTTTTATTGAGCTACAAGGAGACAAGGACTCAAACTTAATTTATATTGAAAAACATTTTGATCCAAACTCTTACACTTCATCATTAAAGAGTAAATAAGGAGGAAGATGAGAATGAAAAAATTTAGATCTATTTTATTTTCTCTTGTACTTATGATTTTTGTGACTTCAAATGTTTTTGCAGGCAGAAGTCCTCTTATTGAGTACAATGGAAAAATTATAAAATCAGACGTTAATCCCTACATTCAAAATGAAAGGACTATGGTTCCCATAAGATTTATTTCAGAAACTCTTGGCTACAAGGTTACTTGGGATAATGACAAGAGAGAAGTTGGAATCAGTGGCAAGGACACAGAAATTTCCCTTAAAATTGATTCAACAAAGGCAAAAGTTAATGGAAAAGAATTAAAACTTGATGCTCCTGCTTCAATTAAAAAGGAACGTACTTTTGTTCCCCTAAGATTTGTTGCTGAAAACCTAAAGGCAGAAGTTAAGTGGGACAACAAGAACTTTAAGGTTATTATCAATGACAACAAGGGACAAGAATCTTCAATTATCGATTTGTCATCAGATGAGGATAAGTATGTAAAAGAAATTACATCTTTACAAGGAAATTTAAACAAATCAATTAAAGATTTAAAATTATCCTTCTTTGACAATGCTGCTAAGCTAAGTGACGCTGAACTTGCTGATGCCTACGAAAAAGCAGATGGAGAAATCAGATCTACTGTTGATAAGATAAAAGCCCTTGATGTTCCAGAAAAATTTAAATCTTCTCACCAATACACTTTAGAAGCAAGTGAGAAGGCCCTAGAAATTCTTCCAGGCCTAAAAAATTCTATTATGGCTAAGGATGAAGAAGCTGCAAAATCTTTTATAAGAGAATTAACTGACTTCCAAGTTAAGATGCAAGAAGCTACAGATTCTTTTAAGGCAGCACTTAAAGGAGAGGACTACAAGGCTCAAAAGGACATTGAAGTTTACAAGGATCAAAAAGAAAAACAAGATTCAACAGATAACTTGTTACAAGACAAAACTTTAAAAAATATTTTTAATAAACTTTAATTTCTTTTGTTTAAATTTTATTTTTTGATTTAAAATTAAATTTACCCATCAAAAAACCCCTCATTGATTTGAGGGGTTTTGTTTATATCAATTTATTTAATTTTTAATACTTGCCTTTTTCTTTAGGTATCCTCTGTTGTATTTGTCTTCGCCTTGTTCCATATTTTTCTTGGCTTGAGAAAGCATAAGCTTGATCCTGTTAAATTGATTTACTTCAGAAGCTGATGCGTCGTAGTCAATTGGAATTATATTTGACTTTTCATAAGAAGACCTTATTGCCTTTATTACTCCCTTACCTGTGATGTGGTTTGGAAGGCAACCAAAAGGTTGAACACAAATAATATTTTCAACACCTGATTCAATTAACTCAACCATCTCGCCAGTTAAGAGCCAACCTTCTCCATATTGGTTTCCAAGGTCAACGTATTTTTCTGCGTACTTGATAATCTCTTCAATTTTTTCAGGAACAATGAACCTAGTACCTTCTAGAGCTTCTCTCACAAATTTTCTATAAGACTCAATGTAAGAAATTCCCATTTCACATACAAAGGCAGTAAATTGTGATTTTGAAAGTTTGTCGGCCTTAGCCCTCGCATTCTTGAAGGAATACATCATAAAGTCAGTTAGGTCTGGGATTACAACTTCTGCTCCCTCCCTTTCAAGTAATTCTGCAAGATGATTGTTGGCAGCTGGATGATATTTAACTAAAATTTCTCCAACAATTCCAACCTTTGGTTTCTTTTCTTTTGTGATCTCAAGTCTGTCAAATTCCTTTACCATTTGATTTACATTCTTCATAAAGTTTCTCTTGTTGTAAACCAAGTTTTCTGACGTTGTAATATCTATCCACCTGTCACGGAGAATATTTGTTGAACCTTCTATTACTTCATAAGGTCTTGTAGCTTGAGTAAGTCTCATTATTAAGTCTGCGTATAGCATGCCTTGGATTAACTTTCTTCCAATTCTCACCATTTGTCTCTTGTCAAACTCAAAACCTGGGTGTTCTTCTATTCCTTGGAAAGAAAGTCCAATAACTGGAACGTGACCATAGCCAGCATCCTTTAAGGCCTTCCTAATAAAGCCAACGTAGTTTGATGCCCTACAAGCTCCACCAGTTTGACTCATTAAAAGGGCCAACTTGTCTGTGTCATAGTCGCCTGATTTAACAGCGTCAATAAATTGTCCTACGACAAATATTGATGGATAACAAGCGTCGTTGTTTACATATTTTAAACCTTCATTGACAACCTTGTGGCCTGTATCGTGAAGGACTTCAATGTTAATTCCCTCTTGCCTTAGGATTGGTTCAAAGATACTGAAGTGAAGGGGCGCCATTTGTGGCATCAAGATTGTATAATCCTTTTTCATTTCTTTTGTAAAAATTACTGGATCATCATCAATTAGTCCTTCAAGTTCTGCATCAATTTTTTCAAACTCTCTCTTCTCAGCTGCTTCTATTAGGGACCTAATCCTAATTTTTACTGCACCAAGATTAGAAACTTCATCAATCTTTAGGGCCGTATAAATTTTGTTGTAGGACTCCAAGATATGTTGGACTTGGTCAGTAGTCACTGCATCAATTCCACATCCAAAGGAGTTAAGTTGTACAAGTTCTAAGTTTTCATGCTCTCCAACAAATTTAGCTGCCCTGTAAAGTCTTGAATGGTAATTCCATTGGTCAAGTACCCTAAGTCTTGAATCAATTTCTACATTATTGGCAATCCCATCTTCAGAGATAACAGCAAGACCAAGGCTTGTTATAAGTTCAGGTATGCCGTGATTTATTTCTGGGTCAATATGATAAGGTCTACCTGATAGGACAATGGCTCTTTGATTTTTCTTATTAACTTCTTCAAGGATCCTGTTTCCTTCATTTAAGACATCAAGCCTATACCTATCTTGTTCTTCGTAGCCTGCACGAACTGCTTTTTTGACTTCATTTTTTGGAATAAAGTCAAAGACTTCGGCCAATCTCTTTTCTAGTTTCTTCCTGTTGTCAAAGGAAATAAAGGGATTCATAAATTTAACTTTTCCATCTATTATGTCATCCACATTATTTTTTATAACTTCAGAATAACCTGCAACTACAGGACAGTTTAATGTATTGTCAGCATTTTTAAATTGTTTTTCTTCATAGAAGACTGCTGGATAAAATATAAAATCTATGCCCTTTTCGATTAAGTCTTCTATATGACCGTGAGAAATTTTTGCAGGATAACAAGCAGTTTCACTTGTTATAGTTTCGATTCCCTTTTCATAAATTTCCCTTGATGACTTTGATGATAAGACAACTGAATATCCCAGCTCTGTAAAGAAGCTGTGCCAAAAAGGATAATTTTCATAAATATTTAAAACTCTAGGAATACCAACAATTCCTCTTGGTGCTTCTTTTTCTGGAAGAGCTTTGTAGTCAAAGACTCTTTCATACTTATAAGCAAACATATTTGGAAGCTGGTCTTCCTTGTTCCTAACGTGACCTGCACCTTTTTCACACCTATTTCCTGTGATGTATCTCTTTCCATTAGGAAATACATTTACAGAAAGGGCACATTGGTTAGTACACTGTCTACAATTTGTTGAAATAGATTTATATTCAAAAGTTTCTAAGTCTTCTTTAGAAATTATATTTGATTTGCCTCTTGATTTTTCCTTTGAGATTAAAGCCATACCAAGAGCACCCATAAGTCCAGCAATCTCTGGTCTTGTAACTTCAACCCCAGTTAAGTTTTCAAAGGCTCTTAAAACTGCATCAGATAAGAAGGTTCCACCTTGGACAACTATGTGTTGACCTAAGTCCTTAGGGTCTCTCACCTTGATTACCTTTTGAATGGCATTTCTTATTACAGAGTAAGCAAGTCCTGCAGAAATATCTGGGACAGATGCTCCTTCCTTTTGTGCTTGTTTAACGTTGGAGTTCATAAAAACTGTGCAACGTGATCCTAGGTCAACTGGTTCTCTAGACCTTGTCGCTTCATTGGCAAATTCTTCTGCTGTCATATTTACTGAGTGAGCAAAAGTTTCTAAGAAGGAACCACAACCTGCTGAGCAAGCTTCATTTAGTAAGATGGACTCAATTACTCCATCCCTAATCTTCATGGACTTCATATCTTGTCCGCCAATGTCTAGGATAAAGTCAACATCTGGATCAAAATATTTTGCTGCAGTGAAGTGTGCAATAGTTTCAACTTCCCCAAAATCTAAGTTTAGGGCGGCTTTTAAAAATTCTTCCCCGTAACCTGTTGTTCCGCAGCCAGCAAAGTAGGCCTTGTCATTTTTTTTCTTGTAGATTTCCTTTAGGTTTTCTATGGCAATGTCAAGAGGGTTCCCCTTGTTAGACCCATAAAAAGAATATAGGATTTCATTCTTATCAGAGATTGCCACAACTTTTGATGTTGTGGAACCAGAATCTATTCCAAGGTAGATTGGCCCTTCATAGGATTTTAAGTCAATACTTTTAAGTGATTTTGTCTTATGTCTTTCCCTAAATTCCTTAACTTCTTCATCACTTGTGAAAAGGGCTGGCATGAC
The DNA here is from genome assembly GCA_902465645.1 of uncultured Peptoniphilus sp. Classification (GTDB taxonomy): domain Bacteria; phylum Bacillota; class Clostridia; order Tissierellales; family Peptoniphilaceae; genus Peptoniphilus_A. Next base: position 118,503 of record CABQNX010000001.1, read on the forward strand.
GTCACTTTCTTTTATCACAATATCTCCACTTGTGTTTACCTTGTTATAAAGTTCCACAAAGGATATGGCCTTTGAGTCAAAACTTGCAAGGGCTGCACCTAAGGCAACAAAAATTTGTGAGTTTTCTGGTGCAATGATTTCATCTTCACTTAGGTCCAAAGTTTCTACAAATCTTTCCTTTAACATTGGAAGGAAGTGAAGGGGGCCACCTAAGAAGGCAACATTTCCCCTAATTGGTCTACCACAAGCTAGGTTAGAAATTGTTTGGTTTACAACAGATTGAAAAACTGAAATTGCAATGTCTGCCTTGCTTGCCCCTTGGTTAATTAAAGCTTGGACGTCAGTCTTTGCAAAAACACCACATCTTGATGCAATTGGATATAATTTTTTATAATCCTTTGCCATTTCATTTAGACCTGAAGCATCAGTTTGAAGAAGAGATGCCATTTGATCAATAAAGGCCCCTGTACCTCCAGCACAAATGGAATTCATCCTTTGTTCTACAGATCCTCTTAAATAAGTAATTTTTGAATCTTCTCCACCAAGTTCAATAGCAACATCAGTCTTTGGAATAAAACAAGATATAGCTTCCCTGCCTGCAACAACTTCTTGGACAAAATCAATCCCCAAGAATTCATGAACAGAAAGCCCCCCTGATCCAGTTACATTTACAGTTACTGTGTCGTATTTAAATTGTGGATACACTTCATTTATTACATCCTTGACAGTTTTTCTAACATCAGAAAAATGTCTCCTATAAGTCTTATATAAAATATTTAATTTTTCATCTAGTATTACAAGTTTTACAGTAGTTGAACCAACGTCTAATCCCATATGAATTAGCATAGTCACTTTCTCCTTTCAAAATAAAAGTCACTAAACTCTATGAATAAGTATTTTTAATTTAATATCTAAAAAATGTTTAAAATGTTTGATATCTAAGAAACATTTTGAGATAAATAATTATTGCACTTTCTTCTTGCAATTACAAGAAAAAATTATGAAAAGTTTGATATTTATTATTTAAATATTTGACATTTCTTAGTAATTGCTCTTTCTATTATAAACTACTTTAGTGATTTTTATAATAGCAAAAGGGATTTTTGGCAAAAAAACTGCCCTAAAGGCTCATTGAATTAGGGATTTTAGAAAACTGATTTAGAGAGTCCTTAGGTGGCAAGAAGAAAGGCTATGAGTTTAATGCTCATAGCCTTTCTTGCGGGTCTGTAAATAATTTTGTGTATCAACCTAAATCCTGATATAAGGGTAAGGGCTGATACATTTTTTATGTATCAATATTTGTCCATTCCTATAGGAATGGAGCTTTTTTTTAATTGTACACAACTTTAATAAACTGTCAAATTTTCATGAAAATTTGCAGCCGATTTCATACTAAATTTTCATCTTAATTAAAATCTCCCTTCAAAAAATATTGATAATTGGGATAAGATTTGATCCCAGCCTCGTATTCTATATGTCCTCTTACTTGAGGCATCTACCATTGCTATATACAAGCTTTTTTGTAGAGCATAGTCATTTGGAAATATGGTTTTATTTTTGGTCACTTTTCTTAGTTGCCTATTGAAGTTTTCCATAGCATTTGTTGTATATATCAGTTTTCTTATTCCTTCTGGATATTTAAAATATGTCGATAATTCTGTCCAGTTGTTTTTCCAAGAGCTTACACACATTGGATATTTTTTACCCCATTTTTCTTCAAAGACTCCTAAATTTGTTAAGGCTAAGTCTTCTGTTGGTGCCTTGTATACTGCTTTTAGGTCTTTCATTAATTCTTTTATGTCTTTGTAGGATACATACTTTGTGGAGTTTCTTATTTGATGGATTATACATTTTTGTATTTCTGCTCTTGGATATACTGCTTCTATAGCCTCACTAAATCCTGGTAGATTGTCTGTTGAGAATATTAATACATCTTCTAGTCTTCTTTCTTTTAGACCATTTAATACTAAAAGCCAGTATTTGCTTAATTCGTTTTCTCCAACTCATAGTCCTAGTATTTCTTTAAATCCTTCTAGATTGTAGCTAGGGCAATGTAGACTGCTTTTTTGACTACTATATTGTTTTCTCTTACGTGGTAGTGTATAGCGTCTAAAAAGACCATTGGATAGATTTTTTCTAGTGGTCTATTTTGCCACTCTTCTATGGTTGGTAGTATTTTGTTGATTATTTTACTTACCATTGTTTCTGATATGCCGAAACCATAAATATCTTTGATGTGAGATGATATGTCTCTTGTTGTCAGGGCCTGCCCCAGCCAATAATATCCAACGAATGAAATGAGTTGATGATATTATTAGGCGAGGGTATTCCTTTGCCATACATTGATATTATTTGATTTTCTATGTTTGATATGTCTTTTTCAGCTTGTGCCCTATAGGGTATATTTCTTTAATGATTGTGGTTCAAATGTTCCTTCTCTATCTCTTGGTATGTTTAAATCTATATTTCCATATGATGATCTAACTGTTTTTTTACTAGTACCATTTCTTGTATTTAATGATAGTGGTTTTTCTCCATATTCCTAGTCTAAATGCTCATCTAATTCTGCTTTTAAAAGTTATTCCATTGTATCTCCTAAAAGATCTTTTAGTGCTTCTTGAATATCTTGTGAACTTTTAGGCTGATATTCTTCAATCAACATTTTTGCTATTTTGCTTCTTTTTGTCTCTGGTCTTTTTCTTGGCATAAAAATTCCTCCTGATTAGTTTTCACTTACTCTAATCAGGAGGTTTATATACACAAAATTTTACACAGTCTCCGCCATGGTCATTTTTTCTTTATTTATATTCTTCTTTGTTCAATGAACAACAATCTAATCTTTCATTTCCAAAAGATTTTTTATTTTCTTTTGCTAGATTTTCCAAAAATTTTTCCCATCTATTTTTTATTGATTCAAAGATTTTCATATTTTACCTCCTCGGGTAATTATTTGTAAATTTTCTACAATAATAATTATACCGGAAAAAATTATTTTTTCAATTTTTCATCTCCCTTTTTCCTATCCCATAATTAAAGACAAGATATCTTTTCCAAAAGTAGAAAAATAAACTTCCATTTCATTATCTTTTAAAAA
>CABQNX010000002.1 GCA_902465645.1 uncultured Peptoniphilus sp.
ATCTTCTTTGATTTCCATTAGTAGCTTTATTCTTGACACTTTTTTCTCCTTTCTCGATTTCTCTAACATCCACTGAATCAACTGTCATCCCAGGGTCTAATAGATAAATTTGTCTGTAGTCTCCAAACAAAAATTTTATTAATCTGTTTGGAATTTTTCCGACTGCACCTTTAAGGACATTTGTCTTTTGTCCTTTCTCATTTGTTACATTGATGATTATTTTGTGCCTCATGTTTGCCTCCTTTCTGAAAGGGTCATCTCCCTTACAAATCACAGGCAAAGAAAAAGGACGAGTTTTTAACCTCGTCCTAAAATATTTAAAAATTATTTTTGATTGTTTCTTTTGCCTTATCCAAATGTTTCTTAACCGCAGCTGAAGATATGTTCATTAAATCTGCAATTTCTGACTGCTTGTATCCATCTACATACATCAACTTGATTACTAATCGCTGTTTATCCGTTAATAAAGAAAGTACATCTTCCATATGCTCCGACCATTCAAATTCTTCATTCATGTCTTTGGATTTAATAGTTGCTATTAATCTTTTATCTGGATCAATATCCCCATCGTTATCGAAATCAAGAGATAGGTTATAATTTCTTGGGAATCTTTCCTCTGCTTCTCCTTTCAACATGTCCTCATTAGGTTCATATCCATGACTCTTTATAAAGTCGCTTATAAATTCTTGTTTCCACGCATCTATTTCAGCTTTCTCTTCTTTAGTTCTCTCTGGTCTTAGATTCTTGTTGTTATAGTAAACTTCACTATCATCTAAAGCATGTAGTTTTTTGATGTCCACTTCTGTTATCCCATCTTTTCCTGGTTTTAGTTCCACTTTTGTTTCATCTGCAAACCTATAAACATACATGGTTCTTTCGTCAGATCTAGTCTTTCTAATTTTCAAAATATTCCTCGCTTTCTTGCCTGATAGCAAGGAGCGAGAAATACAAATTTTACCTACAGTTTATGGAGCATAGTTGTCTTTCACCTAAAAAAGGCTATAAGAAACTAGAGGTACTCCATATACTTCTTTCAAAATTGATTGAAATTAGTTTATATGTGTATCTCACGCCCTTATAGCTAATCAGGCTTGATATAATTTGTAATAAAAAAAGCCTAATTCATCCGTTAAGATAAATTAGGCCGTCTTGCAGCTCTTAAAAATTTATGCTGATTTTTTGTAACTCTTTATGTCGTACTCTGTTTTATCTATTCTTTTAACTAAGGTGATACATCCACCTCTAGCTAGTTGAATACTTTGTCCGACTTCAAGTCTAACTTTAATTTCTTGTTTTTTATAGATATTTTGTAATATCCCAGTTTCTGCTTCAATTTTACAAATAAGTTTATTATTTGCATCTTTTACTTCTTGAATCTCTTTAATAGGCATCTTCCTTTCTTTTATATTTTAGCTTGTGATAAAATAATTTCTTCCTTGGTGTTGATTTAATGGAACGTGCAACTTAAAAAAATATAGAAGTTATCTCGTTCCATCTATTCAACATAAATTATACCACATGTGTTGATTTCGTGCAACACTTGTGGTATAATTTTATTACAAGGAGGAAGTTTTATGAAAGATACTTTGGGAAAGGTTATATCCAATAGACGTGAAGAACTAGGAATCTCTCAGCGTGAATTGGCAAAAAAAGTAAAAATTAGTAATTCTACAGTTTCAAGAATTGAAAACGACGATAAAATAACTCCAGATAATAACACTCTTAAGGCTATATCTGAAGTTCTACAAATCGACTATAACTATCTGCTTGCCTTAAATAAGCAAATAGATGATGAACCAGAAATTCGTATTATTCAAAGAGCAGCAAGAAACATGGATCAAGGAAAAAAAGAAGAGATGTTAAAGGTATTAAAAAAGCATTTTGAAGAAGAATTTGGCGATGCAAATGGAGATATGTAATAGTGAGGTATGCTCCAGATTATAAGATTTCCCTAGAGAAATCATATGAATTATTGGAAGATGCCGAAATCTCTGAAATTCCTATTGATTTAAATAAAATTATTGATTGCTTTAGCAATGAAATCAGTGTAAAAACTTACTCTGAATATATGAATAATGCTAACTGTTCTTTACAAGATGTGATTGATTTTTTCGATAGTGATTTAGGCGCTTGTAGTTATAGACCCGATACAAATAAGTATATTATTTATTATAATGACGTAGATAAAAGTGATAACTGGATTAGATTTACCATAGCTCATGAACTAGGACATATTTTTATTGGTCATCACCAAATGCATGGCGTTGATGTTCTATCCAGAAAAGGTGTCGGTAAACATAAATATGAAGAACTTGAAAAAGAAGCAAATAATTTTGCTAGGAATCTATTATCACCTGCACCTCTTGCTGAACAAGTTGTTGTGTTTGAAAAAAAGAAAAATCCTAGCACACTATCTGATTTATTTAGCATAACCGTCCCAGCTGCTGAGGTTAGATTACAGTATATTTCAAGAGACTTAAGAGATTTTTCTAATTCTATGCTTTCTTTCTTTAAAAACACATTTAATCCTCTCAGTATATACTGTCCTGATTGCGGAATGGAATATGAAAAAGACGCAGACTATTGTGTTAATTGTGGTTCTAAGTCTTTAGCCTTTGGTTTTAAATACCAACCTTTAACTGATGGTATAGATCCTACTAAATATGATACGTGTCTTATTTGTGGTTATAGAAACTCTAATCGTAATGCAAAATTCTGTCCAATTTGTGGAATTCCCATATCTAACACTTGTTCAGATAATAAGGATCATGATGTTAAATTAACAGATTATTACTGCTCAACATGTGGAAGCCCTACTACAATGAAAGAACATATACAAGAAAATAACAAGGAAAGAGGTGAAAGAGATATGCTTTATGAAGATGGTGTAGAATTTGATGAGTCAACAATGAAAGTAAAAATTTGTCCTAAATGTGGAAACGAAGAATTTAGTGATGATGCATTATTTTGCAAAATATGTGGGACGAACTTATATAATGATTGTGAAGGAATTCATACTCAGAATTTTAATGGTTTTGATGATATTGGTGAAATACATCATAACCCAAGTAATGCCAGATACTGCGAAACTTGTGGGGCTAAAACAAGATTTTTTATAGATGGAATCTTATGCGACCACAGTGAATACAATAAAGATTTTACTGATGATTCTAATTCAGGATTTGATTTTCCAAGTGATGATCAGATTCCTTTCTAACTAAAAGAACTAGCCTATTTATTTTTGGCTAGCTCTTTTTTTAATATATTTTATATGTCTATTCTGTTCACTCTACCTATAAATATCTATTCTGTCTACACACCCCTACGATTTTTACTATTGATGTGTTCCCACAAGGTATTTTCCAAAAAGAAAAATGGCTTTTAAGATTTCTTTTAAAATCCTAAAAGCCATTGATTTCAACAGTTTTATAGCCTATTATTTTAATTCCTTGACATCAATACTACCGTCTCGACATGAGATGTTTTTGGGAACTGGTCTACTATTTCTAGTTCTTCTATTTTATAGCCTCTTTCGCCAAAAACTTGTAAATCACGAACCATTGTCACTGGATTGCAAGATATATACAAAAATTTTTCTGGGTCAAAGTCTATTATCTTTTCTATGGCTCTTGGGTTTATTCCTTCTCTTGGCGGGTCAAGGACTATTAGGTCAGGGTTCTTGTCTAGGTCGTCTAAAACTTTTAGGACGTCTGATGCTATAAATTCCACGTTATCTATGCCATTTAATTTTGCATTTTCTCTTGCTGCTTCTACTGCTTCTTCTACTATTTCTACGCCTATAACTTTTTTGGCTGACTCTGCCAAGACTTGGGTGATTGTTCCTGTTCCTGAATACAAGTCAAAGACCAACTTGTCCTTGGCATCAATTTTTTCTCTAGCCATCTTGTAGAGGACTTCTGCTGATTTTGTGTTTGTTTGGAAGAAGGAGAAGGGGCTTATTTTAAATCTAAGTCCAAGGACTTCTTCTTCGATGTGGTCTTTGCCGTAGATTAATTTCATTTCTTCTGAAACTATGGCATCTGATAGGGCATCATTTATCACATGATAGATGGATACTATTTCCCCATCAAGTTCTAGATCTTGTAAGAATTTTATAAAGGATTCTTCATCGAGCTTGCTTTGGCTTGATGTTGCTAGAAGCACCATTATTTCTCCAGTCTTTGTTGCCTTTCTTATTAGGAGGTGACGGAGGAAGCCCTCGTGTCTCTTCCTGTTGTATTGGACTTCGCCAAGGTCTTCAAAGTAGTTTCTCACTTCTGCCCTTATTGTATTGAAGTCCTCGTCAACTATCTTGCAGTCTGTTGTGTTTATTATTTCGTGAAATCTATTCTTGACGTGAAGGCCAAGTGAAAGTGGCCCACCCTTGTACTCGTCGCCAAAGGTATATTCCATTTTGTTTCTATAATACTTGTGGACTGGTGATGGAATAATTTCCATTTCTCTTTCTATTCCATTTTCTTTAAATAAGTTTTCTATTAATTCTTTTTTGTATTTAAGTTCTTCTTCATAAGTTAGGGTTTGGTAAGTACAACCGCCACACTTTTCAAAGTGAGGGCACTGGCTTTCTATTTCTATGTCAGATCTTTCTATTATGTTAAGAAGTTTTGCCTTCTTTGATTTTTTTCCTCTTGCTTTTATTTCTACTCTTTGGCCAACTATGCCGCCCTTAAAGTGGTATTCTCTATCTTCAAAGCTTCCCCTTGATAGGTTTGGGAATCTCGATTCATCTATTTTAACTATAATGCTCATTGTGTCACTCCTTTAGGAAAATTATATCAAATTAAATATGTCGTCTCAATTTAATAAGTTAAGAATAATTGGTCATAATTTTTAATTTTTTTATAGTCTTTAATTTATATTTTTTGTTTATTTGGTATAATACATTTGACAAGATTTTGCTGTGGGATTACCCACGAATTTTTTGGAGGTATTATATGAAAAAAACATGGTTGGTATTGCTACTTGCAATACTAATGACTCTTACTGCTTGTGGCGGTAACAAGAAAGATGCAACAGCTGATGCAGATGGCAATGTAATCGAGGATTTAAAAATCCAATTCGTTCCTTCTAGGGAACCAGACGAAATTGTAACTAAGACTGAACCACTTAAGGAAGTTCTAAAGGCTAAGCTTGCTGAAAAAGGTTACGATGTTAAAAACATTGACATCACAGTTGGTACAAATTATGAATCAACTGGTGAAGCCCTAAGTGCTGGCTCAGTTGATATTGGATTTATCCCTGGTGGAACTTATGCTATCTACGATGATGGTGCTGAAGTTCTTCTTACTGCAACAAGAAAGGGTCTTTCTGTTGATTCTGAAGATCCAAAGGAATGGAATGACAAGAAGCCTACAGAAAAGGCTGAAGAACAAGTTGACTATTATAGATCACTTTTAATTGCTGGTCCTTCTGAAAAGGGTCAAGAACTTGCTGCAAAAGTAAATAATGGAGAAAAGTTAACTTGGGAAGACCTTGCAAGTGCTAAATGGTCTGTAATGGGATCATCTTCATCTGCTGGTTACATCTACCCTTACCTATGGCTACAAAAGAACTATGACAAGGGTCTAACTGATCTTCCTTCAGTTGTTCAAGCTGACTCTTACCCATCTTCTATGGCAAGACTTGCTTCTGGCCAAGTTGATATTATGGTAGGTTTCGCTGATGTTAGAGTAGACAATGCTGAAAAATGGCAAAATGAATTTGGCAAGACTAAGTCTATCTGGGATGAAACTAATGTAATTGGTGTAACTGATAAAATTTACAACGATACAATTTCAGTTTCTAAGAACTCAGAAATTATGACAGATGACTTCAAAAAAGCCCTTCAAGAATCTTTCATAGAAATTGGTGAAAGTGAAGAAGGAAAAGACATCATTGCTATCTACAGCCACGAAGGCTACAAGGCCGCTGATGACAAGAACTATGATGGCGAAAGAGAAGCACAAAAATTATTAAGAGAACTTAAAAATTAAGAAAGGGCTTCATTAGAAGCTCTTTTTTATGAGGAGAATTATGATTGAATTTAAGAATGTAGATAAAGTTTATCCTGGTGGATTTAAGGCCCTAAAAGATATAAACCTTACTATTGAGGATGGCGAGTTTGTTGCCATAATAGGAAGGTCTGGTGCCGGTAAATCTACCCTAATTAGGACTATAAATAAGATGCACGACATTAATGCAGGGACTCTTACTGTTGATGGAGTTGATGTTAAATCTCTAAAGGGAAAAGAACTTCGCAAGTTTAGGAGAAATATTGGGATGATTTTCCAATCCTTTAACCTTGTTGAAAGAATTTCTGTTATCAAGAATGTAATGTCTTCCTTTGTTCCTGATTTAAATCCCATCCAGTCCCTATTTGGAATTTATCCAAAGGAATGTAAGATAAAGGCCCTTGAAGCTCTTGAGCAAGTTGACATACTTGACAAGGCCTTTGAAAGAGCTGACAACCTATCTGGTGGACAACAACAAAGGGTTGCTCTTGCTAGGACCCTTGTCCAAAACCCAAGCATTATCCTTGCTGACGAACCTGTTGCAAGTCTTGACCCTGTCACTGCAAGGCAGGTTATGGATTATTTTAAAAAGATTAACGAAAATCTTGGGATTACCATCCTCTTAAATATCCACCACGTTGAGCTTGCCCTTGAATATGCCACAAGTGTTCTTGGAGTTCGTGACGGAGAAGTTATCTATTATGGACCAGCTAAGGATGTGGACGATAGCGTTTTAAAATCTATTTATGGAGATTCCTTTGAAGAAATAAAAATGGAGGAAGTATGAGCCTCTACTACAAAATCTTTAAACCAAAAAAACACACCCTAAAGTCTGGTAAGGAAGTCTATGAGAAGCCAACTTTGACCATACCTATCCTTATTCTCTTGCTTCTTTTTACCATGCTTTCTGTAAGAGTTACGAACTTTTCAATGGCAACCCTTGCGAAAAATATTCACAAGCTCTTTGCCATTTTATCTCCAATGTTTAAGCCAAACTTTTCCTATTTCCCTTCAATTGTAGGACCACTTTTTGACACAATAAAGATGTCCTTCTTGGGATCCTTCTTGGGAGCAGTTTTGGCTATGCCCTTTGCCTTCTTGGCATCAAACAACATGGTAAATAACAAGGTCATAAACTGGATTGTAAAATTGCTTTTCTCAATACTTCGTACCATTCCAACACTTGTGTCTGCACTTATTGCAACTTATATTTTTGGACTTGGTGCCTTTGCTGGTACAGTTGCCATATTTTTATTTTCCTTCTCCTATGTTGGAAAGCTAACTTATGAGCAAATTGAAACAGTTAACATGGGAGCCTTTGAAGCCATGATTTCCATGGGCTTCACTAGGACTATGGCCTTTTTCAAATCCATTGTGCCAGAGATCCTTCCCTTTTATTTATCAACTGCCCTTTATAACTTTGAAGGTAACGTGAGATACGCTGCCATCCTTGGTTATGTTGGTGCCGGTGGACTGGGACTTCTTATTAACGAAAACATTAACTGGAGAGACTACAACCGTGTGGGCATGATACTCTTGATGCTACTTATAACAGTATTTGTCATCGAAAATATCAGTGCTCACTTTAGAAGAAAGTTGAATTAATATGTCAGAAAAAGTAATAGAAAAACTAAAATCAGAACCAAAAAATCATGGCTATATCATAATGATTGTAGCTGTACTTTTATTTATGATAGTTTGGTCATCTTCTGTAATTAATTTTGAATCTGCAACAAAAGATGGAATGGGAGTAGCCAAAAATATTATCAAGGGAATCTTTAATCCCAACAAGGACATGCTCTTTAACCTAACGACGAAGGGAGTTCCTTACCTTTTACTTGAAACTATTTGTATAGCCTTCTTGGGTACCCTTGTGGGAGCAATAATTGCCATGCCACTTAGTTTCTTGGCATCATCAAATATTGTTCCAGCGCCTGTGGCTTACCTAGTTAGGATGTTTATTATCCTAATAAGGACAATCCCAGCTATTGTTTATGGTCTAATGTTTATTAGGGTAACAGGACCTGGACCCTTTGCAGGCCTTATGACTATGTCCTTTACATCTATTGGTATGCTTACAAAATTATTTTCAGATAACATCATGAACCTAAACAAGGCAATACTTGAGTCCTTCTCTTCCATTGGGGCAACAACCTTCCAAAAGATTCGCTTTGGTATAATTCCTCAGCTTTTTGCAAACTTTGCCTCAACAACAATTTATCGTTTCGACATAAATTTAAGAGACGCATCAATCCTTGGGCTTGTTGGAGCAGGTGGTATTGGTTCACCACTTATGTTCGCCATCACTTCCTACAAGTGGAGCGAAGTTGGAGCAATCCTCTTGGGACTAATCCTTCTTGTCTTATTTATTGAGTACTTCTCAACAAAAATAAGAGCAAGACTAGTAGGTGAAAAATGATTTTAAAAATAATTCACACATCAGACTTGCACGGATATTTTTTCCCAACAGACTATCTCGATAGGGAGAAAAAAAATACAGGCTACCTGTCACTTTTAAATAATATAAAAAAAGACGACCACACAATCTTAACTGACGGAGGAGACATCCTTCAGGGATCTTCATTCGCCTATTATGTTAAAGAACACCTAGACTCTAATGTAGTGGCAGACATCATGCAAAATGTGGACTACTACACACTGGGTAACCACGACTTCAACTACGGCTACGACTACCTAAGGACTTACGTGGAAAACATGAAGGGAAAACTAGTTTGTGCCAATGTAAGAGACAAGACTGGTAAGATTAAATTTGAACCTTATGCCATAAAAGAGATTGACGATTACAAGATTGGAATTGCTGGAGTAGTTACCGATTGGGTAAACCTCTGGGAGAGAAAAGAAAATCTTGTGAACTTTGAAGTCACAGATGCCTTTGAAGGAGCGAAGAGGGCCCTTGAAGGACTAAAAAGGGAAAAGACAGATATTAATATTTTAATCTACCATGGAGGTTATGAAATCGACCTAGCAAGTGGCAAAAAGCTTTCAGAGACCACAGAAAATATTGGAGGAAAAATTGCAAAAGAATTGGACTTCAATATAATCTTAGCAGGCCACCAACACATGGAGATAGCTGGTTATATTGGTGATACACTTGCCGTTGAGACGCCAGCCAATGGATCTAAGTGTGCCCTTGTAGAAGTTGATCTTGCAACAAAAGAAATGAAGGCTTCCTTTATTGAGCCAAGGCTTGGATCAAACTTCCTTATAGAAAAATATAGTGATGTTGAAGAAGAAGTTCAAGACTATCTAGACGAGCCAATAGCAAGTCTTGACCGTAACTATATGCCAAAAGACAGGATAAAAATGGCCCTTCATGGATCAGACCTTGCAGACCTAATAAACAAGATCCAATTGGACTACACAGGAGCAGATATTTCTATCACTTCCTTTGCCAATATTATCTCAGGTCTAAAGAAGAACTTGACCACGAGAGACGTCTTAAACACTTACAGGTTTCCTAACACAACAGTGGTCCTTGAAATCGACGGCAAAAGGCTTAGAGACGCCCTAGAACAAAACTTTTCCTACATCGAGTATGATGGGTCCTATAAGATTTCAAAGAAGTTTTTAGAGCCAAAGGAAGAGCATTACAACTTTGACTACTTCTATGGCATAGACTTTGAAAAGGACCTTACAAAAAAAGTTGGAGAAAGAATTGGTAAAATTTTCTTTAAGGGTAAAGAAGTAAAAGATTCCGACAAGTTTTCACTAGTCATGAATAACTATAGGGCCACAGGAGCCGGCGGCTTTGATATGTATAAGGACCTCAAAGTTATAAAAAATTACGACAAGGAAACTTCAGAAATATTATTAGACTATTTTAGAAACTTGTAAATATTTTCAATCTATAAAACAAAAATAAGAGACCTCGGTCTCTTATTTTTATTACTATTAATTGTCATTAAAACTGCCCAATTCATTTGAAATTTGTTTAGCTGTTTTTAATAATTGTTCTATATTATCTCTTAGTTTATCTTCACTTAAAACACCAACAATATTTGCTATTGCTATAGCTCCAGCAACTTCATTATCATGATTAAATATTGGTGCTCCATAAGCAATTACTCCTTTATCAACTTCTTCATTACTTATTGAGTAACCTCTGTTTCTTATTTCTTCAATTTCTTCTTTATATTTTTCTAACTCATCTTCTTTATAAACTTCCATTTGATCGATCTCATTCAAATTTGCAAAGTAAGCTTTTGAAGCTGCGCCTTTAAAAAGTTTTACATCTTTTCCTATATCACAAAAAAACCTAACATTTCTAACGCCGTCTATCCTCTCAATAAAGGTGAACTGATTACCATTTCTAATTCCAAGCGTTACAGTTGATTTTGTTTCCTTTGCTAAAGACTGCATATATGGTTTAGCTATATTTCTAATATCTAAGGATCCGATTACCGAGGCACTTAAACTTAGTAATGATACACCTAGAGAATATTTTTTTGACATTTCATCTTTCTTAATTAAATTATAATAAATCAAAGTATTAAGAATATTGTAAACAGTACTTTTGCTTATTTTTGTCTTATTAGTTATTTCAGTTAATCCTAAAGGTTCGTTTTCATCTCTAAGTGTAAAAAGTATTTTTATTACATTTTCAGCAGAATTTAATCTTTTCATGATTCCTCCTCAAAAGTCTATTTCTATTATATCCATTAAAGAGAAATTTATTCAATATAAAACCACCACATTAAATAATGTGATGGTATCTATTACAAGTTAATGATTAAAAAATTTTCTTGGTGTTAGCATAGTTAAGTATACTAGTCCGGATACCCTACCTATACCTACACCTCCTGACATAGTACATCTATTAATTACTTCATCTTTACTAAATCCAGTAAAAGAAGAAATTCGATTAACAGCATTATCTATTCCCTCTTCAATATTTGAACCAGACCCAATGAACTGCGCCATTATAAATTCATCATCCGAAATTGACGAATTAAATTTTTTATTTATATAATCTATCTCTTCAGGTGAAAAGTTCCTAAAATTATGAATAAGATTTTCATCAGTAGGAATAATTATAGGTCCTTCTGTCTTCAAATCTTTGATAATTTTTACCTTTAAAGTTACTCTTGCAGTTATATCTGTTGTGTGTCCAGCCAACTCTCCGTCGCCTTGCATAGCATGGACATCTCCAAGGTATAGCCCAGCTCCTTCGACTTTTACAGGGCATAACACCTTAGACCCAACTGTTACAGTGTTAACATCCATGTGAGCATCTGTTAAATTATCTTTTTCTAAATCTGAAAGTTTTTTATCCTTTAACAAAGATTTAAGAGAATCTCCACAGTTTCTTGAAGATGGTATTTCTACTTCTGGTACACAACCTATATTTCCAATAAAAGGGTTTACTCTTGAAATCACACCCGCTACATCACTTACATTTAATATTAGTGATGAGTTTTGATGACTATTTTTTGGCAGACAGTTATTGCCTTTTAATGCATTTTTTGCTACCTCTTCAGAATCTTCTAAAGTTAAACCATATTTCTTAGAATCATCAAACTTCATTGTATAACCATTTTTAATAAACTGAGGTATAATTTTGGCTCCACATTTCTTACAAACTATTCCATCCTTACCAATTCCTTTAACTTCTGTTAATGGGTTTTTAGTATTACATTCTGGACAAATAGCTTTAGTAGTTGGATCAAAATCATAACGACCTTCAACACCTTCAGAAATTCCAGAAATAGAGTATTCAGAAATCACTTGTATATCTAAAACTTCTATTAATAATGAATCTCCTTTTTCTGCTCCCTCCACATATAATGGCACAGAAACTTCATGACCACTTTTTATACTCGGTGTAATCATAGGTCCCCAACATCCCGGTGGAAGCTCAACACTTAGTATATCATCACTCTTTACAGAATGTTTTTCGTTAACTTTTCCTCCAATTGTATCTACGAACTCGTCTATAAAAATTTCTTTTACATCCATATTATTCACCAAAATATCTTTCTAATACTTCATCTGAGCTTTTTTCAGTAAATTTACTTACTACTATTATTGCAATCAACGAAACTAATAGTCCCCATACTAAAGGATTAAATCCTAATGGATTGTTAATTTTAAACGCATATAGGAATAACATTGTTAAAAATCCACCCATCATAGATGCTAATCCACCAGCTGGTGTTGCTCCTTTCCAAAACATACCTACTGCAATAGGAATAGTAAAGGATGCAGCAAATCCTGAGATAGCGAAAATTACTATTGCTTGTAGAAAGTTTGGAGGATTAATTGCTAATCCCATTACAAGTAGAGAAATAACAGCTGTTGTAATGTAACTAAATTTCTTTAATTTCTTTTCATTAAGAGCTTCTTTAGAGTTCCTTTCAACTATATCCCTAATTATTGCAGAGCTTGTTGATAGTAACAAAGACGCAACTGTACTCATTACAGCTGCAAATGGAGCTGATAACATTATCCCCGCTAAAACTGTAGGAGCATATTTCATAACTAATACAGGAAATATTTGATCAGGTACATCAATATTTGGTATTAAAACTCTTCCTGCTATAGAACTAACAAATAAGCTCATAAACCAGATGAAAGTAACTACAGCAACTAATACTCCTGACTTTTTTACAGTATCTACGTCTTTTACTGAAAATAGTCTAGTAACAACGTGTGGCTGAGCCATAACAGCTACACCTAAAACAAAGAACATTGAAAAAGCTGTGTTAATAGGTAGCCAATTATCTGGTCCATTACCTGTAATAAGATTTTGGTCTAAACTAGCAAGTCCTGTAGTTATCTCACTTAATCCGCCAACTTTTGTGACTAAAATAATAGCTATAGCAATTGATCCTCCAACCATTATAAGTCCTTGGAACACATTTGTATAAGCTACACCTCTTAGTCCTCCGAAAGAAGTATAAAGTCCTACTACTATAGTAAATAAAATAATTCCTATTGCATAAGGTATACCTGTCATAATTTCAAGAATTCTCGCTGCAGCAACATATTGAGATATCATATAAGATATACCGAAAATAATAATAATTAAAGCTGCAAAAAGACCCATAATCTTATTTTCATACCTATCCATAAACAAATCAGGTAATGTCATACAATTTGATTCAGTAGCTATTGTAGAAATACGCCTGCCAATTGCTAAAATCCCTATAATACCTAATACTCCTGCACCAGCTTGCCACAATAATGCAGACCATCCATATGTATAATATATTGCTGGAGTTCCAATAAATGATCCACCACTTGTCCATGACGTAGCCCACGTAAACGCTACCAACCAAGGACCAAAAGATCTTCCTCCAACCCAATATTCAGCAGAAAAATCCTCAGATTTTTTTACCCTTTTATGAGCTACAACGCCTATTCCTATTAATATAACAACATAAATTAAGAAAACTATGTTAACTACTAATGATGTTTTCAATTTTACCCCTCCTATCAGTCTTCCATCTTCTTAGCGAAAAAAATTGTATAAAGTACTATCGCTATCCAAGGAATAAGTACACCATAAAAAACCCAGTCTGGAAAACCTAGTATAAATTTCATTTCACTTACACTTCGCTTGTAACCTAAAAAATAACTTACAATAGTTGAAAACAAAATAAATGTTCCTGTAACTATTACGCCTTTTTTAAATTCTCTCTTTGCTTTTAAATATTCGTCCTTCCTTTTCTTTTTTTCAACGTCATTCATATTAATCCTCCTTTTGATTGGTTTTAAATAGATACCTCTAGTTTCTATTTGATACTATTATAAGCCTGTATTTAAAATATTGCAATACTTTTTCTTGATAAATCAATAAATAAATCTACACAAAAAAATAAGACAGTTTCCTGTCTTATTCGTAAAGATTTCTGCCCCCAAATTTAATTTTGCTATTATTTAGAGCTTTCTTTTGTGGATAGTTGTAATTAGAAATCATTGACCTAAAAAGCGTAGCAGCTTCTGATCTCCTAATTGATCTTGTGGGATAAAAGTTACCATCAGAGTAACCTCTCAAGATCCCTGCGTCCACAAGGGCGCCTACATAGCCCCTTGCCGATGGGCTTATCCTTGCCCTATCGCCAAACTCATTTGTTGAACCTTCCCTCGGTGATAGCGAATACACATAACCAAGAATTTCTGCAACTTCTTCTCGTGTAATTTCCCTATTTGGATTTAGCTTACCAGTAGTTGGCTGAATGTAACCTGCCTTAATGCCCTTAGCTACATCATTGTAAAACCAATCAGATGTACTTACATCAGAAAAAGTCACAGTGTAAGTCTTATCATAGCCTGCTAAAGAATTAACAGTTGCATAAAACTCTGCTCTCGACATGTTTTCATTAGGTTTAAAAGTTCCATCTTGGTAACCAGACATAAGCTTTTTGTCAGTAATAAAGTCAATTGAAGCTTCTGCCCAGTGGCCTCTTGTGTCTCTAAAAGTTCTTGCAGATACAGTGCTTGTCAAAATCAATGCTGAGGAGATAATAATCAATGAAGTCTTCTTAAAAATCTTCATTTTTATCACCTTCATCCTTATTATATATCAAAGTCATCTATATAACAGGTTTTCTATTTTAAGTTTCTGTTACAAAGAATTTTTCCCTGTAACAATCTTGCAACATTCGTTCGATTTCATATAAGCACATAAGTTGATATATTAATTTAGATTTATAAAAATCCTGAAAAATAGCAAAAATCCATGATTTCTTAAAAACTTATAACTTACCTATAGACTCATAAGCTAATAAAATTTTATGAAGTCCTTTGAATTTATAAGTTTCTATTTTTTTTATAGGATAGAAAAATTTATAAGCTTACAATTAAAGATAGATTAGATTTCTTTTATAAGTTCATATTTAATTGTGAGTTCTAATTCTTCATGGAGTATATCATAATCCCAATTAGATTTCTTTTATAAGCTCATATTTAATTGTTATGGTACAAAATTATTTAAAATATATTTTTTTGTTGGATTAAACATAAAATTAAAGTTTGTGGACTTGCAAACCATTAACTGAAGTTTTTGAAAAGTAAATTTTGAAAAAATATAGGAAAAAGAAGTATGTATACTAAAAATTTTCTATAGAGAAATCTCATAAATTTCACTAAATAAAAACTTCCCTCTACAGGCCTTAAGTAAATTTAAATTTAGACAAATAAAAAGAGAACAGCTTATGTATCCAATAACTGTTCTCTAAGGGAAGAAAAAAGATGATGAAGTTTTCACTTCATGTATATTGTACTTTAGATAAGAATATTTGTCAACGCTTTTATGAAAATATTTTCAGAAATTTTTATATTTTTTCCTTTGGCTTATTTTCAATATAATGCCACCTTTTATTATAAGCTCTTAAGAATATTATGAATATATTTTCATACGCTTCTCTATATGTTTTTTTGTGGTAGAATGATAGGAGAGGTGATATTTTGTTAAAAGAATTAATTTTAAAAAGAAGAACTGTTAGAAAATATAAAGACAAGGAAGTTGACAGAGAAAAGTTAGAAGAACTTTTAATGTACGCTTCCATGGGACCAAGCAACGGCAACTCCCATCCAGTAGAATTCATAGTAGTTGACGACAAGGAAAAAATCGAAGAACTTTCCAACATGGATTCCTTTGCAACTCTTTACCTAAAAGAAGCTCCAGTAGTAGTAATAGTTATTGCAAACACAGAAATTTGTAAGACTTGGGTGGAAGAAGCATCGCTAACAGCAGCCTACCTACAACTTCTACTTGAAGAGGAAGGCCTTTCATCTTCTTGGATCAACGTTAAAGAAGGAAACACTGCCGGCAAGATTTCTTATGAAGAATACTTTGCAGAAAACTTCGGAGTGAAAAAACCTTACAGGGCCCAATGCCTAATCCCAATTGGCTACAAAAAATCAGGCACAAAGGACCACGAAGAATTTGACGTTTCTTCAAAGGTTCACTACAACGAATTTTAATTATTAAAAGATTCATCTTTATCAAGGTGAATCTTTTTTTGTCTTATTTTCAATTTTATTTCAGAATCTTATAAAATTAAACCTCTCAATTATGAGAACTTACATTACTGCTTTATAAGAAGCTACAACTTTTCATTGCACGGTAGATTTCTCATATATTATTACTTTTTGCCTTAAGTCAACTCCATCTACCCTGCTCATTCTCTTCTGCTTGTGCTTTCATATTTCCCATCCCACACAATGTCTAAATAATTTTTAGCATCTGTGTCACCTTCTGTTGAAACAAAAATTAAGTTTGAATCTTCATTTATATTTAATTGCTTTCTTTCATCTTCATATCTATCATCAGTCAAAATTTTTATAATTGCACCAAAGGGAGCGGCTCCACTTTCTCCAGAAATAATTTTCTTGTCATCCTTATAAGGATTTCCAAGGACTCTCATACCAAAGGCAGCAAATTCATCTGATGCACTAATAAAATGTTCACAGTTATCTAAAAGAACCTTTAGGCCAAAAGTGTTTGGTTCTCCGCAAGCAAGTCCAGCCATAATTGTCTTGTGATCTCCAGCAACTAAAACTCTTTCATCTGCCTTTGCTGATTCATAGATGCAGGCAACTGTATCTGGTTCAACTATTGTAATTATCGGCTTGTCTTCCCCATACATATTTGCAAAAAACCCTGTTGTAGCTGCTGCAAAAGACCCAACGCCTGCTTGTAAAAATACATGAGTTGGTTTTATATTCTTCTCTTGCAAACTTTCGTACATTTCCCAAGCAAGGGTCATGTAACCTTGCATGATCCATTTTGGAATATCTTCATAACCATCCCAAGCTGTATCTTGAACCATGATATAGCCCTTTTCTTCTGCAAGCTTGTTGGCTTCTCTAACACATTCGTCATAGTTTAAGTCCAAAACTTTAACAATTGTGCCTTCTTTTTCAATGTTTTTAACTCTTTCTTCAGCAGAGCCCCTTGGCATGTAAACAATTGATTTTTGATTTAGCTGGTTGGCAGCCCAGGCAACTCCACGACCGTGATTTCCATCAGTCGCCGTTATAAAAGTTACATCGCCTAATTTATCTTTCACCTCTTGTGATGTTAGCTTTTCAAAAGTTAGGTCCCTTACATCCATGTCAAGCTTTTCAGCAATTACCTTTCCAATGGCAAAGCTACCACCGAGAACCTTAAAGGCATTTAAGCCAAACCTATAGGACTCGTCCTTGACTAAGATGTTTTTAACTCCAACCTTTTCTGCAAGATTTTTTAAATCAACAAGGGGAGTTTCTTCATACATAGGAAAGCCCATGTGGTAATCGTGAACTTCTCTTGCCACTTCTTCATTTAAAAAACTCGTGTCGTACTTCTCTCTCTTGTCATCCTGAATTCTCGTAAAAATTTTTAACATCCTGTATCTCCTTTTATTAGTAAAAATATGTAATCTATTCTACATTATCATCATAAGTTATTAGTCTAATAAAAATCAAGATAGGACTTGGAAACAAATTCTTGTAAGCTTACCAGCTTATTTAAAATCCATCAGTTCTTATTTTGTTCCAAATTTTTTTCTAATCATAATCACTAGCTTAGTCTGTGGTTTATTTGTGCTAAAAAGTACAAAAATCCTTATGAAATTAAAATTTCATAAGGATTTTTGTATTAAATCAAACCTTTTACTGCAGAAATTACAGAGTATGCTCCTAAAAATATTGTTATTAAACATACTATGGATCCTAATAGAATAAGTAATTTACTATTTCTATACTCTTTTAGCTGTTTAACACTTGATGCTATAATCACTACATAAATTGCTGCTATCGGTAAGATAAGTCCATTTAAAGCTTGAGCAACTAATAAAATTGACATTGGGTTAAATCCAATAGATCCTACAACAATACCAATAATTGCTATAATAAGATTCGTATACTTAAATCTTTTATCTGAATTGTCATATTTCCATCCAAGAAGTCCTGCTAAAGTATAAGAAGCACCTAAAGGTGATGCTATAGCAGATGATAACCCTGCTGAAAACAATCCTATGCTCATAAATGCTTTGGCCCAAGAACCCAACAAGGGCTCTAATTGAATTGATAAGTCTGCTGCACTTTGGATTACGTGTCCTCTCATCAGAGTACCTGATGTAACGACTATTGCTGCTGTTATTAAACCACCAATTCCTATTGATACTACAGTGTCCCACTTCGATAAAATCAATTGATCTGGAGAATCCCAGTTTTCTGCTGCTGTACCTGTATGTATAAAGAAGTTATAAGGAACTATTGTTGTTCCTATCATTGATATGATAAGTATTATAGATTTTGTTGGAATGGAAGGTAATGCACCCGAAAATACTTCGCTCCAATTAGGTTTTGAAACAAACATTGTCGTTACAAAAACAACTGCCATTACTGCAACAAGAATAGTAAGAATTTTTTCAAGTAATTTGATGCTCCCTTTTAAAATTAAGGCCAATACAATAATGCCAATAATAGGTACTATTATTCTAATTGGTATATTAGTTAATGTAGCTATACCTAATGAAGTGCCTGTTAAATCACCTGATATATATGCCGCACAACCAAATGCTATAGATCCTCCAACAAAATAAGCTGAAAATTTTTGTATAAAAGGCCTATCTTTAAACTCTTCTAATATTGCTTCACCCAATCCACCTTTTGTTATTATACCAATTCTTGCTGACATTTCCTGCAATATTATTGTCGCTATAATAGAAAAAATTACTGTCCATAATAATGCATATCCAAATTCAGCCCCTGCTCTGGTAGCTGTTGTTACTGTTCCAGGTCCTATAAATGATGCTGTAACCATAGCTCCTGGTCCTATTGCTTTTAATTTTTCACCTAAAGTATACTTTCTTTTTTGGGCTTCCATTATAAACTCCTTTCTTCACGATATAGACGTGATTAAAACTATAATGTAATTATAATCGTTTTCATATATCCTGTCAACATATATTTTATTAGTTTATTAGTTTATCTTGTGAAATTTTTATAATTATAAAATAAGTAAAAACAATATCGTTTATCAATATGATATAATTATTTTTATAAGGAGCTGTGAAGTTAATGAAATTAATACAATCTATACAAAGAGCTTTCGAAATAATTGAATGTTTTAATGAAGATAACGAAGAATTAAAATTAAATGATATTAGTAAAATGTTAAATCTAAATATAAATACAACTAGAGGAATAGTTAATACTTTGGTTCACTTTTCATATCTAGAGCATGATCAAGATAAAAATGTTTATAAACTCGGATATATATTCTTGCCAAAATCAAAACTTTTGAAAAAAAGAAATGATGATGTCTTAATTGATAACATTGAATCTTATCTAAAAGAAGTTTCTAATAAATATAATGTAAATGCTAGATTCCATAAGATCTCTGAAAATAATATAATAAAAATATTGTCAGAGGAACCTGACGAATCTAGGTATTTCTTGTATATCAAAGATTCTAAAGAATTGCCTTTAAATGCTACTTCTTCTGGCAAGTTAATTTTAAAATATTCAGATAATAAATTTTTAGAAAATTATTTAAATAATATACCTAAAGAAAAGGTTAGTGAAAACACTATTACTACAAAGTCTAAAATGATAGATGAGTTGAAAAAGATAAAAAAGCAAGGTTACTCTACAGAGATAGACGAAGTTGCAATAGGTATAAGTTCTGTAGCTGTTCCAGTTATTAAGCATGGTAAATTAGTCGCTACTATAAGTGCAACCGCCCCCACAAAAACAATTAAAGAAAATTCTGATAAAATAGCAAGCGATTTTATAGAATTTATAAAAAATACCCAAAAATAAAAACTACTATGTAGTTTTTATTTTTATATTATCGTTGACGTGTGCATGATTATAATTTATAATTGAATTAAATGATAATAATTTAATTTACTAAAGGAGTTGTTAAATATGAGAGAAAGTAAACCTACAATCTATGATCCAAATTTTTTACCAAACACAATCTATAGCGGTGTACCTTCATGGCTAAATTTGTCAGTAATTGAAAATGATGATGATTTAGATGGATTAGATGCAGCAGTTATCGGTGTTCCTTGGGAAGGTGGCTGTACTATAGGTGGCTACTCTCCTACTACAGAAGGCCCTAAGGCTATAAGAAGTGCTTCTATAAGATATACAGGTTATCTTCCAGACTACGATCAAGACTGCTTTGACCATTTAAAAGTTGCAGACTTTGGAGATACTCCAGTCCATAATGGAGACTATAATTTTACATTCGATGCTATCAGGGAAAAAGTTTCTAAATTATTAGATAGACAAATTATGCCAATTACTTTTGGTGGCGATCACGGTATTGCTTATCCAATAATCAGCGAGATAGCAAAAAGATATCCAAAAAAAGTTGGTGTACTACACTTTGACGCTCATTTAGATAATTATGAAGCTTATGGTGATGACTTATATGCTAGATGTTCACCTTTCTATAGACTATACGAAGATGAAAATATGGACCCTACTAAAATTGTTCATATTGGAATTAGAGGACCTAGAAATCACAGAGAAGAGTTCCAAAATGCAAAAATACACGGAGCTACAGTTATATTAGCTAATGAGGTTCACGAAAATGGTTGGAAAAAATCTATTGAAAAAGCAATAAATGTAGCTTTTAAAGACACTGAGTTTGTTTATGTTACTATATGTTCAGATGCTCTAGACGCCGCATCAATGCCACAAGGACCTCAAGATATGGGCGGATTGACAAGTTATCAACTTAATATGATGGTTCACGCAGCAGGTGTAGCAGGAGCAAAAGGATTTGATTTCGTAGAAATTTATCCTGATACACTTTCACTACAAACCGCAGCTCACGTTGCAAACTGGGCAGCTCTTTATTATTTAAACGGATTGGCTAATAACTTTAGATAAAAATTATTAAATGTATGAACAGGTTTAACGGCTCTCAATAAATTTTGAGCCGTTATTTTTAAACATAATTTTAAGAGAGGTAGTAATATTTACTGATAAAGAAAAGACAATTAAAATAATCGAAAAATCTATTGAAAAAAGTTTAATTTACTCAAATGAGGGAGATGTTGCCTCTTATATTCCTGAACTTGCAAATGTAAATCCTAGAGATTTTGCGTTAAGTATAGTTTATGTTAATGGTCAAGAATATAATTTTGGCGATTACAATAAAATTTTTTCCATCCAATCAATTTCAAAAGTTATTTCACTCATAATGGCACTAAATAATAACAGCATTGATGAAGTTTTTAAAAAAGTCGGCACCGAGCCTACTAAGTATAAGTTCAACTCGTTAATTCCAATTTATAATATAGCCGCAAATCCTTTTATTAATGCTGGTGCAATAACTACATCTTCTTTGATTAAAGGTAAAAACTCCGACGAAAAGTTCAATAGGATTTTAGCAAAGATAAAGAAACTAAGTAATAGCGATAACGTTGTATTCATGTAAGAAGTCTACAAATCTGAGATGAATACAACAGATGTCAATCGTTCAATAGCATACTACCTGAAAAGTAAAAATATTTTTTCTCTAAATGCCGAAGAAGTGCTAGACTTATATATAAGAAATTGCTCTATAGGAATGAATTCTACAGATTTAGCTCATATAGGTGCACTATTGGCAAACAACGGTAAGGATTTAGAAAGTGATATAGAAATAATCTCAAAGGACTCCGTTAAAATAGTACTTGCTCAAATGGCTTCTTGTGGTATGTATGAAAAAAGTGGAAGATTTTTGTTAGAAGTGGGAATACCATCAAAAGGCGGTGTGAGCGGGGCAATACTAGGAGTCGTTCCTGGAAAATGTGGGATTTGTGTATATTCTCCTAAGCTTGATGAATCCGGAAATAGTGTAGTTGGCAAAAATTTATTGAGAATACTTTCTAAAGAATTAGATTTGAACATTTTTTTATAAATCAATTTTTAAAATAAATAAATTTTCAGAATCGTAAAATCCACTGGCTCTCACTTCCAGTGGATTTTTTTCATAAAAAAAAGATCCACCCTTGGGTGAATCTCCACTCATAATTCTTATTTAAACAAGCCAACTATAAAGTCTATTAACTTTTCCAAGAAGCTCTTCGTATTTTCTACAGCCTTTTCTCCTTCTGGAGAGTTTAAAAACTTTGAAGCCTTGTCCTTGTACTTAACTGCTGTGTCAGCCATCCTATTCCAGTCAACGTCAGCATTCTTCATGTTGTTAAAGAGTCCAACAAGCTTATCCTCTTGGCTCTTTGTGAGGTTTATATTGTAGTTGTTGACAACATTTTCAATAACAAGTCTAACTTCTTTTTCGTCCTTTGGCATATTTTTTGCCATGGCGTCCTTAATTTCATAAATTATGTCGTTAGTCTTTTCATCGCCAAGCTCTTCAGATAATTTTGTTTGAACAACAAGCTCTTCATTGGCAACCTTTTTTAGATCCTCTGGAAGTTCCTTGCCAGTGTTTTCTTCATAGGCCTTTAAAATTCCAGTTAAGGCTGCAGTACCACTCACCTTTCCTGGTGCAGTTACATAAATATCAGCGTCTTCGATGCCTACGGTGTTTAGGGCATTGATAAAGGCATCTTCCTTTACAACCCTGATGTTGTCTGATAGCTCAATAGTTAGGCCGCTTCCTGCTTTTTCATACCTAACAATAGCTGAAGAAATTGCCTTGTTGCCAATTTCTTTTGATGACAATACATCTCCAAGATACTTGTATTCCTCTGCATTAGTTACCTCGATGATCTTTGCATCATCACTTGCATTCATCTCACGAAGCATTTCACTTTTTTGACTTTCCTTTAGGTCAGCACCAAGTGTTACAATCTCGTCGCCTTCCTTGGCAAAAACAAAGCCAGGTAGAAGGGCAAGAGAAAGTGCCGCCGTTAAAATTTTATTTCTTATCTTCATAACATCCTCCATTTTTTCTTATCATAACAATTATATATGAATAATACTTAAAAAGTATGTGAAATTTGTCTGTCACTTATTAAGAATTTCTTAATAACTTATTATTTATGAGCTTTAAAAATTTTTTTCTATTAATTTTAAAATTTTTCACAAGAAAAAAGAGCCAGTCTCCCAGCTCTTGATTTATAATTTTATTCTTCATGAAATCTAAGCATATCTTCGAAGATAAACCACATGTCCTTGACTTCGTCTCTCTTTGAGGAGGAGAAGGGAATTATATTTTCCTTGTGCTTGACTCCAAGTTTTTTGGCAATCATTGATATGTGTTTATCTACTTGAGATTTTTTTATTTTATCTTTTTTTGTAGCAATGACTATTCCCGAGAAGCTCGACTCAATGATGTAGTCATACATTTGCTTGTCAAGTGCTGTTGGTTCGTGCCTTATGTCAACAAGTAGGATTGTCTCAACAAGATTTTCTCTATTTTCAAGATACCTGTTGATGATGCCTGCCCACTTTTCTTTTTCTGACTTGGCAACTTTTGCGTAGCCGTAACCTGGCAAGTCCACAAGCCTAAGGTCATCATTGACCCTATAAAAGTTTATAGTCCTAGTCTTTCCTGGTGTGGATGAAGTTCTCACAAGATTTTTCCTATTTAACATTGCATTTATAAAGGATGACTTCCCAACATTGGACCTGCCTGCAAAGGCAAACTCCTTGATGTTTGTGTCTGGGTATTGCTTCTCCTCTACTGCAACTTTTTCTAATTCTGCCTTATTTATCTTCATTAAAATCACCTATGGCAATCTCTGCAACTTCTTCGAACTTGGAAACTGGCCTCACGTCTAATTTCTTAATTGCTTCTTCTTCAATTTCCTTTAGGTCTCTCTTGTTTTCTTCTGGAATGATTACAGTCTTGACTCCATATCTTTCTGCTGCCAAAAGTTTTTCCTTTAGACCTCCAATTGGAAGGACCTTGCCACGAAGAGTTATCTCTCCTGTCATGGCCACGTCGTTGTTAACTGGCCTCTTTGTTAAAGCAGATAAGACTGAAGTTGCAATTGTAATCCCTGCTGATGGGCCGTCCTTTGGGACTGCACCTTCAGGAACGTGGATGTGGATGTCTGTGTTGGACCTGAAGTTTGGATCGAGCTTAAAGTCATCTGCCTTAGATGCAATGTAAGAGATGGCAGCTATGGCTGACTCCTTCATCACATCTCCCAGAGATCCTGTAAGAGTTAGCTTGCCCTTGCCTGGCATAACTGTTGTCTCTATTACAAGGCTTGTGCCACCAACTTCTGTCCAAGCAAGTCCATTTACTGAACCAACTTCAGGAGATTTTTCTGCTTCAGAAATCCTGTAAATTTTTTCTCCAAGGAAGTCCTCAATATTTCTTGTGGAAACAGAAACCTTATCTAAGTCTTCTTCCACAATTTTTAGGGCAGCCTTTCTCACAATTTTTGAAATTTGTTTTTCAAGTCCCCTAACTCCTGATTCACGAGTGTAGTAGTCAATTATGTCCTTGATGGCCCTGTCAGAAATACTAATATTTTCTTTCTTAAGTCCATTTTCTTCAATTTGCTTGGAGATTAAATATTTTTTTGCAATATTGAATTTTTCGTTTGGAGTGTAGCCTTCAAGTTGGATGACTTCCATCCTGTCAAGAAGGGGTCTTGGAATAGTTGAAGTTGTGTTAGCTGTTGCTATGAAAAAGACCTTTGATAGGTCAAAGGGAAGTTCCAAGTACCTATCTGTAAAGGAATTATTTTGTTCTGGATCAAGAACTTCTAGAAGAGCTGATGCAGGGTCGCCCTTAAAGTCGTTGCCCACCTTGTCTATCTCGTCAAATAAAAATACGGGGTCATTTTTGCCAGCCTTCTTTAAGAGAGAAATAATTCTTCCAGGAAGAGCTCCAATATAAGTCCTCCTGTGACCTCTTATTTCTGCTTCGTCAGTTACTCCACCAAGGCTCATGCGGACAAATTCCTTGTTAAGAGAATTTGCAATTGACTGAGCGATAGACGTCTTACCAACTCCAGGAGGTCCCACTAAGCAGAGGATTGGTCCCCTACCCTTGTCGCCAGATAAAATCCTAACGGCAATAAATTCTAGGATTCTCTCCTTAACTTTTTTAAGTCCATAGTGCTCGTCGTTTAAAATTTTTCTCGCATCAGAAATATTTCTCTTTTCATCTCCAGACTCAAGCCAAGGTAGGTCAAGGATCCAGTCAAGATAATTTATTAAAAGTGAATAGTCTGGCGATTGTGAATTTAAGTTGCCCAGCTTATTAACCTCTTTAAGGGCCTTGTCTTTGACCTCATCAGGAAGGGCCTTGTCTTCAATTTTTTTCTTGTAGGATTCTGTTATCTCGGCCTCGTCTTCTCCGTCACCAAGTTCCTTGTGGATTACCCTTAATTGTTCCTTTAGGTAATATTCCCTTTGGACCTCGTCCATTTTCTTTTTGACCTGGTCATTGATGTTCTTTTCTATAGAAAGAATTTCAATTTCCTTTTTCATGATTTCATGGAAAGCAACAAGTCTCTTATAGATGTCTGTTGTTTCTAAAATCCTTTGATAGTCTTGCAATTTTAAGTTCAAATATCCAACAACTGTATCGATAAACCTTGATGGGTCCTCAGTGTCTGCAATATTTGAAATAAGTCCTGGGAATAATTTGTCATCTAAAGATGAATAAGCTTCCAAGTCGTTAAGGGCAAGCCTAAGGGCAGCTTCAATCTCTTCATCTTCTGTGAAGTCACTTTCCTCATCTTCAAGGATCTCAATTTCTGCTTCAATCATCTCTTCTGTGATATCAAGTTCAGAAATTTTTGCCCTCTCTTCACCTTCAACAAGGACCCTGACAATTCCACCAGGCAGTTTTAAAATTTGTTTTATAGTAGCCACAGTCCCAATTTCAAAGAGGTCTTCCCTCTTTGGGTCTTCGATCTCAAGTTCTCTTTGGGCCACCAAAAATATTTTTGAATCTTTCATCTCTGCTGCATCAATTGCGTTGAGAGAAATTTTTCTCCCACAATCAAAGTGCATAACCATGTGGGGAAAGATAACTAGGTCTCGAAGTGGGATAAGTGGTAATTTAATTTTATCCATTTTTCACCTTCTAAAAAAGCCGTGGCAAGCACGGCTAATTATTTATTTATTTTTTTATTAATTCAGCAGGTGCAGTTCCTTCTACTGATTCCTTTGTTATTTTAACTGCTTTGATGTCATCTCTTGAAGGAATTTCATACATTACATTCATAATTGTATTTTCGATAACGCCTCTTAATCCTCTTGCGCCAGCCTTCTTTTCTATTGCCTTTCTAGCAATATAGCTTAGGGCTTCGTCGTCAAAGATTAGTTCAACGTCATCAAATCTTAGAAGTTCCTTGTATTGTTTTACAAGGGCATTCTTTGGCTTAGTTAAAATTTCAACTAGAGCCTCTTCGTCTAACTCTTCAAGAGTAATAGTAACAGGTAGTCTACCAATAAGTTCTGGTATTAAACCAAACTTTAACAGGTCTTCAGTTTCAACCTTTTGTAAAATATTTTCTTTATTGGCTTTTTTATCTACAATTTCAGATCCAAAGCCCATAGAAGATTTGGCAGTCCTGTTTTCTATAATTTTGTCAATTCCGTCAAAGGCACCACCAACAATGAATAGGATGTTTGAAGTGTCAACTTGAATAAATTCTTGTGACGGATGCTTCCTTCCACCTTGTGGAGGAACATTGGCAACAGTTCCCTCGATAATTTTTAGGAGGGCTTGTTGAACACCTTCTCCACTTACGTCTCTTGTGATAGATACATTTTCAGATTTTCTGGCAATCTTATCTATCTCGTCAATATATATAATCCCTTTTTCTGCCCTTTCAATGTCGTAGTCAGCATTTTGAATAAGTTTCAAAATAATATTTTCTACATCTTCGCCAACATAGCCAGCCTCAGTTAGGGTTGTGGCATCAGCAATGGCAAAGGGAACATTTAAAAGTCTAGCAAGAGTTTGCGCAAGTAGGGTCTTACCAGAACCTGTAGGTCCAATCATAAGAATGTTGGACTTTTGAAGTTCAATGTCGCTGCTTACTTTCCTATTTGATGAAATCCTCTTGTAGTGGTTATATACTGCAACAGCAAGAGCGCGCTTGGCGTCTTCTTGCTTTACAACATATTGGTCCAAGATTTCTTTTATTTCGGCAGGCTTTTTAAGGTCAACATCCTTGCTGATTTCGTGAGGAACTTCATTTTCTAGGATTGTGTGGCATCTCTCGATGCACTCGTCGCAGATATTGACATTAGGTCCGGCAATCAATCTATTCACTTGGTTTTGTGTTTTGCCACAGAATGAACATCTTAAAATTTCATCTGTATTAGACATATCTCACCTCAAACCCTTTTTTCAATAACTTTATCGATTAAACCATAATCTTTAGCTTCTTGAGAATTTAACCAGTAGTCCCTATCAGTATCTCTTTCGATTTTTTCTAGGTCTTGGCCAGTTCTTTCTGCAAGAATTTCATTTAATTTGTGTCTAATTTTTAAAATCTTTTCTGCATTGATTTGGATGTCACTTGCCTGACCTTGAGCTCCACCAGATGGTTGGTGAATCATGATGTCAGAGTTTGGAAGAGCAAATCTCTTACCCTTAGCACCAGATGCAAGTAAAAATGCACCCATTGATGCTGCCATCCCAATACAGATTGTTGATACGTCTGGTTTTATATAATTCATAGTGTCGTAAATTGCAAAGCCTGCAGATACAGATCCACCAGGTGAATTAATATAAAGTTGAATATCCTTGTTTGGGTCTTCAGCTTCTAAGAACAAAAGTTGGGCAACAATTAAATCTGCCATAGTGTCATTTACTTCGCCACTTGCAAAGATAATCCTATCCTTTAAAAGTCTAGAGTAAATATCGTAAGATCTTTCGCCCCTATTAGTTTGTTCTACTACCATTGGCACTAGTGCCATTTAATCACATCCTTGATTATTTATCTTCTTTTACTTCTTCTATATCTTCTTCAGTAACTTCCTTTGGCTCAACAAATTTTGCTTTTTCAACAAGAGTTTCAATAGCTTTTCTCTTTTCAAGGTCGTCTCTTACAACATCCTTGTTGTCATTAAGCATGTATTCTCTCATTTTTTCCATGTGGTCTTTGTCGTCTTTGAAGTATTCTTCTACAACCTTGTTAACTTCTTCTTCGATTTCTTCATCAGTGATTTCGATGTTCATGTCTTTAACAAGAGCTTCTAGAGCAAGGTCGTTTTTAACAGTCTTTTCTGCTTCAGGTCTCATAGTGTTTTTGAAGTCATCAAGACTTTGACCAATCATCTTAATATAGTCTTCAAAGCTAATACCTTGAGCTCTTAAGCTTTGGTCATAGTTTCTAATCATGTCATCGATTTGAGCGTTAATCATTCCTTCAGGAATGTCTGCTTCAATCATTTCACCGATTTTATCAATAGCTCTTCTTTGTTTTTCCATTTCAGAAGTTGTTGCGAATTCTTCTTCTTTTTTCTTTCTTAAGTCAGCCTTGAATTCATCAAGAGTGTCAAATTCAGAAATATCTTTTACAAATTCATCGTCAAGTTCTGGAAGTTCTTCATAAGAAATTCCGTTTAATTTGATTTCGAATTTAGCGTCCTTGCCAGCAAGATCTTTTTGGTGGTAATCTTCTGGGAACTTAACAGTAATGTCAAATTCTTCGCCAATTTCGTGTCCAATTAGTTGTTCTTCAAAGCCTGGGATAAATGTGTTTGAACCAATCTTTAGGTCTTGGCTTTCGGCTTCTCCACCTTCGAAGTATTCTCCGTCAACAGAACCCTTGAAGTCGATGTTTACAGTGTCGCCATCTTCTACAGCCCTGTCGTCAACATTGATAATTCTTGCGTTCATTGCTCTTTGGTTTTCAACTTCAGAGTCAATAAGTTCGTCAGTTACTTCAATAGTTGGGTCTTCTATTTCAATTCCTTCGTAGTCTTTGATTTCAACTTCTGGTCTAACATCAACAGAAACTTTGATAACAAGGTCTTCGCCCTTTTCGATGCTTTCTTCGTCAATGTCAATGTTTGGTTGGTCAACAACCTTAAGGTCTAATTCTTCAATAGCTTTTTCATATTCTTGTGGAAGAAGTTCGTTAATAGCATCTTCAAAGAATACATCCTTGCCATACATGTTTTCGATCATCTTCATAGGAACATGACCTTTTCTGAATCCAGGAATTTGGAAGTGTTTTTTGTTTTTCTTGTACACTTCATTTTCAGCTTTCTTTATATCTTCTCTTTTTAAAACAATGTCAAAAAAGACAGTGTTATTTTCTTTCTTATTAATTTCCATTTCAATTGCCTCCTCGCTTATAGCGTTTTTCACATCTCTATATTATAACATAAGTTATTTTAAAAACCTATTAAATACCCTTGTCCTTTAGTATCTTTGATAGAATTTCCATTTCTTCATCACTAAGAGTCACACCCTTAGACATCTTTTGGTGGTCTGGGTCCCATTCTCTTAGGTCATACTTAGCTGGTCTGTCATTGAAGGAAACCTTGTTTAGTTCCTTAGTCCAGCCCCTAGGGCTTTCAGATAATGTTCCCAAGTGTTCAGTAATTTCAAATTTAAAATCGCTCATCTTACCTAACCTTTTCTATTTCACTTAAAATGTTTTTGATTGCCTCATCAGCTGAAATGTCAGAATTTTCCATTTCTCTTCTAGTAGAATATTCAACAATAGAATCTCCTGACTTCTTACCACAAGTAATCCTTAGAGGTATACCTATAAGGTCTCTATCCTTAAACTTAACTCCAGGTCTTTCCTTCCTGTCATCAAGTAGGACTTCAACACCCTTAGCTTCAAGTTCCTTGTAAATTTTTTCTCCAAGAGCAACTTGGTCTTCGTCCTTAGTGTTTACTATAGTAACAATTGCTTCATAAGGCGCTACAGATATTGGCCAAATGATTCCATTGTCATCGTGGTTTTGTTCGATAACAGCTGTAACAGATCTTGTTATACCAACACCATAAGAACCCATGTAGAAGTAATTTGCCTTGCCATTTTCATCAAGGAAAGTTGCATTAAGAGCTTCCGAATACTTTGTACCCAATTTAAAGATATTACCAACTTCAATACCTCTTGCAAACTTATATTCATCGTCAGTTCCTGGTACCTTGTCGCCTTCAGCAACAAGAAGAAGGTCATCAACAACTTCGCCTTCAAAGTCACGTCCATAGTTGGCATTGATATAGTGGTATTCACTTTCATTGGCACCAACAACAAGATTGTCCATTTCAGTAAGTCTTTTGTCAAAAATCATCCTTACATCAAGACCAAGAGGTCCAGTGTATCCTGGTTTAGACTTAATAGCTTCGATTTCGCTGTCTTCCATCATCCTAATGTCGTGTTCAGCAACACCAGTGTAAGAAACAAGCTTAGCAAGGTTGAGTTCCCTGTCTCCAGGAATAAATACAAGAACAGGTTCATCGCCTAACATTAAATCAATTGCCTTAGCACATTTCTTTTGGTCAACCTTTAAAAAGTTAGCAACCTCTTCGATAGTGCTAGCATTTGGAGTGTGAACTTTTTCTAAGTCCAACTTGTCTTCAGCTTCAGGAAGAATATACTCAACAGGAGCCTTCTCTTCAGTTGCACCAAACTTACCAGACTCAGAATAAACAATTACACCTTCGCCTGTCTCAGAAAGAGCAATGAACTCATGAGAACCAGTACCACCCATGGCACCATTGTCGCCCTCAACAATCTTATAATCAAGCTCAAGTCTGTCAAAAATCTTTTCATAAGCATCGTACATATTCATGTAAGCAACATCAAGAGTCTCAGGTGAAGTATCAAAAGTGTAGGCATCCTTCATAGAGAACTCTCTGGCCCTATTAATACCAAACCTAGGTCTCTTTTCGTCCCTGTACTTAGTTTGAATTTGGTAAAGATTAAGAGGAAGGTCCTTGTAAGACTTGACCTCGTCTCTTACAAGAGTAGTAAAATATTCCTCAGCAGTAGGTCCAAGGCAGAACTCCCTGTCATTTCTGTCCTTTAGCTTGAACATTTCAGGACCAAACTTTTCCCATCTTCCAGACTCTTTCCAGATTTCAGCAGGTTGGATGGCAGACATTAAAATCTCCATAGCACCAGCCTTATCCATTTCATCACGAACAATATTTTCAATTTTTTTAATAGATCTATAGCCAAGTGGCAAGTATGTATAGACACCACTAGCAGATTTTCTAATCATACCTGCCCTTAGAAGAAACTTGTGAGATGCAATCTCAGCATCTTGCGGATCCTCCCTAAGAGTTGGCATATAAAGTTTTGATAATCTCATATTACCTCCATAATAAAAGTATTATAATAAATAAAATAATATTCTACAAGTTTTTAGCTAAAATCTCATAGCACGCTATTTTCATTATACTATAAAGACTAGAAGACTTCACAAGATTGTTAGATTTAATTAGAAGACTTTCGTAACTTTCTTCTATATAAATTAATAATTTTTATAAAATTATAAAAATTTCTACATCTTACTCTTTAATGACTTCATAATAATTTTCAACTTCATAATTATTTACAACTTCATAATTTTTTAACTTCACAAGTATTTACAAGCTCACAATTATTTACAACTTCATAGTAATTTTTTACCTCATAAACTTTTACAACTTCATAAAATTTTTCTACTTCATAATTTTTTACAAATTTCTAATAATTTTCAACTTCATAATAATTTTCCAGATCATATCACATAATGACTTAGTAAAAATCCTTAACTTTATACTAATTACTTGAATAATTTTAGCTTCTCTATAATAAATTTCATAAGCTAATATTACTTAGCCTTAACTAATTTCTAGCTTAATCTTTAAAATTTTTAACAACAAAAAACCTAACCTAAAAATTTTAGGTTAGGCATATTTTTAAAATATTTTAATTTCTCCATAAAAAAGTTTGCGACAAAAATGGTGCTAAGGATGGGACTTGAACCCAAATTTCAATCCACGCACCCGTGTAGGGTGCGACCTAAAAAATTAGATGAACTTCTAAAACTCCAAAAAGAATTTCAATCCACGCACCCGTGTAGGGTGCGACGCAAGCGATTATGAATATCTTAGATATTTTGCAGATTTCAATCCACGCACCCACGAAGGGTGCGACCAGTTTATACAAAACAGAGATTTTGCTAAAGTTAGAATTTCAATCCACGCACTCACGGGGAGTGCGACGGGAAAAAGTAAAGGTTAAATGTGTAGACAATGATATTTCAATCCACGCACTCACGGGGAGTGCGACTAGAGCCTTTCACTTTTCTTTATTTGACAACACCATTTCAATCCACGCACTCACGGGGAGTGCGACTTATATACAAGTATATTATTTTTTAAAAAAACATATTTCAATCCACGCACTCACGGGGAGTGCGACATAAAAAGCTACTTCTCCAGTGACTGTTCTCTTAAATTTCAATCCACGCACTCACGGGGAGTGCGACCCCTAAAAGCATTTTTGCCTTGGTCGTATAATCCCTCATTTCAATCCACGCACTCACGGGGAGTGCGACATAAATGGCAATAGAATTTATAAACGAGAGGTCTTTATTTCAATCCACGCACTCACGGGGAGTGCGACTGAAAACAAAAGTAATAAAAATTAAAATGATAGAAATTTCAATCCACGCACTCACGGGGAGTGCGACTTCTAAAATACCCAACTTTTCCATAACATCAGCATTTATTTCAATCCACGCACTCACGGGGAGTGCGACAAAAATAGAATCAGAATCCACTTCATCAAGCATTATTTCAATCCACGCACTCACGGGGAGTGCGACGGGTCTTTGTTTTCATCTTCCCAACCCATGAGGTACATTTCAATCCACGCACTCACGGGGAGTGCGACTGTATTTTTTAGCCATTATCTCCTATTAAAAAATACAGCTAATCATTTTTTGAAGAGTTTTGTCTCTTTTTTCTTTGTTTTTTGTGAGTTAGGTCTGGGTTTTTTATGTCCAGGTCCAAATCTCATAAGCCTTATAAGATTAATAGATCTTTTTCTGGGTTATAGGTGTCGTCCCTTCCCAGACTTTCCACTCTTCTCTCCCAATTTTTTCCAAGATTATAAATCCTTATGGAATCTTTTTTGGGATCTATTATTTTTTCTAATTTGTTTTTTATTTCTACTAAGTCAGCTGGATATATGTTTAGTTCGAATACTGAGTTCTGTACTCTTTGTCCATAATCAAGGCAGACTTTTGCAACTTGTCTCAATCTTTTCTTGCCAGCTGGCGTTATCGTCTCTACATCGTAAGTAATCAGCACTTGCATTTTATCCTCCTATCATAAAGGGTGGATAGGCTTCTATATCTCCTCTTAGGTAAGAGTTTAATAAAAGGGCCTGGACATGGGGAAGGAGTCCGATTTTTATATTTTCTTCTAGAAATGGATGGTAGATTTCTTCTTGTTCTCTCTTGTTCCAATTTTCTAAAACTACCTGCCTGCCCTTTTCGTTTAAGAGGGTTGCTCCATTTTCTTTCACTTCAAAATGATTCTTGTTTATTCTATTTAAGTTTATCATTGAAAGTGTGAACTTATCAACTAGAAAGGCTCGCATCTCCTCTATTATGTCAAGAGCCATGCTAACCCTTCCCGGTCTGTCTGTATGGAAGAATCCAGCGTAGGAATCAATCCCAACTCCTTCAAGGGCTGCAGCAATGTTATTGGTAAGCAGAGAATAGAGAAAGGATATCAGGGCATTAAACCTGTCCATTGGCGGTCTTTTGCTCCTGTCTATAAAGAAGAAGTCTTCTCTTTGTTTTATTATAAGTTCATCTAAGACAGAGAAGTATCCTCTTGCAATTATTCCCTCAATACCTCTCACGCTATCTTTATTTTCACAGTTTTTGATTTCTAGCATAAGCAGCTTTATTGCTTCTATTACTTCTTCTAATCTTTTGACATCTACCTTGTCCTTATTGTCTAACTTTCCTCTTATTAAAATTTTTCTAGAGTTGTAGGCCTTAGCATAGATTATATTTTTTACAAAATCCAAGGATTCTTCTGATTCTTGCATCTTGTATTGTCTTTTTCTCGTATAAATATTTCCATAGGATGGCCCTATAACCCTTCCACAATATTTTCCATAGGGTGTGAAAAATGTTATTGCCACATTTTCTTCCATGCACATCTTCATGAGGTCTGGGCTGACTCCCATGTAGTTGAAACAAACTATTTGCTTTAATATGTGGATAGGGTATCTTGCAATTCTCTTGGAATCCTCTGTTATGGAAATATTTCTTCCTTCCTTTCTAAGATAGTAATCAGGATTTGTTACATATAAGGTGTTCAGTAATTTTTTCATAATTCTGCCCCATAAATATAGTTTCCAACATTTTTCATCTTCTTTGTCAGCCTTGGATTGCACTCATTATACAATGAACACATCCTACAATTCTTATAATTTTCTGCCTTGGGGATAATCTTATTCTTGTAATAGTAGTGCATATCTTGAGCTGCTTTTGTAGTTAAGTCTCTAAGCTCTTCTGTAAATTCAACTTTTTCTCTCAAATCAGTTTCGTTGTAGTAAAGATAACCGTAGTCTAACTTAATATTAAAGTTTTCTTCGATGCAGATTGCCTGAGCCATAAGCTGGGCATTGTCGTAGTTGTATTTTTTCTTCTTGCCTCTTTTATATTCTACGATTACCGGTAGCCACTTGCCCTTCCTATTTTTTAATTCCACTCCCTCATCTGACTTGTGAAATTCAATTACATCTAGCCTGCCAGAAAGTCCCAAGTTTTTGGAACTCACTGACATGGCTCTTGATATTATAAGGTCTTTTCTCTTTTCTTTTATAAAGGGTTTATCTACCTTTGTATGGATAACTTGACCTTCTGCTGTAAAGGAGTTTTCCGTCCAAATATTTTCAACATGGATAAGGGCCCACTGTCTCTTGCAAAATAAAAAATGTTGAACTCCACTTAACATTAAATATTCGTCTTCAGGGTACATTTTAGATTCCTTGAATGTGTTCTACTTTTAAGCCCTTTTCCTCATATTCTTTTAATTTTTCTTCATCAAGTCTAATATTGTAATCTTCATATTTTACTTTTAGATCTTCTACATTTGGTAAATCATAAATTAATAGGTCTTTTATCTTTCCACTTGACACATCGCCAACCTTTGATGAGTGGTTAAACCAAAAGATATCTTTTACTTCCATGGATCCGTCTGGCCTTGCTGATGATACGTCATTCAAAAATAGAGTTTTTATACATTCTTTTATAGTCTCAACATCTTCTTCATCAAATCCAGTTTTTTCTGCAAAGTAAGAGTTTATACTTCCATTAACTACATATACTCCGCGGTCAACAAAGTGCTTTGTTCCCATAGTATCTGCACTTCTAGTTTTCCCTGCTCCTGGTTCCATTCCACTTATGGATTTAGTTATTTGCATTGTTGTGATTTCTATTGGATCAAGTGATTTTGCAATAGAAATGGAAACTGGTCCCCTTATTCCAAGTGATCTTTTTTGATAAGTAAAGACTTGACCAAAGGACCTAATATCAAGCCATTTTTCATTGGCTCTTTTTTCAACTTCTTCATCAGATTCTTTGCTAAATTCATTTTCAAATCTTTTTTGAAGAGACCTAAAGCCATCGTCACTCCTGTCAAGAGACTTTACAAAGATATCGTGACCCATGTCCTGCATCCTATTTCTGATTTTTCTCTTTAAACAAACATCTGAGATTTCTCCAAAACCCCTGTTGTCAATTCTTGGCATATTTCCTGTTAGAGGATCTCCATTTGGGTTAGCTCCAGAAACTTCAATTGTAAAAATAAAATCCACCTTATTGTTAATCATTTTTTTCCTCGCTTTCTCTTGTAGTTTTTTTGTATAAGTAATCTAATTCTTTAATTTGTGCTTGATATCCAAATAAAAATCCTGAGTTCAAGGGTCTATTGGTTTCTACCCCATTAAATCTGTAATTTTCTCCTATTAGGTCAATTACATCTCCAGTTTCTCTTTTCAAAATATTTCTTATTTCTCTAGTTCTTTCATTTGCATGCAACTTAAAATCATAGGGCTTAATTAAATCGCTAAGTCTCATGCTCATAGTTGCAGGTTTATTTAAATAACTTGACCAAAGTTTTTCAGCACTTGTTATTCTTTCATCGTCTTTTTTGTAAGTAAAAGCTTCAGTTTTTTCGTATATAGCCAGAAGTCTACCAAATAAGTAAGACCTATCTGTTTCTTTTTTGTCTAACATATTGCTTTCAATCCCTTCCTTTTCTCTTAAAGCTGCCAAGGCACATAATTTAATTAAATTCCAATATTTTTCATAGCTCATCCTGTTTCTTATGTTAATTTCTAAGGCATGAAGAATATTTTTAGGCATTTCTCTGCCTTCAACAATGGCCATTAAAATGTTTTTATATTGATCTGTTGAGAAACTCTTTTTGGAAATTTCAAGACCCTTCTCCCTTTCAACCCCATAAGCTGATCTAATTAAGGTTATGGGACTAGGAGTATATTCACAATATTTTCTTTTTTCTTCATCATATCTAATCCAGCTATACTTATTTTGCCAGCTGATTAAATTTTCTTTTAATCTTGATGCTTCCATCTCCCTGAAGTATTTAAGAGCTACCCTACCATTGCTGACTTTATCAATTATTGCAATGTAGTACTTGGAAGTGTCGTCAAATAAAATTCTTCCACTGGTAAAGGACTTAACTATGTCCTCAGACCTCTTGTCTGCAATAGTCATAGAAGTATCTTTACCTTCTTCTTTAGCTTTTTTCTTTAATTCTTCCTTAGATAGCTTAAAGCCTCCAATATTAAAAAGACTATTTTTATTATTTTCTTCAATACTTGTTTCTGATTTTTTTGTTGGGTCCATTCCAGACTTGTTTTGAATGTCATCAGAAAACCAAGACAAAACATAAGTAAATTCTCCAAGCCACCTAGAAGTGTTTTCTCCATTTAAGAGGGCCTTTGCCATTTGTAAAATTTTTTGGCTCGAGTCCTTGCCAATTTTTATAGTTTCGTCAGGCTTATCAAACCTTCCAAGAAAGTTTTCATTGTTGGCAGTTATTTGAGAAATAAGTCTTGCTGAACCAATAAGAGGTTTGTGCTTTAGACACAAGAAGTCTTCTTTACCTGATATGTTGCAAATTATTTTTTCAGAGTCCTTGTCCTTGGCAAAACTTTCTTCTGTGTATTTAATAAATTTTTCTTGCAAGTTTTTATTTTCAGACAAGCTTAGGTTTTTCTTGCCCGCATAATCTTCTACTGCAAAAGTTAAAAATACTTTTGAAAAATCAATTTTTACAGTCTTTGCTTTCTTATCAGAATTGTCTACGTACTCAACATTTTTGTCTTTTGTGATTTTATAGTCCCTATAAAGTTTAGATAATATCTCTTCGAAAACCTTTTCTTTAACTATGTAGTCATGAACAATCTCTACAAAGTCATCTTTGTCGTAATTAAGCCAAGATTCTTGCTGATTGATGTAGGCTTCGGACTTTTTTGTATTGTCTTGGATTACATAATCAAAGTTATCGAAAAGAGGATGGGGTGCAACCCCGCTAGACCTTGCTACAGAATCTTCTGTTACAGGAAAGATTACAAGGTCTCCATCACCTAAAAACTTTGCATCAACTAATTCACTTTTTTTATTAATAGTAATTTCTACAATATTCTTACCATTGGACTTCATGGAGTTGTGATAAATTGGCAGTATTAAATTCGACTTATCACTTAAATCTCCTATTAAATTGTTTTCTAGTCCAAAGTTATATGAACTATATAAGGCAGTTAAAAAACTCAATGTATCACCTCCATTAATAGTCTTCTAATTCTTGGTCTACTGTCCTAGTTAGGCCTGGCTCCTTAAAGGAATAGTTTGAAACTTCATTTATTATTGGACAATCTTCAGGTCTTTGAAAAACTATTCTTCCATTTTTCATGTTTATTGGTCCATAGG
This sequence comes from uncultured Peptoniphilus sp., assembly GCA_902465645.1. Taxonomy (GTDB): domain Bacteria; phylum Bacillota; class Clostridia; order Tissierellales; family Peptoniphilaceae; genus Peptoniphilus_A. The sequence continues at coordinate 37,851 of CABQNX010000002.1, forward strand.
CTGACTTCAACATCTCGCCAGACTTCTTAGGATAGATTAGTCCAACTAACATTAGTCCAAAGCCTAAATTAGTATCATCGTAATAGCCTTCATCATTTTCATACTCTTCTTCTATCAAGTATTCAATGTAGCCTTGGCACTCAGAAACTCCCAAAAAGATTGGCCTTCTTCCCCCTCTTTTAAGGGATCTTTCGGTTATGGCCTCATGCTTCATAAAGTTTCTGTCATTTTTTAGGTCCTCCCTGTCCTCATTCCACTCAAAGTGAAATTTTACATAATAGCAGGGATTAGAAATATATGTGTAAGCTGATAAATCTGCACTATAGTCTTTTAAGAGAAGTCTCATTCCCTGAGTGTAGGATTCAATTTTATTCATTATCCTCACTTCGTCAATTACATTTGTAATTGTGGGTTTAAAATAATTTGCATCGATTATTCCCTTCAAACTTTCTCTAGTAGGAACGCTGTAAGAAATCTTCTCTCCCCCTGACTTACTTTCTGGCGAAGTGAAGAGTGCTCTGTCACCATATACTTTTGCGTAAAAATATTTTGACTTGTTCATTAATAACACCTCCTTTGATCTTTATTTGCGAAAACGATATCACCTTTCCTTTTTTATATATTAATATGAAATATATACCTTTGTCAAGTAACTATTTAACTATATTTTTATTTCTTAAATTTTTTGTTATAATAGCTTTATCAGCGAAAGCTGTGGATTGAAAGATATTTATATAGAAGATAGACCCTATTATTAATAAGGGTCTTTTTTCTTTTCAATTCATTATTAATCCAAACTCATCGAAACTTACTCCAAATTTTTTATTGTAATAAGAGTTTGGAAGAATATAAATATATCCATCTAAAATATTTTCGCAGGAATCCAAATCCTTTTTATTAATAGATACAGTATGTCGCGAAAGTTTTTTTACTATTCTCTTTAGCTCTTTCAAATTTTTTAGATAATCGGGTCCATATAATTCTGAAGAAAGCTCTCTAATTTTGTTTAAATCCTCTTCAGTATCCTTATAGTCAACAATGACACTTCTATTCTTATCTTCGATTAAGTCAAAGTCCCTGTAGGCTTCTTTAAAGGATTGAAATAAATCAAAGAAAATTCCTCTCTCCTTATCAAACAAGTAATCCGATTCATCATCTAGTTCTTTTTTTACTTTATTTAATTTCCTAAAATTACCTGAAACTTCTTTATTCTCAGCCAATAATTTTAAGACATCAGAATATTGGTCGTCCTTTAAATTGCTATAGAGTTTTTCAAAATATTCTTCTGTAAGTTTCTTTAGATTCAGGTCCCCTGATGACTTATTGATGGAAAATTTGCAGGCAGCCTTTCTTTCATCTACACCCTTTAACATAGAAGTTTTTTCTTCGTTTTTATCTAAGTTTATCAAGTAGGTGAAGGCAGACTTGCGGTGGCCTTCCCTGTTGCACCTTCCCATGGCTTGAACTACTGAGTCCATGCCAGAAAGAGACCTTATGACAAGGTCAAAGTCCACATCCACCCCTGCTTCAATGAGTTGAGTAGACACGACGCAAATTTTGTCTCCAGCTTCTAGCCTCTCTTTTATTTCTCCAATCTTTTTTAACCTATCGTTGGCTGTCAAATTTGTTGTGAGATAATAGAGGTCCTTATCATCATAATTACTTTCAAGCAAGTCATATAACTTTCTCACAAGTTTTTTTGTGTTTAAAATAACTAGATTAGACTTATCCAAGTTTTCCAAGACTAGGTCTCTTATGTCTTCTATACCGTACATCTTATTTATGTCACCATAAATTTTTAGCTTTGCCCTCTCAAAGGCTGAAAAATCATATTTTTTGTAGTATATAATGTCTTCACACTGACCACTGAGATTTCCGTAAGAAAGTTTATGGTCAAGATCTTCTAAGGCATTTGTAGGTTGAGTCGCTGTGGACAAAACAAAAGTCGCCTTCATTACAATTTTCATAAAGTTAAGGGCCAAGTTTGTCATGTATAAAAATTCTGTTGGGATAGACTGCCACTCGTCCAAAATAATTACAGAATTGATAAAGGACTTAAACCTCGTTAGGTTAGCTGACTTCCCCTTAAATATGGAGTTATAAAATTGGACCATGGTTGTCAAAACAACAGGCGAAGTCCAATCATCTAGGAGGAACTTCTTCCTTACTTGGTCTATTTTGTCGTCTCTGTCATCATTTACAAGCTCATCTTTATCATCGACAACATTGGAGTGGTGTTCCAAGACAAAGTCATCATTATTTAAAATTTCTCTCATTTCAGAAGCATTTTGCTCAAGGACTGACAAAAAAGATGTTACATAAAAGAACCTCTCCTTATATTGATAGTTCATTTGATTTATTCCATAGCGAAGGGACAAGAGGGTCTTACCTGCTCCCGTTGGCAGGTCTAATTTATAAATTCCAAGCTCATCCTCCTTGGACCTCGTCAAAATATCTCTGGAGATTTGGTTTCTTAAAATATTTAATCTTCCCTCAGGCTCTCCAAAAGACTCGTACTTCTCATTTATGTTCTCTTCAAATTGTTTCTCAACTTGTCTTAACCTTTCTTTATCTTCATCAAGTATGACCTTGTCGTAGGCATTTATTGTGTCTTTGATATCTGCAGACTTTAGAATTGAAACTAAGAGCCTTATGAGAAGTGACTTATAAAAATACAGGGCCTCAGATTCTTTTTTCTCTGAGTAATCTTTGGCAGAGTCCTTTAATTTTTTTATTATTTCAAGATATTCTAAAAATCCCTCACAAAAAACATCTTTTATATAAAGACCTTGGGATTCATAAAATTTTTCAACTTCTTTATAAAAGTCATCAATAATAAGACTCTCTTCTTTATTCTCCCCAAACCTATAAGAAGAATTTTCAATTTTTTTGAGCCTATCAAGGCTAGTCAAGACATAGGCCATGTCATCGTTCTTCCTCACCATGTCGTACTGGCCGTGGTGGGACATAATTGTGTAAATCAAAATATTTATATAGTCGCTTAGGTCTAAAAACGCCAATCTATCTTTTTCCAAAACACTTCTCAAGTCTAAAATAGATTTCTTTTTACTATCATTGATTTCTTCAAAAACTGACTTGTAAATTCTCACAACAAATAGACCACCTAAGCTTGAGTGGTCTACTTTTTTATTTGAATTTTTTGTGATTTTATCTTGAAAATCAAGGCTGGCCTTGCCTATGTCGTGGAGAAGTCCTGTTAAGAAGCTGATATTTTCCATATCAACTTTTTTTCCAATTTTTTTTGCTTCGATGCCAGTTTCTAAAAGATGGGCATAGAGGGTCTGCTTTTTTTCTCTCTCTTCCCCATCTATGTGGGCATACATTTTATCTAACATAAAACCACCTCAAATTTTTTGTAATTGATTTTAAAAATATTCTTAATATCCCTTGTCGAAATCTACTATATTTTTGAAGTCGCCATCGTTTTTTAGGGCCTTGAGGTTTTGATAGGCTGTGGCAAATTGTCTTGTGCTTAAGTCTTCACAGGCAAAGGAGATGTGGGGGTAGATGTAGACATTGTCGAGGTCCCAAAGTTCTGAGTCCTTGCTTAGGGGTTCTTCTTCGAAGACGTCTAGGGCTGCACCCCTCACCTTGCCAGATTTTATTGCATCAACTAGGGCATCTTCGTCAATTGTTGATCCTCTTGAGATGTTCACTACTACAACTCCATCCTTTAATTTTGCGAATCTCTCTACATTTAAGATGTGGTGAGTTTTTTCTGTTCCTGGCAGGCACATGATGATGTAGTCCATGTCTTTTAAAATCTTATCTAGTTCTTCTAGTGAATAGACATTGTCAAAGGGCTCAACCTTCCTCCCGCTGGTGTTAAATCCATTTAATTCCATGCCAAAGCCCTTCAGTCTTTTGGCTCCTGCCACTGCAATAGTTCCTGTTCCCATAAAAAGTGCCTTCTTGCCATAGAGGTTGTAGGCAAAGGCCCTCTTCTTCCAAATCTTTTCTTTTTGGTTTTCTATATTTTTTCTGTCGTCCTTATTTATTTGTAGGAGTCCATAAACTATCCACTCTCCTATTGGGTCGTCGTAGGCTCCGTTGTTGTTTGATAAAGTTATTTCTTTTTCCCTGATGTAGTCTAAGTCAAGGAAGTCTATGCCAACTGAGGTTAAAAATATATATTTTAAATTCTTGTGATCCTTGTAGTTTATCTTTTTTAAATCTATGGCCCCAATCAAAATATCTTCGCCATAGTCAGCTTTTTCATTGGGATTTTTTTCATCATAGCTTAGGACTTTGTAGCCTAGTTTTTCTATTTTCTCTCCATACTTTCTTGCCAGACCCTGGCTCAATAAAACTTTCATTTCTACCTCCATTTATAATATTTATTCTTTAATAGATTAATTCACATTCCAATTAAATTATAGGTCATGTGAGAATTTTAGTAAATAGGCGGCTTATTGTAAAAATTTTTTAAATATAATATAATTAATTGGTAATTTGAAAGGAGTCTTTATGAGCTTTTTTAGAACCTTACCAACAAAGCTTAGCTTTAATACAAGTGAAAAAATTCAAATAGCAAATGCAGAGCTAACTTCAGGTGACTTTGCCCTGGCTATTGACGTCCTAAATGCCCAAGACTCTTTCGTAACTAATATTGAGTTTGCAGTAAAGTTTAAGTCTATTGAAAGGTCTTACCTCTTTAATGGTCGTGAATTTTATTTTCAACAGACCGTAAATATTGCTCCCTACACCCGTTACTTCTTGGATCCCTTTATCCTGGACGAGAGGTTTTACGATGCAAGGGCCATTGATATTTACATCTCAAAATATACTGCCGACGGAAAAAATATTACTTGTGATGACAAAAAATATGAAATAAATCTTCCTGTTATTCCTGAAAAGAAGAGAGCCCAAATTAAGGAAACCCTTGGCGAGGGAATAAAAACTTACGGGGAAAACCAAATGGATTTTTGGCGATGTGCCTGTGGTTTTATAAATGAAGATGAGACTAGTGAGTGTGAGTTTTGTGGAAGGAACAAGAGCTTTGTCTTAAACAATTTGACAGAGGCCCTTATTAATTCCAAAATTTTAAATGTAATCGAGAACACAAGGGCAACTGATGGTATAAATTTAAAAACTCTTGAGACCCACTTGACCCAAACTAATCTTTCAAAGATTGCTCCAACTACAGAGAGCCTAAAGATTGACAGGACCAATGAAGAGGTCCCAAAGAAGTCCAAGAAATTCCCTTGGAAGAAAATATTCTTTGCCCTTATCTTCATTATATTACTGGCCTTTATCTCTTTGTTTTTATTTAATATTGCAAAGACTTCGAGAAACAAGAGTAAGATTGAGGATGCAAGGAGCCTTGCCCTATCTGGCAGCTACCAAGAGGCCCTTGAAATATACAACGACGCAACAAGGGTCAAGACTAGTCCAGAAATTTTAAACGAAATGGAAAAGCTAAAGAAACTTGTAGCATCAGATGAATCCTATCAAAAGGCTTCCAGCTTCTTTGAAGAAGGCGACTACATTGACGCTGCCTACAATTTCAAAAAAGTTATCCAAGAAGATGAAAAAAATTATAAGCTTGCCCAAGACAAGCTTACATCTATAGAAAATATTATTTTAGACCAAGTTAAGTCATCCTATGAAGTAAATAGGACTGACGCCCTCTTGCTCTTAAACTCTTATCTAAATGTTGTCCCTGAATCAGCAAGGGCTTCGAGACTAAAAAGAGAAATAGAGAAGGCCAACAAATTAAATGTAGATACAGAGGAAAGCCAAAAAGAAAACTTTGAGAAGGAAGAGATGGATAAGGACTCAGCAGAAACTGCAAAAAAAGCTTCCGACCTCCTTCACACTTATAGGACTGTCTCAACAGAGAAGGCCAACCTAAGGGCCGAACCTAGCGTTGACTCTGACATCCTAAAAATTCTCGACAAGGGAACAGAACTCTACGTCCTTGAGACAAAAATCGAACAAGGACAAAGGATTTGGTGTCATGTCGAAGTGGAAAGTCCAATTTCACAAGACACAATAAAGGGCTGGATCTCAAATAAAACACTAAACTAAGAATCTCCACTAAGTAGTGGAGATTTTTTTATAAAAACTTTTAAATAAATGAACCTTTTTGTATCCTAAATAGTCTTATAAGTAGATGCATCTAAGAGAGGAGGATAAAATGAATCATGAAATAAAATTTACAGAAGAAGATTTTGAAAAATTAAAAACTGGCGACAAGGATTCCTTTGACCTCCTTTACCAAGACTATTACCTAGTCTTATATAGGACTGCCCTCTTGATCTTGGGCAATAAGGAAGATGCAGAAGATGTCCTCCAAGACACCTTTGTTTCAATTTATAAAAATGCAAAGACTCTTTCTGATTTTGAAAAGCTAAGGCCTTGGATCTTCTCTATATTAAAGAACACTTCCTACACAAGATACAAGAAGAGGAAGAGGGAATTCCCCGATGAATTTGTCCTTGATAAGGCAGAAGAAAGTCCCACCTATCTTGGAGAGGATGACTTTGCAGAAAAATCAGAAATTCAAGATGCTCTAATGAATTTAAAAGAAAAAGAAAGAGAAGTCCTGGTCCTCTATTACTACAACGATTTTTCCATAGAAGAAATCGCAAGCATTTGCAAGACCTTCCAGGGTACAGTGAAGTCTAGACTCCATAGGGCTCGCAAGAATTTAAAGAAAGAACTTTTAAAAACAAGTGAAGAATACGAAGGAGAGTTATTATGAAAGATTTTGATAAGTATATAAAAAATGAGCTCAATAAGTCTGTTGAAGATTCTTCTCCTTCTGATTATCTTAAAAATAAAATTGATTTAGAAATCAATTCACAAGGAGAAAAAGGAGAATTTAAAATGAAAAAAAGATTTGTATTAGTGGCAGCTGCTGCCCTTGTCCTTTCAGTGGGCGTCTTTGCAGCAGGAAAAATTACTGGAACAATTTCATCTTCAACATCGTTTTATAACTACACAAACTATACCGACATGGCAAAAGCAGAAAAGAAGGCTGGCTTTGAGGCCTATGCTCCAGAAAGTTTAGGAGATTATAAGTTTGAAGGAATCACAATAGATAATATAGCAGATATTGATGATACTGGAACAAAACTAAATAAGAGAAAGGGAATTGATGTAGATTACAAAAATGCTGATGGCGATATAGTAATGCTCTCAATTGACAAACGTCCCGACAATTCAAAAAATGTTGATAAACAATTTTATCATGAAATGAGAGCTATTAAGGGCGTGCAAGTTTATTACTCAAGACTGGAAAGTGTCTTTTTACCAGATGAAAAAGATGCGACAAAAGAAGAACTTGAAAGATCAGAAAAAGATCCTTTCTTTAACCTAGCCATTGGTTCAGATAAAAGAGAAGAAGACTCTTCAAAGCACCTAATCTTTGACTACAAGGGAGTCGGATATGCATTAATGGCTGGAGATGATATGGACGTAAACGAATTTTATAAGATGGCAGAAGAAATTATAAAATAATTTCTCGCAGTTAGTTAGAACATTTTTCTTATAAATTAAATAGTTGTAAATTTAAAAATCTAAACACCAAAAAAGGACCCTTGTGGTCCTTTCTTTTTTGTCTTTAATTTGTCCCAGTCATCTTCTTATACATTTCCACATTTGTGTCGTTTAAGAATTCGTAGGCTGCATTTATTTTTTGAAATTTTTCCTTGGCACCCTCTTCCTTATTTAGGTCAGGGTGATATTTTTTTGCCATCTTCCTGTAGGCAAGTTTGATTTCATACTTGTCTGCAGTGTAATTTACTCCAAGAGTGTCGCAGGCAGATTCGTATTGGTCCTTGAAGCCGTAGCCTCCAGTTGATGATGAAGAGCCACCATAGGAGCCTCCGTAATTGTTGCCGTAAGACCCTCCTTGGTTTTCATAAAATCCTCCGTAGCCTGATTGCCTAAAGAATTCTTCAAATTGTGAGAAGTCGTCAAAAGTTGTCCAAGTAAAGCCGCCAAAGTCCTTGAACCTTTGCCTGTACTCTTCTTCTCTTTGCCTTCTCCTCTCTTCTTCTGCCTTAATTCTTTCTCTTTCCTTCTTCTCCCAGTAGGCTCTTCCGTAGCCAGATATACTTTCAAATTCATTTTCCTTGCCTAGTAGATAGTGGTCTGCCCTGTCGTAGAAAAATTCTGTCACCACATAGTGGACATATTTCAAGAAGGATTCTGACACGTTTCCAAGTAAGGGCACAAATATTGCCAAGATTATTAGGGTTGATAGCCAGTCATTTCTCGCCAAGCCCCTCCAGGCAAAAGGGTTTAGGAGCAAAAATATTATTAAGCAGCCTCCCATAGAAATTATGTACAAGAAAAATCTCCTCACTGCCGAGAAGAGATCAACAGCAATGTTAACTATTACAAGTAAGAGGGTCAAGATGAGGTCAAAAAATTTCCCCAGGCCCTTATAAAAATATCCTAAAAATTTATTCATTATTTTTCCCTTTTCTATATTCTTCTAAAAACTTCTTATCTTCAATGACAAGTCCCCACTCATTTGCCAAAAATTCCAAGTGGTGGGTGAACTCATGGAGGAGAACTTCTTCTAGCTTTTCCTTCAGCCTCTCCCTGGATGAATACCTATACATCTCCATAAAGGATCCGTAATAAATTTTTATCATATTTCCAAGTATAGACCTTTGGTATTCTCCCATTATAAGGAGGTCATCTGCTCGAGATTCTTCGTGGTATTTTTTATCTTCTGAAAGAATTATACCACCATTTAGATGGTCAAAGGCATAAGATGGTATGGACTCGCAGATGTCTTCCAATATTTCTTCCACTTCGTCAATTCTCTCTAGGTAATAAGAGTCATAATTTTCTTCGTCTTTTAAGTCTATGTCTTCTTTACTTTCTTCTTGGGCTTCTCCCTTATCTTCAAAAGTTTCATTGATTGAGTCTTCTTCTTTGTCTTCCTTTGGAGTTTCAAACCCTTCACTTGAATTTAATTTTGTCTCATCTTCATTTTTTTCATAAATATCTTCAATCAAGTCAAGAGGAAGGTCAAAATTATTTTCTCCATCGCTATAAAAAATTTTTCTGCCATCTGGGTCAAGCATCTTTTCACCTCCAAAATAAAAAACTGTAGAAGCCTACAGTTTTATCTACTTTATTTAATTATAATACCCAAGCTTAAAATTTTCTACACTTCTTCAACTTCAGCAAGGGTCTTTCCAGGCACTGATGATAATAATTTTTTTGTGTAGTCCATCTTTGGGTTTTCAAAAACTTCTTCTGACTCGTCGTACTCCACGCATTTGCCATGATACATCACGAGAACTTCTTCTGCCACGTGCCTAACAACTGAAAGATCGTGGGAAATGAAAATCATACTTAGTCCCAAGTCCTTTTGTAAATCTTCCATCAAGTTAATTATTTGAGCTTGAATGGAAACGTCAAGGGCTGAAGTTGGTTCGTCAGCAATAATTATTTTGGGATCAACAGCAAGAGCTCTCGCAATAGAAATCCTCTGCCTTTGTCCCCCTGAGAACTCATGAGGATATCTCTCCATGTGGTATTCTGAAAGGCCACAAATTTCCATTGTCTCCAAGACTTTTTTGTGGATCTTCTTCTTATCCCTCTCTCCCAAAAGATTTCTTATGCCAGAGGCAATTATGTCCTTGCATTTCTTTCTTGGGTTAAGTGATGAATAAGGATCTTGGAAAATCATTTGAACGTCTTTCCTATATTCCTTAAGTTCCCTTTGGTTTTCTTCTAAAATATTCTTACCATTGTAAATTATCTGGCCTGTGCCATCGGGATAAAGGCCCATTATGCACCTGGCAAGAGTTGATTTACCTGAACCACTTTCTCCTACAACTCCAAGGGTGTGTGAAGTCTTTAGGTCAAAGGAAATATCATCTACTGCCTTTAGGACCTTCTTCTTGCCAAGATTAAATTCCTTGTTTACATTCTTAACTTGTAAAATTACTTTTTCTTCCATAATATCACCTGTACAAGAAGCAGCTGACTTTTTGGCCATTTACATCAACTTCTTCGGGAGCCTTCTCTTCACAAATTTTCATTCTCTCGTCACACCTTTCACAGAAGTTACAACGATCTGGAAGTCCTATTGGATTGGGAACTGATCCCCTAATTGTGTAGAGTTCGTCCTTCTTCTTGTGGGCACTTGGTATAGCCTTAATAAGCCCTCTTGTGTAAGGGTGAAGGGGATGGGTGAAGATATCTTCTGCCTTGGCTCTTTCCACAACCTTGCCTGCGTACATTACGTTGACATAGTCTGCGATATCAGATACAACTCCCAGGTCGTGGGTTATGAAAATAATTGAAGTATTCATGTCTTCTTTTAACTTTTTCATAAGCTCTAAGACTTCCTTTTGGATTGTAACGTCAAGGGCTGTTGTTGGCTCGTCAGCTATTAAAAGTTTGGGAGATGATGAAAGGGCCATGGCAATCATGATCCTCTGTCTCATTCCACCAGAAAGTTCGTGGGGGTAAGAGTTGTAAACATCTTCTGCCCTAGGAATCTCAACTTTTTTTATCATCTCAATGGACTTTTCCTTTGCAGTTTTCTTGTTCATATCAAAGTGAGTCCTAAAGACTTCTGACATTTGGTAGCCAACCTTTAGGGCTGGATTAAGAGAAGTCATTGGCTCTTGGAAAATCATGGAGATTTCATTTCCCCTTATCTTCCTAAGTTCTTCAGGAGTTGCTTCCAACAAGTTCTTACCTTCAAAATTTATTTCTCCAGAAATTTTTTCAAGAGATGACTTGTCGAGAAGTCCCATAATGGCAAGAGTGGTAACGGACTTACCTGATCCACTTTCTCCTACTATAGCAGTTGTCTTACCGTCACGAGTATTTATATTAACCTTGTTTACTGCTTTGACAATACCTTGAGAGCTTTTGAAAAAAACTTCAAGGTCTTTTATTTCTAATAACATACTACCTCCTGAACTTTGGATCAAAGGCATCTCTTAGGGCATCGCCAACTATATTTAAAACTAAAATAGTTAGGGCAATGGCTATACCTGGGAAGAGGGTGATATGAGGATAGTTCCTTATATAGGCCCTTCCCTCAGAAAGCATTTGACCCCACTCTGCTTCTGGCGGCATAATCCCCATTCCAATAAAGGAAAGAGAGGCTGCTGATAAGATTGCAGTTCCAACTCCAATTGTCGCTTGGACAATTATTGGGGCAAAGCAATTGGGAAGAATCTCTGCAAAAATCAATTTAAAAGTCTTTACTCCAGCAAGTCTCGCCGATTCTATATATTCCAAATTCTTAACAGACATGACCTGGCTTCTTACAATTCTGGCATAAGATGGAACGGATGAAAGGGAAACTGCTAAGATTAAGTTTCTCATTCCACCACCAAGAGCTGCTGCAAGGGCAATAGCCAGTACAAGTTGAGGAATAGATAAAATAGTATCCATGACTCTCATTATTATGGCATCAAAGACTCCCTCATAGTAACCTGCAAGGGCCCCGATAATAACTCCTACAAATGTGGATATAATTACAGAAGAGAATCCAATCTTAAGAGAGACTTGAGCTCCCTTTAGGACCCTTGAAAATATATCACGACCAAAGTTATCTGTCCCCATTAGATGGTCTGAACTTGGCTTCAAGAAGTTGTCAGCTGGAAACTGCTCTGTGTAATCATAGGGCGCAAGATAGTCTGCAAAAATTGCTCCAAGTATTATTAAGATTAAAATCCCAAGAGCAACAACTGCAATCTTGTTTCTCTTATAATATTTAAAAAATGTTTTAAATCTCTTTAGCATATTCCACCTACTTGTACTCTGACTTAATTCTAGGATTTATAAATCCATAGAGAATGTCTACCACAATAGATATCACTGAGTAAACTATGGCAATAAGCATAATGGCTCCAAGGATTATTGGATAGTCACGAGTTTTTATGGAGTCAACCATTAACCTGCCAATTCCTGGTATGGAGAAAATTGTCTCTGTCAAAATACTTCCACCAAGAAGTCCACCAGCTTGAAGTCCAATAGTTGTTATAACTGGGACCATGGCATTTTTTAGGGCGTGAACAAAGATAATCTTGGATTTTGGAAGTCCCTTGGCATAGGCTGTCCTGATGTAGTCCTTGTCCAAGACATCTAACATGGCTGACCTTGTCATCCTCATAATAACAGCAGAAGATTGGAAGCCTAGAGCAAACCAAGGGAGGATCATCTGCTTAATAGATGAAAATCCTGATGCAGGTAGGAGCTTTAACTTAGTAGAGAAAATTATTATAAGTAGTAGTCCTGACCAAAAGATTGGCATGGCTAGACCTACCATTCCCACAGCTGTGATTATAGAATCAATAATTGTGTTTTTCTTTAGGGCTGCAAGGACTCCAAAGGATATTCCCATTATAATGGCAATAAGAAGAGCGCCACCAGCGAGCTTAATTGTTGTTGGAAAAACTCTTAAGAGAGCTTCTGTAACAGACCTTCCTGATTGGTAGCTTGTCCCCAAGTCAAAGTGGAGAACTAAGTTCTTTAAATAATTCCCATATTGGACCAGGAAGGGATCATTTAGTCCCAGACTCTGTCTTATGGCCTCTACTGTTTCCTTGGGTGCATTGGGTCCTGCTGCTGCAAGGGCAGCATCACCTGGTGAAAGGTAGAGGAGCAAGAAGACTATAAAACTTACTCCCAAGAGAGTAGGTATTAAAATTAAGAGTCTCTTTAAAATATATTTTGTCATATCTAATCCTTTCTTTCCTAGAAAAGACGAAATTCACCAAATAAGAACTTGGTGAATTTCAAAAAAAATTAATTTTCTAATAATCTTACATCTTTAAGTTCTTGCGCATATCCTGGAAGTAGCTTAAGTCCTTCTACACTACTGTTAGCTGCCACAAGTGTTTCACCATAGCAAATGTATAACCATGGATATTCTTGATTTATAAGCTCTTGAGCCTTCTTATAGATTTCTGCTCTTTTTGCTTCATCAACTGTTGAAAGACCTTCCTTCATTAAATTATCAAGTTCTTCATTGCCAAAGTACATGTAGTTTGGTCCTTGGCCCTTGTTTGATGAATGGAATGGTTGGAAAAGTTCATAGTGAGCATCTACAATTGATGGATTCCAGCTCATAATAAACATATTGTGTTCTTGTCTCTTAAGTGCGTCAACGAAAGCACCCCATTCAAGTCTTTCCACATTAAGTCCAATTCCATATTCCTTTAATTGGGCTTGCATCATAGTTGCAACATTAACTCTTTGAGTGTTGTCAGATGTGTAGATTGAAAGATTTGTTCCTTCTCCCATACCTGCTGCTGCAAAAAGTTCCTTTGCCTTATCCTTGTTAACCTTATTTGTTTCAAGGGAATCTGCGATAGAATATTTAAAGTTAGGGTTAATTGGACTTGTTGCAAGATTTCCACTGTTCATATAAACAGTTTCAAAAATTGTATTCATATCAATGGCATTTACCATAGCTTCTCTGGCTTCCTTCTTGTCAAAAGGTGCCTTTTCCATGTTAAATCCAATAAAGTGAACTGAGTTATCTAACTTTCTGTAAAGTTTTAATTCGTCATTTTCTTCGATATTAGGAATTTCACTTGGATCAACCTTATAAGCTAAATCTACTCCACCAGATTCAAGCTCAATAATTCTTTGAGATGCTTCTGGAATAACCTTCATTTCGATTCCAGCAATTTGTGGCTTGTCTCCCCAATAGTTTTCATTTACTGAGAAAGTAGCGTGGTCATTTTGAATCCATTCGTCTAATACAAAAGGTCCTGTTCCCATTGGTTCAGTAGCAAGATCTGCTCCACCTTCAGCATAAGCCTTTGAAAGGATTGAAACTGCTGGGTGAGAAAGTGAGTTTAAGAAAGCAGCATCTGGTTCAGTTAATTTAAAGGAGAAAGTCAAGTCGTCTTCTTTTTGATAAGAATTCTTGTCGATTTTTCCATAAAATGGTTTGAACTTGTCAGTTTCTGCGGCCCTATTTAGTGTAAATATTACGTCATCTACTGTTAGAGGATCTCCGTTGGAGAACTTAACTCCCTCTCTTAACTTTATCTTAAAAGTTTGTGGGTCTGGGTTTTCAATAGATTCTGCAAGAGAGTTTTCAATCTTCCCATCTTCATTTACTTTTACCAAAGTATCATAAACTTGGAGTAAGATATTTACAGCATAGTCATCATCTATTGAAGAAGTTTCAAGAGACGTTGTATCTTCTGAAACTGCAACTTTTAATATCTTTCCTTCTCCATCACCCTTGTCCTTGGAGGAGCAAGCTGTCATAAATAAGGAAAGCACTAAAAGCATTCCAATAATTAATTTTTTCTTCATTATCATCGTCCTTTCTTAGATTCTTTTGATATCGGCTCCAAGATTCCTAAATTTCTCTTCAATTTTTTCATATCCCCTATCGATGTGATGTATTTCAGAGATTTCAGTTTCTCCTTCGGAAACTAAGCCTGCAAGTATAAGGGCAGCTCCTGCTCTTAAATCAGTTGCAGCAACTTTGGATCCGTATAGTTTGTTCTTACCCAAAAGTATAGCTTCTCTATCTACTACTTTGATTTTTGCACCCATCTTTTTAAGTTCTTCTGCATGCATAAATCTATTTTCAAAAACTGTCTCTATAATAGAAGACTGTCCTTCAGCTTGAGTTAATAGAGCCATGAACTGTGCTTGTAGGTCTGTTGGAAATCCTGGATGAGGTAGGGTTTTGATTTCAATTGGATTAATTTCATCTGTGCCTATTACCCTAACAGTCTCTCCATTTTCTATTACTTGGGCTCCGGTTTCTTCAAGTTTAGCTATAACTGGTTTTAAGTGGGAAGTAATAATATTTTCAATTGTGATGTCTCCACCAGTAATTGCTGCAGCTACCATAAAGGTTCCTGCTTCAATCCTGTCTGGAATAATTTGGTGAGTACAGCCAGTCAACTTTTCTACACCCTTGATCTTTATTGTAGAAGTTCCCGCACCTGTCACCTTGGCTCCCATCTTGTTTAGGAAGTTTGCAAGGTCAACAATCTCTGGTTCCATGGCACAGTTTTCCAATATAGTTTCGCCTTCAGCAAGGACTGCTGCAGTCATAATATTTTCTGTTGCCCCAACTGATGGGAAGTCAAGATAGATTCTTGTGCCAACAAGCTTGTCGCACTCAGCCATAATTTCTCCGTGAGTCATCTCTATATTTGCACCTAGTGCCCTAAAGCCCTTTAAGTGCAAGTCAATTGGTCTTGAACCAATGTTACATCCACCCGGTAGAGAGTTGTGGGCCTTATTTAACTTTGCAAGAAGAGGTCCCATAACCAAGAAGGATGCCCTCATCTTGCTCATAAGTTCGTAGTCAGTTTCATAAGAGTTAAGACCGCTTGGATCAATCTCAAGCCTGTTGCCATCTTTTTCAATCTTAAGTCCAAGCTTTCTTAGGACTTCCGTAATAATTTCAACGTCCTTTAACTCTGGCACATCTTCCAAAACAATTTTTTCTGTACCAAGAATAGTCGCTGCCAAAATTGGAAGTGCAGCATTCTTCGCACCAGAAATTCTAACCTTGCCCTTTAGTGGGCCCTTTGATTTTACTAATATTTTATCCAAAAGGATTCCTCCTATATTCTTTTATTCATATCAAGTTAATTATATCATAGAGAATCTTTTTATTTAAGGAATTAAAATAATACCCATTAATAAAATATTTATTTATGATAAAATGAAATATCAGAACAAAAGGGAGGTTTTTATGAAGAAATTTATCCGTGAAAAATATAGGGATGTTGAAGAATCTATTTACGCTGTTGACTACTCAGAGATCTATGATGACTTTATCAACTTTGGCGTTGGGGACCCAGACCTTGCTACTGATGAGGCCATAATAAAAGAAGCCTACGACTCACAAATGGCAGGTCACACCCACTACGCAGATCCACAAGGTTACATAGGCCTAAGAAAAGCTATAGCAGACTTTTATAAGGAAGACTTTGGAGTGGCTTGCGACCCTGATGAAGTTATGATTACAATGTCAGGAACTGAAGGCATGTTTTTAATCCTCCAAGCACTTCTTGAAGAAGGCGACGAAGTAATAGTTCCTTCACCTTACTTTAGCGTCTACCCAGACCAAATTGACATGGCAGGCGGCAAAACTGTCTTCTATGACACAAAGTTCGAAAATGATTTTGACATTATCCCATCTGAACTTGAAAAATTAATAAATGAAAAGACAAAGGCCATTATAATAAACACTCCCAACAATCCAACTGGGGCAGTTTACAGTGATGAGACTCTAAAAGAAATTTACGACCTTGCTGTTAAGCACGACATCCTAGTGATTTGTGACGATATCTACACAATCTATTCCTACGAGTCAGACTTCACTCCAATGATCAAGTGGGATAAAAACTTTGACAGGGTGATTTCAATCTCTTCAATGTCCAAGGACTATGTAATGACTGGCTGGAGACTTGGAGCCATTGTTGCCCACAAGGACCTTATTAAGTCCATGACTTCAATTCACGCAAACACAGTTTACGCAGTCCCAACAATTTGCCAATACGCAGGAGTTGTTGGCATCGAAAACAGGAAAAGAATTTGTCCACCCCTTGCAGAAGAATACAAGGAGAGGATGTATCTTGCTTATGACAGACTAAAAAAATTAAATCACGTTGAAGTTATGAGACCAAAGGGAACTTTTTATATCTTCCCAAAAATTTCTGTCCCAGGCATGACAACTGACGAAGTTGTAAAAGAAATTTTGGAAAAGGCTCACGTCAACCTTATAGATGGCAAGGCCTTTGGTTCTGCTGGTGATGGCTTTATTAGGATTGCCGTTACAGTAAACAAGAACAGAATCAACGAGGCCTTTGATAGGATAGAAAAATTAGAAATTTTTCAAAAGTGATTTTCTATTAAAAACAAAATTAAAAATGTTTAAGAATAAATAAAAATTAAAAATTCACGCAAAAAAGACTGAGCCGTAAAAAACTCAGTCTTTCTTCATTTCTTATAAATTTATAAATTACTTGCCCAACTTGTTTTCTCTTCCATAATAAAAAAGATATTGGTTGGCAAAGCCGGCATTCTTGCCAAATACTTCCCTTCCACGCATGGCAATCTTGGACTTTGGAGTCACTTCTTTTAAATAAAGTTCCTCCATAACCCTCTTTATCCACACGTCGACTGGGAAGGAGTCTTTCCTGTCAAAGGCAAAGAGGAGGATGCAGTCGGCAACCTTTGGCCCAACTCCTGGAAGGATTTGGAGTTCCTTTCTTGCATCTTCAAGATCCATGTCTTGAATTTTATTGATGTCAACTTGACCTGATGCAATTAATTTTGATGCTTCAACTATCCTCTTGTCACGAAAGCCCACCCTTGCAAACTCACGAAGGTCTTCTGGCTTGGCAAGGGCAAGCTGGTCTGGACTTGGGAAGGAATAATATTTTCTATTTTCATCTTCCCCAAGATAGTCCCCATACATTTCCGAAATTTTTTCAATTGCCTTTTGTATCCTAGGTATTTGATTGTTGGCAGAAATTATAAAAGAGATTATTGTCTCAAACTTATCTTGGTTTAAGATCCTTATTCCCTTACCATATTCCGTTGCTCTTTTCATTACCTCGTCTTTGGAAAGTTCTTCCATAACTTCTTTGTAATCACGAGAAAGGTCAAAATAGTTATAAAAAATTTCCTCAAAGGACTTTTCATCTACTCCCTTTAAAATTATTTCATCTCCAACTTTTTTTGCATTGGCAACTATGCCGTGGGTTACAAAGGTAAAGGACCCGTCCTCTTCTTCGTACCACCTAAAGGCCTGGCCGCAGGTGAAAATATCTCTTGGGTCAAATTCTTCTAGGTCAGTGATCTTGCAAAAGCCTTCATCAAAATTTATCTTCATCAATAAAAAACTCCTATAAATAAAAAACCTATTATTAAATAATAGGTCAGCTAATTTCTTTCATAAAATAAGATAGGGTTAGAAGGGAATCGTTAAGTCTTATGTTTTCAACTACAATGCCTTCCGGTCCCTTTAGGTCGTAGGGTGCGAAGTTCCAAATCCCCTTTACACCCGCATCAATTACCCTATCTGCCACCTCTTCACAGACTTCTCTTGGCACAGTAATAATTGCAACGTCTACACCTTCATCTCTTATGTAATTTTCTAAGTCCTTCATATTACGAACCTTAATCCCACTAATATCTTCTATGTCCTCTTTAATGTCAAAAAGTGAAATGACATTAAAACCAGAATCCCTAAATCCATTGTATCTTGCAATGGCTTGTCCAAGTCTACCAGCACCAATCACTATACTCTTGTAAGACTTGTCTATTCCAAGAATTTTATCAACCTGGTCTTTAAGAGCCTTGGTATTGTAACCATATCCCTGTTGGCCAAATCCCCCAAAATTATTTAAGTCCTGTCTAATTTGCGAAGCAGAAAAACCAGTGAGTCCACTAAGTTCCTTAGAAGAAACTCTCTCCACTCCATCTTCTATGAGTTCTTTTAAGTATCTGTGATAGACTGGCATTCTCCTTATTACTGTTTCGGAAATACTCCTTGCATCCTTCGGCAAATTAACACCTCCTAATTGTTTATATTATAACAATCTTTTCATCTTTTGTAAATTAAAGGAAAGTCATCTTTTTTATTTTGTTGCTCATTTTATTGTGAGCTTTAAAAATTTTATAAGGTCACATTTTTTTATTAACTTGTAAATTTTTGTGAACTTATAAAGTTTTATTAACTTGCTGTTTTTTGTAAAGTTGTAATTTTTTATAAACTTATAGTTTTTTCATTAACTTATGAATTTTTATGAGGTCGCAGTTTTTTATCAAAAAATATTTAATTCTCACTTGATAAAAATTTTATAAGTTAAAAAAATTTAAGACTTAGATTTTCTTACTTAGCAACTTAAAAATTTCCACAAAAAAAATCGCCCTAAGGCGACTTTCTATATTCTTATTCATCAACTAAAACTCCTTGGACCACAAGCCTTGTGTCTCCTGGCGAACATGTTTGTAGGGTCAAGATGTCCTCCAGCTTGCTTGGGAGATCTCCACTAAAGATATTCTTTTCTCTTATATATCTAAGAAGGTCTTCTCCCTCCTCATCACTATAGGACGGACTCCTAAACTTGTCATAGGGACTTGCATTGTAAACTGCAAAGGCCTTGTATTTTTTGTAGCCATCAAGAGAATAAATTTCTATGAACCTATCTTCTGCAAAAAATCCTTCTTCTTCGTACTTGTGAAGGTCCTTAAAATTTCCTGCCCTAACATTGTTGTGACCGTAGACAATTGTGTTTTGGTCAGAAAAGTTTTCATCGTTCCTGTAGTCCATAAAGATGGCCCCAAAGACATTGTACTCATCCTTATAGTTGTGGTTTAGGTAGTAGTCATTGTCACTTCCCTTGACTATTGGATAGTCAATCTCAGTTCCACCAACCCTTATCCAACCGACAACAGATGGGTATTCTTTTCTCAGGTCCTCAATTCTCCTTATTGCTTCATCATTTTTATTTTCTTTCTCATTAATTTTGGAATCAGGAGTCTTTAGCCCTTCTCTTTCGAATTTTTCTTGGACTTCTCTTGTGGCAGACTTAAATTCCTTGTCTTCCTTGTTGTAGTTGTAAATCCTATAAAGACTTACTAGCAAGATTACCACAAGGATGACTTCTATTATAGTTAAAATTTTATTTTTCATATTTTTCCTTTCTTATGGTATCTTATATTCTAATTTTTATTAGTTCAAGTTGTTTTTTAATTTTTAATAAGAATTGTATTCTTTATAAATTTGACAAGAGACTTATTTTTAACTTATTATTATAGTATAGTTTAACACAGTAAATTGATGTAGATACTTTTGATAGAGGTGTTTTTCTTGAAAAAAGATAAATATAGTGAAATGAAAAAGAAAATTCCAAATATAAAAAATATAATGAGAATTAGACAAAGTAGAAAAAAAGGTGACATGGGTTATCTAGATTTTTTCATGCTTGGTTTTGGATCTATGGTTGGAGTTGGCTGGGCAGTTTCTTCTAATCGCTGGATAGCTCTAGCTGGTGGCCCTATACCTGCTTTTTTTGGTTTTATTATTGCCACTTTACTTTTAATCCCAATTGGCTTATGTCACGCTGAACTTCTTGCAACTCTTCCTCAAGGAGGCGGCGTCTTAGTTTATACAAGTAAGGCATTTGGAAGAAACTTATCTTTTATTTCATCTTGGTTTCTTGCTCTTTCTTATCTAACGATACTGCCTTGGGAGGCTATTTATATAAACACAATTCTTAAAAAAATAGTGCCTTTTTTATCTAGTTCAAAGGTCCTTTATTATTTGGCTGGTTATCCCATACAAGCTTCTTCAATTTTTATGGGAGTAATACTCGCTCTTCTCTTATTTTTTATAAATTTTAAGGGGGCAAATTTTGCTTCAAAGCTTCAATCTATACTTTCTATTTTAATAATTGTAATAGGTTTTATAGTCATCTATTTTTCCTTTAAAGCTGGAAGTATTTATAATTTCTATCCACTCTATAAAAACGTCGGCGAAGGAAATCACTCTTCACTTTTTGGTGGAATAATAGCAGTTATTGTAATTGTGCCCTTTTTTATGTCAGGTTTTGACACTATTGCCCAATCTGTGGAAGAAACTTCTCCCGATAAAAAATTTAAAAATGTCGCCATTGCCATGGTTCTGTCTATAGTAGCAGCAGGTGCTTTTTATTCACTTGTGATTCTTTCGACAGGAAGTGTGTCCAATTGGCAAGCATATTCTCTTGCAAGTCCACCCGCCATGGGATATTTGCTACAAGACGCCTACAGAGGAAGGCTTGGTTTTATTCTTGATAAATTAATTGTAATAGGAACTGTCTCTGGACTTTTCTCAACTTGGAATGGAATGTTTATGGCATCGGCAAGACTACTTCAATCTATGGCAAAAAATAATCTTATTCCAAAGGTTTTTGCAAGGGAGCATGCTGAATATGGAACTCCTGTAACGGCTCTTGTTTTCTGTTTTTTCTTTGCTGCTGTCGGTCCTTTTGTGGGCATGAATTTAATTGACCCCTTGACTAGTCTTGGTTCAGTTTCTTTTGTAATCGGATGGTTCTTAACTTGTCTATCCTTAGCTGCTCTTATTAATAAGGATAAGGATTATTATACTTCCTTTAAGGCCCCAGGTGGAAAACTAACTATTTATCCAGCAATAATAATTTCTGCTGTAATTGTAATCTCCACTTTCATCCCAAAAACTCCTTCTTTTATGGGCTACACTGCCCTAATTATTTTCTTCTTTTGGTTACTTTTGGGATTAGCTTTTTTAAAATTTTATAAGCAAAAAAATTAATATAAAAAAGAGAGATATAATTTATCTCTCAATATTATACATAAACTCCTATTGCCAAGAATACAGAAGCTAATGCCATTAAAATTCTTCCTAATAGAGGCAGTAAATTTTTAGAAGACTTGTCTTCCTTATATCTTTTATAATTTTCAGGGACTTCTCTTGCCCAAAAGATGGCAAAGATTATAAAGGCAAGACATTTTAACAAATCCATATTAAGCCTCACTTATGTCAAAAAAGTTTTCTGCTATCATGCACCTAATGGATCCCCCACCATATTTTGATATTGTGTCAACATCAATTGGGAGGATCTCATCGTACTTTTCAATTTTTTCTATATTCTCTTTTCTAAGATGATCATAGGCTGACTTGGCCATTACAAGAATATTTTTGTCCTTTCCCTTTAATTCAAGTGAGTTCCCTGCAAAGTTTTCAAATTCTTCCTTGTTAAGAGAAATAATTTCCTTTCCAGATTCCCTTAGATTCTTAAGGACTTCTTCTTTATTTTCCACAATTAAGTCATCTGCAATAATTGCAAACTTTTCTCCCACCATCATCATGACGTTGGTGTGGTAGACATAGGTTCCCTTGTCTTTAGCCCTGAAATAAACTGGCTTTAAGTCAAAGACCTGACAGAATTTCAAAAATTCATCCTTGTCACATCTTTTAGAAAGACTTCCGTAGCAAATATTATTCCACCTGTCTATCACTACAGCACCAGTCCCTTCAAGAACCTTACCTTCGTCATTTCTAAAGTCAATAATTTCTGCCCTGTCGTAGTCTAGAATTTTTTTAAGCTGTGGAAGAATTTTGTCATACTCTTCATTCCTGTTGTCTGTGTACATCTCAGAAATAAAAATTTTGCCAGGGAAGGTCACAAAGACATTGTTTGGGAAAATTGAATCTGGTGTCCTGTCATCAAAGTCTCTAATTACATCAACTTGAATGTTTTTTGCCCTTAAACTTTCCACTGCCCTGTCAAATTCTCTTAAGGCCCTTTCTTGTATTTCTTCATCAGAAGTTTTCTTTGGGCTAACTTGGTAGACATTATCTTTCGCTGTTTCTTTATTAAAATTAAAGGCGTAGGGCCTAACTAAAATCACTTTATTTGTTATCATTTCTTTCTCCTTTATATCAGTAAGATTAATTATAACAAATTTTAAGTAAAAAACCCTCCAGGAGGAGGGATGAATTCTTATTTAAGTTTTTACATGTAATAATTTATTACATTTTCAAGAAGAAGGAGGTTTGTTATGCTTCCTATCCCACCAGGAACTGGTGAGAAGGCTCCAATCTTTCCCATAACAGCTTCTTCATCAAGGTCACCACGATACTTGCCTTCCTTGTTCTTTGAAGTCCCAATATCAATTACTACTGCATCTTCATTGAAATAAGTTTCATCAAGAACCTCAGCCCTTCCCATGGCAGTGAAGATTATATCAGCAGCTTTTGTGTGCTTCCTGAGATCCTTAGTTCCCACGTGACAAACAGTTACAGTTGCAAGCTCATTAAGTAAAATCATGGCAAGGGGTTTGCCAACAACATTGGAGTGGTTAATTATAACAACATCTTTCCCCTTTAATTCGTAACCATAAAACTCTAAAAGTTCGTGAGCAGCCTTCGGTGCAAGGGGAATAAATCCATCTAAGTGGCCGCTATAGACCTTGGCCCTATTAATGGGATTCATGCAGTCAATGTCCTTCTCGGGATCAAGGGCAAGAGAAATCACATCTTCGTCAATAGAATCTGGCAAAGGCCTAAAGACAAGTATTCCACCAATTTTTTTGTCCTGGTTTAAGTCTTTTAAGCAATCCAAAATTTCATCTTGGCTCACATCTTCTTTAAATTCATTTACATCTACACTTACTCCAAGTTTTTCCGCAGATTTTTTTATTCCCTTTAAATAGGCAAGAGATCCATAGTCCTCACCCACCCTAATAATAGAAATTATTGGCTTGTCTTTTAAATTTTTAATTTTTTCAACTAATTCCCCAATCTTCTTTTCAACATAGTCCTTGGCATATAAAATTTTTGTCATGTTAATTCCTCTCTCGGGATATAAACTTCAACAGCTTCCTTTAAAATCTTTATCTTTACAGGAAGTTTTGGTCCCTCATCCCCATCTATATCAAGTCTTACTTCTTCATTATCTATTGAAGAAATCTCCGCTTCTTTAACGGTGAAGTTCAAAACATTTTTGCCTTGCTCCACTTCTCCTTCTAATGAGTCTTTTAATAATTCAAGCCTATCTTTAATAGAATCCTTAGTTAGAATAAATAAATTTGCATATCCATTATTCATCTCTTTGTTTTCAGATGTGAATTCAAGCTTTCCAATTTTATTTGAAAGTCCAACCATTAGGTGGTCTACTGGACCAGAATAATTTCCACCATCTGATTTAACGTCAAGATTATATTTTTCAGAGCCAGCTAACATTTCAATGGACTTTTTTATATAAGCAAGTCCTCCAATTTTTGATTTCTCTTCAGAAGAAACTTCATGAATTGCTTCTGGCACCGGCCCAATTGATGCAAAGAGACTAAAAATTTCATCATTAACCCTTCCTAAGTCAATCTTTTTTGTACTTTTAAAATCAAAAGAGTTTAGTGCTTCTTCTTTATCTTGAGAAATATTAAGACTTTTGGCCAATAAGTTTCCTGTTCCACCTGGCAGTATTAGAAGTTTTGCTCTAGAATCAATATTTTTCATTCCAAGTAGGACTTCATTTACAGTCCCATCGCCACCATAAACTCCAATGGAATCTACGTCTCTTATTTCTTCAACGAACTTTGTCCCATCTCCAGCTTTTTTTGTTTCTTTTAAGATAACTTCATCAAAATATTTTTTAAGCTTATCTTCTATTTTTTCAACAAATTCTTTCCCACTTTCATCCCCAGAATTTGGGTTGTAAATAAATAAAATTTTCATTTTAACATCTCTCTTTTACATCAATATACAATCATTCCACCGTTGGGCGAAATTATTTGTCCCGTCATATAGGAATTTTTTTCTGAAACCATAAAGGCGACGAGTTCTGCAATCTCTTCTGTTGTTGCAAGTCTACCCATGGGTATGTCTTCTGATAGGATGCAGAGGTTGTCTGTCCCAATCTCTCTTGTCATCGGTGTATCCACTGCACCTGGGGCAACTGCGTTAACTGTTATGCCTGAATAGCCAAGCTCTTGGGCCAAGGCTTTTGTAAGTGCGTTAATAGCTCCCTTAGTTGCAGAGTAGTGACTCTCCATGGACCCACCAACTATTCCCCAAATTGATGTCATGTTCAAGATTTTTCCTGAATGCTTCTTTAGCATATAGGGAAGGGCAGCATGGATTGCATTGTAAACTCCCTTTACATTTACATCAAAGATCTCGTCCCAAGTTTCTTCGTCAATGTCTTGGAAGAGGGCGTAAGAAGAAATGCCTGCGTTGTTAATTAGGATGTCAACTCCCTTAAATCTTCTCTCTACTTCTTTAAACATCTCTTCAACTTCAAAAAATTTTCTTATGTCTGCTTTTATGGCAAGGGCGTCTTTGCCCATTTCTCTTATTTCTTTTTCTAAATCTCTTGCTGCTTCCTCTGACTTGTTGTAGTTAATAATAATTCTGTAGTCTTCTCTTGCAAGCCTTCTTGCAATGTCTCTTCCAATTCCACGAGAGGCTCCAGTTATAAGTACAGTCTTCATCTTCCCTCTTCACCAACCTTTACTTCATTATACCAAATTTATAAAATTTATTTTGCAAAAGAAAAAAGCCATGTCATTGACATAGCTTTTTAGGTAAATATGCTTTTAAATTATAGGTTTATTCTACCATCATCGAAGTCTTCTTCTGGGATAGGTTTCTTTACAATGTGTTTGTAATAGATTTTTTCAACTGCCATAGAAATAGCGTTGTCGCCTGTTACGTTACAAGCTGTACCAAAAGAGTCTTGAGTTAGGTATAGTGAAATTAAAATTGTAGCGAGTGTTCCTGATGAATCGATTCCAACTACTGGTAGGAATGGAAGGGCACTCATTACTGCTCCACCTGGCGCACCTGGTGCTGCAACCATAGCAACTCCAAGAACTGCGATAAATTTAAGTATTAGTGGGAAAGAGTGTGGCATATCAAACATTGTTAGTAATGTAAATACGCAAGCTGTAAGAGTAATCATTGATCCTGCTAAGTGAACTGTTGCACAAAGTGGGATACAGAATTCTCTAATTTGAGCTGTAACACCCATTTTTCTGTTACAAGCAACGTTAACTGGAATAGTTGCTGCAGATGATTGTGTACCTGCTGCTGTTAGGTAAGCTGGAACTGCTTCTTTTAAGCATTTGAAAGGATTTCTTCCTGTGTAAGCTCCTGCAAGTGAGAATTGTACTACTAGGTAAAGTAGGTGTAGTGCAATGATGCAGATGAAGATTTTCCAGAATA
This sequence comes from uncultured Peptoniphilus sp., assembly GCA_902465645.1. Lineage (GTDB taxonomy): Bacteria > Bacillota > Clostridia > Tissierellales > Peptoniphilaceae > Peptoniphilus_A. The sequence continues at coordinate 63,553 of CABQNX010000002.1, forward strand.
TTCCAAGAATTGCAAATACAGAACCTGAATATGATAGGTTACAGAAATTACCAAAGATAAAGAATGGTAGTAGTGGAATTACAAATTTTGCTAGTACTAGATTTATAATTTCGTTAAATTCATTAATTGCTTTGTAAAATACTTCTCCAGATCCTTTTGCTCTTAGGGCTGAAACTGTAAGTCCAATCATAAAAGCAAGTACAAGTGCTGCAGTTACATCAATGAAAGGTCCAAGTGGGATTTCAAATAATGGCGCAACTTCATTTGCTGTTGCTTTTTGAATTTCTTCTGCAAGCTCTGGTCTAATAAAGCTTGGGAATATGTTTCTTGCCATTGTATAAGATAATGAACCTGCAATTAATGTAGATCCATATGCTAGAGCTACAGTTGCTCCTAAAAGTTTACCAGCACCTTCTGAAAGGTCTGCTATACCCTTAGATACAAAAGCAATAATCATTAGTGGGATTATAAAGTTTAGGAACTTTCCAAATAATCCTGATATTGTAATTGCTACTTGAGTTACAACTTCTGGTAAAAATTGTCCAACAAGAACCCCAAGTGCAATGGCAATAATAAGTCTAGGAATTAGACCTATTTTTTTCTTTTCTTTCATTTCCTTAATCCTCCTTAATATTTAAAAACTTAGCCCTGATTTCTTGGCCAGTTTTTGTGCCTGCAAGTCCTCCAAGACCAGTCTCCCTAATAGATTCATGTAGCAAGTGACCAACTTCTCCCATTGCTTGACAAACTTCGTCAAAGGGAACAATTGATTTAATACCTGCTAGGGCCATATCAGTTGATATGAAAGAGTTCATAACACCTGATGCGTTCCTAAAAGTACATGGATACTCTACTAGTCCTGCTATTGGGTCACAGGCTAGCCCCATTACATTAATAAGTGTAATGCTGGCTGCGTTTAGTGCTTCTTCTGGACTTCCGCCAAGCATCTCAACTAGTGCAGCTGCTGCCATTGCGCTGGCAGACCCACACTCTGCTTGACATCCACCTTCAGCACCGGCGAATGTTGCATATTTACCAATAATTTGCCCTATTCCTATTGATGTCAGTAGTCCATTTATTAAAACCTCATCATCTAAGTCATACTTTTCTTTGGCTGCCATTAAGGCTGCTGGCATAATGCCAGAACTTCCAGCAGTAGGTGCTGCTGCAATAGTCCCCATGTTTGCGTTTGTCTCAGATGTGGAAAAGGCCATAGCCATTGCCCTAACTAGGAACTTGCTAGTTAAAGGGTCTTTTTCCTTTTGATAGTCGTTCATCATTTTTGCAAAACCGTCTATCATTTTATATTCAGTTTCAAAGGATTTGTCCAGTGTCTCTTGAGATGATCCTCTCATTACACCTAATATTCCCTTAAGTTTATCCTTCATCTCTTCTTCAGTCATATGAAGGGCCTTTGTTTCTTCCCTAAGAACTAAATCGTAGATGTGGATATTATCTTTTTTACATGCTTCAATAACTTCTTTAGCTGTATTTAACATTTAAACCTCCACATATTTTGATGTGATATATCTGGAATTATTTAACAATTTATCTACTAGATTTTTGTTTGCACTTTCATCTAACTCCACAGTTAGAGTTACAATATTTGTAAGCTCATCCTTAGTAGTGTTTATGGATTCAATATTGTAGGACTCGTCAGCAAGAATAGTTGACACGTCTGCTATTACACCCTTCTGTTCTGGGTATTGGAATAAGAATGTAGGGAACTTGCCATCATATTCTACTTCAATTCCATTGATGTCAACAATTATCATGTTTCCACCACCAATTGAAGACCCTATTACATATTCACTATCCCTATCCTTGTAATTAAATTTAATTTTAACAGTGTTTGGGTGATAACCTTCACCTAAATTCATTGGTATGAAGGAATACTTAATTCCCCTCTCATCTGCAATTTCATAGGCATTCCTAATAGAGCTATCGTAGGTTTTGAATCCCATTATTCCACCTAAAAGTGCCCTATCTGTTCCATGGCCCTTGTATGTAAAAGCAAAAGATCCATGAAGATAAAACTCAACGCTTTCATAATCATCTGGACATATTTTTGCAGCTAGTCTTGCAATTTTGCAAGCGCCTGCAGTGTGAGATGATGATGGACCAACCATTACTGGTCCAAGAATTTCAAACGAACTATACTCTTTCATTGGACTCCCCCTTGTTTCTTAGACCTTATTTTAGCATAATATACTTAATTTGTGAAATGAATTTGGGCTTGAAGGGTGGTTATTTAACTTGTTCTTTCGCTTTTATAAATGGATTAACAAAAGCTTAACTTTATCCCTTTGCTGTATTACAAACATTTGCAGCAAAACCAAATATTTCTTGCAAGTATATCATAGATAATATAGTATTAAATTATGAGGATATTATTTTCATTTATAGGAGGAATTTATGAAAGAACAAAACAAAAAAGTCAAAGACCAAAATGATGTCGGTGGCTTTCTGAAGGGTGTTGAAGTAGTTGGTAATAAGTTACCTCACCCAGCCATAATTTTTGCAATACTTAGTGTAATCGTAATCATTGTATCATATTTTGCAGCAAAATCTGGCATGAGCGTAACATACTTTGATGCTAAAGCAGGAGAAGAAGTAACTAAAGAGGCTGTTTCCCTACTTAACTGGGATGGTCTACGCTACATTTTTAACTCCGCAACTGATAACTACACAGGCTTTGCTCCACTAGGAACAGTACTAGTAGCTATGCTTGGTGTTGGTGTTGCTGAAAACAGTGGACTATTTGATTCCACTCTAAAGAAATTATTATCAAATGTTAACCCAACAGTTTTATCAGCTACAGTAGTTTTCGCAGGTGTTATGTCAAACATCGCATCAGACGCAGGATACCTAGTTGTTGTTCCACTAGGTGCACTTATCTTTGCTAACGCTGGTCGTCATCCACTTGCCGGTATAGCAGCTGCCTTCGCTGGTGTTAGTGGTGGTTTCTCAGCCAACCTTATCCTTGGTACAACTGACCCACTTCTTACAAACATCACAAACGAAGCCCTAAGAGCTGGTGGAATTGATATGGAACTTGCAGCAACTTGTAACTGGTACTTCCTATTTGTTTCTACATTCTTAATCACAATTGTTGGTACACTTGTTACAAACAAAATTGTTGAAAAGAACTTAGGAGAATACCACGGAACTTACCAAGTTGACGAAAATCCATTAACTGAACTTGAATTGAAGGGTCTTAGAAATGCACTTATAGCACTAATCATTTTCGTAGCTATAATGGCCTTCCTAATGTTCCCAGCAGGTGCTCCATTTAGAGAACTTGAAGAAGGTAAGAATGCAATGACTCTTAAGAACTTCTTAGGTCACGGACTTATTCCAGCAATGCTTCTACTATTTTTAGTTCCAGGACTTGCTTATGGTAAGACAGTAGGAACAATTAAGACTTCACACGACTTAGTTGACACAATGACTAAGGCAATGCAAGGTCTTGGTGGATACATGGTACTAGCATTCTTTGCAGCACAATTCGTATCTTATTTCAATAAGACAAACCTTGGACTTATCCTTGCAAAAAACGGAGCAGACTTCTTAGAATCAATTGGCCTAAAGGGACTGCCACTTCTACTAATGTTCATCTTGCTATCAGCCTTCCTTAACCTATTCATGGGATCAGCTTCAGCAAAATGGGCAATCATGGCTCCAATCTTCGTACCAATGATGTACAACCTTGGACTTTCACCTGCACTTACACAAGTTGCATATAGAATTGGTGACTCTTCAACAAATATCATCACACCACTTATGTCTTACTTTGCAATGATTGTTGTATTCATGCAAAAGTACGACAAGGACTCTGGACTTGGAACACTTACATCAATGATGCTTCCATACTCCATGTGCTTCCTAGTAGGTTGGTCACTACTAATGATAGTTTGGTACCTAATTGGAATTCCAGTTGGACCTGAAGCACCACTTCACGTACAAGACATGGTTTCAATGTTATTTATTTAAAACAAAATATTCTCAATAAAAATAAACCCGGTGAAAATTCACCGGGTATTTTTATGTCAACTTATATTAATTTTTATGTCAGCTTATATTAAATTGTAAGAAAATAATTCATAACTAGCTTCCAAAAAATTTAATTTTCAAATCATAAATCCTTATTTTTCGTTAAAATAATACTATTCTTAATTGAAAGGAACTTATGATGAAACTTTTAAAAAATAAAATTTTGCATATCCTATATCTATTTGTCTTTATAGCACTTGCATTTGTAAACTATTTTTATCCAATAAATAAAATAGCTGTCTTGATATATAGTGTTTTAAGCCTATTTATTTTAAGCTTTTTTGAAAAAATCTATAGTTTTAAGTTTAGTAACCATATAAAATGTCTTGCTATAATTTATATTATTTTAGTTTTGATAGAATTCTTTATTGGAGATTTTATTTCTCCAATGGCATCTGAATCACCACAAAATCATGTTTTTATTTTTCTTAGTTCCTTATCTATTTTTACTATTTATAAAATATTAAAATATAAGAAGTCTAATAAAAAAGGACGCTGTTAATTTAATCACAGCGTCTTTTTAGCCTACACCAAAATCTGTTATTTCAAATAAAATATCAATTCTTGGATCATCTTCAAGATACCTATATTTTTCTACAAACCACTTAACAAGGTCTTCATCTCTTTTTATATCTGTGGAGTTGTTCATAAAAATATTTACTGTTGCATGGGAGAAGATTTTTATAATCTCCATGTCCCTATCAATCATTTCTCTTGTCTTACCCTTTATGCCCACCATGACACATGGAGAGTCAAAATATTTTTTAACTTCCCTATAGTCTTTAAAGTTTGCACCTTTTTTTAGGACATTTTCTCTAAAGTCGTTATCAAAAGTTTCTATTCCCGTCTTAAAAGTTATGGGGATTCCAAAAAAGTCTCTTATCTCGTCAAGTTTATTCCTATAAATCCAGTGAGCTTCAAAAAATAATCTCTTTATATTTTTTTCCTCAACTACTTTTTTTATTTCTTTAAGAGTATTTTCTGTCAAATCAAAAACTGATGCAGAGTCAATCACTTCTAGGACTCCAAACTCTCCTGTGACATTTTTTAAGACTTCTAGGTTTATCTCGTCTATCTTCTTATTATCCACTTCATTGTCTTCTATATAATCACAAAAAGTACACTTGCCCCACTTGCAAGGCCTTGCCTTTAAGAGGACAATTTCCCTCTTTGTCTTATTCGTTATTTTTGAATACCTGTTGATAAAATCATCTCCTTAAGAAATTTCATCTCTCATGACATTTTAACACAAATTTTTAATAAAAAATCTCCAAAGATTTAAATGTTGACATGTCAACAAGTATTATTTATACTTAAATTTACATCAAATTAGTGGGGTGTTTATGCTAGATAAATTCAATTACTTTTCCAGCGAGATCTTTAATCTTGTAAAAAACTGGCAAAAGTTAGCAGGCCAAGTCATGAAGGACTTTGGTTTAAATGCAAGTCAGCTAATCTATATGCTGGCCCTTTACGACCACGACAAACTAAATTCTATGGAGCTTGTAAAGATAAGCGGCAAGGATAAGTCTGACGTGTCGAGGAACCTAAACCAAATGATAAAGTCTGGAATCGTAGAAAAAAAGTCAAACAATAAGAACAACTACGGTGGCAGCTTTTATCTCACAGAAAAGGGAAGGCTCATAGGTGCCAAGATAAGTGAAAGGACCATGGAATACATTGAGCTTGCAAACAAAAATATTTCAAGGGACAAAAAGGAAATCTTTTATGAGGTCCTAGGTGCCCTTTCAGAAAATATTGAGAACTTGACAGAAGAAAAACTTTAATTTGATGAATTTCAAATTTAGACTATAGATTTATAATTGAGAGGAAATATATGGCAGTAAAAATAATTGTGGGATCAACTTGTGATGTGGAAGAAAATATTAAGAAGGACTTAATAGTAGTTCCCCTTCACGTTACCTTTGGAGATGAAGACTTTTTAGATTCAGTTGATATTACAAAGGACGAATTTTATGAAAGACTAGAGAAGAAGGAAGAGTTTCCTATGACAAGTCAACCAACTCCTGTGGCCTTTATGGATGTCTACAAGGAAGTAATCGATAATGGGGACGAGGCAGTGGTTATTGTCCTATCATCAAAATTATCGGGAACTTATCAAAGTGCCAAGCTTGCCAGCGAAGGCCTTGAAGATAAAATTTTTATAGTAGATAGCTTAAATGTCTCCAACGCAGAGGGCGCTCTTGTGGATTATGCCACAAGACTTGTAAAAGAAGGTAAGTCTGCAAGAGAAATAAAAGAACTACTTGATGAAGCTAAGAAGAGACTTAGACTTGTTGTTTTAGTTGACACCTTAGAATACCTTGAAAGAGGCGGAAGGATTTCAAAGACATCCGCTCTTCTTGGAAATCTTTTCTCTGTAAAGGTCCTACTTGCAATGAAGGACGGGGCAATTACATCTGTGGGCAAGGCCAAGGGAATTAAAAACGCCAACAATCTCTTTATTAGTGAAATAGAAAAAACTGGTTCTATTGACTTTGACATGCCAATAAAACTTGGCTACACAGGTCGTGATGGCAGCAAAATTGAAAAATACCTAAGAGAGACAAAAATCCTTTGGGAAGATAAAATTCCTTCTCCAGAATTTGTCCAAATTGGTAGCGTTGTTGGGACACATGCAGGTCCTGGCGCCCTCTTCTTGTCCTACTTTAGTAAAGAAGTTTAAACTTTTAAAAGTTCCTAATTTTAGGGACTTTTTTTATTTGCTTCAATAAGTTAAAGTCAAGCTAGATTTCTTTATCAAATTTGATTTCTATGGTAAAATATGGTGGATAGGAGTTGATTTATTGGAAAAAGAAACTGACTACAAGGGACTCTTTAGACTCTTCACAAGGTCTATTGTCATCTCCACTCTTGGAATGATCTTTCCCTTTCTCTATATTTTGTTTCCTTCTATGTATGTAGCTGAATCTGTGAAGGAAGGAATAATAAAAGTAATGGCAACACTTCTTGCTGTTGTACTTTTACTTGGGGCCTTTATGGGACCTGTCCAAGCCATAGTTGTTTTTACAATATTTGGTCCCTTCATCTTAATTTTTCACTACATGATAACTACGAAAAGATCTGTCTCCATGACTATCTTGGCGACATCTTTAATATTTTTTACATCAATAATGGTTTTATTCTTTGCCTTTGGGGTCAACAGCGAAGTCCTAAATTCAAAGGAAACTATTAATGCAATTACAGAATTTTACAAAAATCTAGCAGGTGAAGATTTATTATCTTCAGGGACTATGGCGATTTTCACAGAAAATGTTGAGCTTTACTATAAGAGGTTCTTACAAATTCTTCCATCAGTCCTAATTATCACATCCCTTGTGACATCCTATGTTACTTATACATGGGCTGGGAGGAGTCTTCTTGCAAGAGGAGTTTTTATTATCCAACCATCTTCTCTTGAATTCCTGAAGTTTCCAAGAGAGGTTATAATCTTGTCTCTTGTGAGTCTTGCCTTATTTTCACTAACTGGCGACTACTTTGGACCCACAGGACAAGTCTTTATGATAAACCTAATGAACCTAGTGTTTTTTATGCTCTATGTTTCTGGTCTAGCCATAGCCAAGTTTTATATGACGAGATTTGGAGTAAAGAGATTTTTACAATTTCTCTTAATTGGACTGAGCTTCACTATTTCATCTATTCAGATTTTTGTGATAATACTTGGTGGTCTTGATCAAATTGTTAACTTTAGAAAAATTAAATAAGTGGGAATGCTATGAAAAATAATTATAATTTTAAAGATTTTCTTCCATTTTTTATTTTTGGAATAATACTTGTCCTTATCTTGCTCTTCCTTAGACCTCTTTATGGTCTTCTTGGGATTCTAGGACTTGCTTATGTAGCCTTCTTGGCCTACAACAAAATAAATAGCAAAAATGAAGAAAATTTAAAAAACCTTGAAAACTTAAACAAAAGATTTGATTCCCTGACTAAGCAGGCAATCTTTGACATGCCCTTTCCCCTAGTTGTTACTGACGAAAAAGCAAAAATACTTTGGTATAACACACCCTTTATCAATCTTTTCAATGAAAAGGATGTAATTGACAGTGACCTTGAGAACCTAATTGGAGACATTGATATTGCCAATATCTTAAATTCCAATGGTGAAAGGACAATCCCCGTTGAATTAAACAAAAGATTTTTCAACATCTATACAAATGTTGTTAAAAACAAGTCTGAAAAGGGAGAAGGCAAGTCTGTCCTCTTTTATCTAGTGGACAACACTGCCTACCAAAATTTAAAGGACAAGTACACTGATGACTTTGCCATTGTGGCAAAGGTGGAAGTAGATAACTTCGACGAGGCCATATCTTCTGCTCCCTCAGAAATCAGACCCCTTCTCATTGCAGAGATTGACTCAACAATTTCTCAATACTTTGAAGAGTACGATGCCCTTGTGAAAAAGTCTGACGAGGACCTTTACCTTGTAGTTATGAACTTTAAGTCCCTAAGGGCAATTAAGGAAAAGAAATTTGATATCTTAGATGACTTGAGAGACCTAAACAAGGGGAACTCAATCCCAATTACTCTTTCCATTGGAGTTTCTTCCTTTGGACTTAACTTCAAGGATGCCTATATTGAATCAGACTCATCTCTTGACTTGGCCCTAGGTCGTGGAGGCGACCAAGCTGTTGTTAAGGTTGAGGATAATTATGAATTCTTTGGTGGTAAATCCAAGGCTGTTGAAAAGAGAAATAAGGTTAAGGCAAGGGTTATTGGTGAGGCTCTTAAACAATTAATTGAGAGGTCTGAAAATGTCTACATCATGGGCCACAAAAATCCTGACATGGATGCCATTGGCGCAGCTATTGGTTGTCTTCGTGCAACCTTAAATAGGAACAAGGAAGGCTATATTGTACTTGAAAAGTCCAACCCTTCAATTGACAATTTAATTGACAGGATGAAGGAAGAAGAGCCAGAAATTTATGAAAAAGTAATTTCTAGAGAAACTGCTCTTAATAGGATCAAGCACTCTTCCCTCTTGGTATTAGTGGATAACCACAAGCCATCCTTTACAGAGTGTCCAGAACTCTTGGACAAGACTAACCAAATTGTTGTTATAGACCACCACAGGAGGGGCAAGGAATTTGTGGACAATCCCGTTCTACAATATGTTGAACCCTATGCTTCCTCAACTTGTGAGCTTATAACAGAGATGCTAACTTATATGTCAAGCGACTTAAACCTAACTCACTTTGAGGCAGATGCCCTAATGAGTGGTATAGTTGTAGACACTAAGAACTTCTCCTTCCAAACTGGTGTAAGGACCTTTGAAGCAGCTTCAATCCTAAAAAGAGCTGGAGCCAATATGATAAAGGTAAAGGCCCTCTTCCAAGACGACTTAGATACCATGGTTTACAGGGCTGAAGTAATTCACAATACAAAGATGATCCACGATAATATTGCTGTATCACGCTTTGATAAGGAATCCAACAACTCTGTTCTTGTTGCAGCCCAAGCTGCCGATGCCCTACTTGATATAAATGGAATTGACGCATCCTTTGTTCTCACAATAAATGATGGCAAGACCCACATATCAGGAAGGTCTCGTGGAGAAGTTGTTTCAGTCCAACTTATCTTAGAAAAAATTGGTGGAGGCGGCCACTTGAATATGGCTGGCGCTCAACTTGACACCCTAGACTTAGACGAAGCCGAAAAGATTTTAATAAATGCTATTGACGAATATTTAATTGATAATAAAAGTGAGGAATAATATGAAAGTAATTTTAATTAAGGACGACAAAACTTTAGGTAAAAAAGGCGAAATTGTTAACGCTAAAACTGGCTATGCTAGAAACTTCTTGTTACCAAGGGGAATAGCTATTGAAGCTACTCCAGAAAACATGGAAACTTGGAAGAAAAATAAAGCAGAAGAAGAAAAATTAGAAAAAGAAAACCGTGCTAAGGCAAATGAAATTAAGAAAAAAATTAGCGAAATAACTTTAACCATTAAGGCTAAGGCTGGAGAAGGTGGAAGACTATTTGGTGCCATCACTTCTGCTGATATTGCAAAGAAGTTAAAACAAGAACACAAAATTGATGTTGATAAGAAGAAAATCGTCCTTGAAGAAAACATCAAGGAAGCTGGCATGAAAAATATTGACATCAAGCTTTACCCAGATGTTGTTGCCACTCTAAAGGTTAATGTTAGACCGGAATCTTGATCGATATGGAAGCAAAGGGAGAATTAAATTTTAATTCTGTTTCAAATTTAAAGATGCCTCCCCACAATTTGGAGGCAGAGGAGTCAGCTCTTGGGTCTATGATGCTTTCCAAGGAAGCCATTACAACATCTATTGAGCTCTTAAAAATAGAGGACTTCTACCAAGAGGCCCACAGAAAAATATATAATGCCATCTTAAATATTTACAACAGAAATGAAGCAGCTGATGTTATAACAATTGCTGAGGAACTTAAAAAGACTGACGACCTTGAAGTCGTCGGAGGCATCACCTACCTTGCAGACCTTTCTTCAAATGTAACTGCAGTTTCAAATATTAAATACTACTGCAAGATCATAAAGGAGAAGGGAATCCTAAGGGAACTTATTGATTCATCAGACAAGGTGATTTCTGCTGCCTATTCTCCTGATGCCCAGGCAGACCTCATCATTGAGCTTGCAGAAAAATCTGTCTTTGAAATAACTCAGGATTCCACAAAGAATGGACTTGTAAATATTAAAAGCATTGCCCTGGACTCCTTCTCTGAAATGGAAAAAAAGGCCCAAAACCCCAACGCCCTTACAGGACTTACAACTGGTTTTGTGGACCTCGACAGAAAAATTTCTGGACTTCAAAAGTCTGATTTAATTTTATTGGCAGCAAGACCTTCCATGGGTAAGACCGCCCTCATGGTTAACATTGCAACAAATGCTGCCCTAAGAGGTGGTGCATCAGTTGCTGTCTTTTCTCTTGAGATGAGTAAGAACCAACTCTTCCAGAGAATCATATCTTCCACTTCACACGTTGACCTCCAAAAGGTAATTAGTGGTAACTTAAACGAAGAAGAGTGGACAAAAATAATTAACACTATGCCCATTGTGTCTAGCCTAAAAATGGAAATCGACGACACAGCTGGAATCTCTCCACTAGAACTCAAGGCCAAGTGCCGAAGGATGAAGGTGGAAAAGGGACTTGATTTAATTGTAATTGACTATCTGCAACTTATGCAGATGTCATCAAGGTCTGAATCTAGACAACAAGAAATTTCTGCCATATCGAGAAACCTCAAGGCCATTGCCAAGGAATTAGAAGTTCCTGTCATTGCCCTTTCACAACTTTCTCGTGCTCCAGAACTTAGGACTGACCACAGGCCAATCCTATCTGACCTTCGTGAGTCTGGTGCCATAGAGCAGGACGCCGACATTGTAATGTTCCTCTACAGGGACGAATACTACACAAAGGAAGAATCGGAAAAGCCAAATGTTGGTGAAGTTATTATTGCCAAGCACAGAAACGGTCCAACGGGAACTGTTGAGTTAATGTTTAAGAAGGAATTTACAAAATTCTTGAACTTGCAGAGAAGCGATTAATAAGTAAATAAAATTTTTAAAGACCCTTGCACAAGCAGGGGTCTTATTTATATTTTTAACCTATAATGTTATAATAAACTTTGAATAATATTGGAGGTAAATATGATTTTAGACTTAATAAAAGTAATCTTCCTTGGAATAATCGAGGGACTTACAGAATTTTTGCCTGTGTCATCAACAGGCCACCTTATAATTGCAGACAGCTTTATAAAACTTGAACCCAAGGCCTTTTCCAATGCCTTTAGCGTCATCATCCAGCTTGGTGCCATCCTAGCAGTAGTCTATCTCTACTTCTATGACATCAACCCCATAGCCAAGGGCAAGCTTGTCCCAGTCATTGGAGAAGAAAAGTATAATGAACTTAGCTTCAAGGAAAAGTTTAAGTACAGGGACCTTGAAACAATGAGGTTAATTGCAAAAATTATTGTGGGCTTCTTGCCAGCAGCCTTCTTTGGCTTCCTACTAGATGACTTCATCGACGCCCACCTCTTTAACCCTATTACAGTTGCCATTGCACTTATCTTTTACGGAATAATAATTATTGTCATGGAAAAAAATAATAGAGACAAGGACTTTAAGTACGAGACCCTAAACGACATTGGACTCAAGACTGCCCTCTTCATTGGCTTTTTCCAATGCCTTGCCATGGTACCAGGAACATCTCGTTCAGCAGCTACAATTATAGGTGCCATGCTACTTGGTTGTTCAAGAACAAGCTCTGCCAAGTTTTCCTTTTATCTTGCAGTCCCAACAATGCTTGGTGCCACTGCCCTAAAGATTTTAAAAATTGGATTTTCCTTTAGCCTATGGCAATGGTTCTTGATCCTTGTGGGAGGAGTAATCTCCTACATCGTTGCCCTTGTTGTTATCAAAAAATTCTTGGGCTACATCCGTCAACACGACTTTATCCCCTTTGGATATTACAGGATTGTCCTTGGCCTAGTGGTCCTATGCCTTGGCTTTTTCAATATAATTTGAGGTGAAAAGTATGAAAGATTTTAATGTTGGAATAATTCAGCTGCCTGCTAAGGGCGATAAAAAAGAAAACCTAAAGACAATGGAAGAATATGTTGCCCTTGTAAAAAAAGAAGGGGCTGATGTGGTTTGTCTTCCAGAAATGTGGAACTGCCCTTACCAAAATTCCTACTTCACAAAATTTGCTGAAGAGGACTTTGGCGAAACTTATGAAAAGATGAGCCAAGTAGCAAAAGAAAATGAAGTTTATTTAATTGGTGGGTCCATCCCCATCAAATCAGGCGACAAGATTTACAACAGGTCCTATGTCTTTGACAAGAAGGGCCGAGAAATCTACAGATATTCCAAGATCAACCTCTTCGATATCGAAGGCTACAAGGAGTCTGACACAATTTCTGGCGGCAAGTCCCTTGGAGTTTTTGAAACAGAATACGGGACTTTTGGCCTTGCAATTTGTTTTGACTTGAGATTCCCTGAACTCTTCCAAACTTTTAGGGACTATGGAGCAGAAGTCATCTTCGTCCCATCAACCTTCATGAAGAAGACTGGCGAAGCCCACTTCCACCTCTTAAATAGGGCTCGTGCAGTGGACTCACAATGCTACGTGGTCTCTCCTGCCATAGCAAGAGATGATGACCTATCTAAAAATGCATACGCCCATTCACTTATAGTTGACCCAAGTGGCAAGATTGAAGTGGACCTTGGCGAAGACAAAAATTACTCAGTCTTAAAATTAGAAAATAATAAGGTTAAGAGGGAAAGAGAAAAACTTCCCCTTGAAGTATCTAGAAAAAATAGAAAATTATAATTTATAAAAAAGAAACTCTTGCAAAAATATCTGCAAGAGTTTTTTTACGCCTTGGAAGTTAAACAAGGCTTTTTTAAATTTTAAATTCCCTTAGTATATAGATAATAAGAATAAAAGCCTGTAATTAAACCACCAATTATAAGAGCTGCTAAAAAAATCACTTCGCTCTTAAAAAATATTGAGATTATAAGAGATAATCCAATTCCTATAAAGCAAATGCCACCAAGTCTGTGAGTCCTTCTCCAGTTCTCGTCGCTGTTAAGGGTCCAAGGAAGCTTTATACCCATGGTGTAGTTCCTCTTTGTCTTTGGAAGGTAATTGCCAATGGCGATAAATAATAGACCAACAAAAAGTGGAATTATAACTGAGACATTTACATCCCTTCCCAGTCCAACCATGACTGTTACAGTGTAGACCACTATCATTATAGCTGGCATGGCAAGCTTACTAAGTGTCATTAAGAAGTTCTTTTGCTTCTTATTCCTTGGGTCATTATCTAGCATAAAGCACATGAAGATATTCATGACTACGAGAAATCCATGAGTCAAGACCATGGCATCAAACTTGGAACTGTAGTCATCTGCTTGACCTTGGAAATTCCAATGAGTTGGTAGTTCTGCAGGCATCTTGTCATAAAACAAGATATTAAAAATTATTAAAATTAAAATTGATGTAATTATGGAAATTATTGAGCTTTTTCTAAGCCTAAATTTATTTTTCATCTGGACCTCCTTTGAATTTCACAATCCATGTAAGTATTTCTTCGAAAACTGAAGTGTTGAGCTCGTAATAAATAAAATTTTTTTCTTTTTCTTCGTAAATTAGGTCTTGGTCTTTTAAAATCTTTAGGTGGTGGGAGATCGTCGCCTTGGAGAGGTCAAACTGTTCGGCAATTTCCCCTGCGTTCATCCTGCCCGACCTAAGCATATTTAAAATCTCCAGCCTAACGGGATCTGACAAGGCCTTAAAGGTATCAGAAAACACTAGACCACTTCCCTTCCATTAATTCTATTTCGATAATTATCTAAATTGTTAATTTAATTATATAAAATTTATTTTTCTTGTCAAGACTATTTTGAAATTTGTCTAAATAGTTTTGTGATTTTTTGATTTTTAATTATAAGTTTACAAATCTATTCTCAATTATAAGTTACTATGATTTTTCTCAAACTCAATTTATAATCTTCTGACCAAAAATGATTTTTACTCAAAAAAACTTATAAATTTTCTATTCTAAAAAATTACAATCTTTCACAAGTCAAAAATTATTTTCAACAACTTTGTCTTTCCAGCTCTAAAAAAAAATCGAAAAATTAACTTTAATTAACTTTTCCCACAAAAAATATAAATATAACTTATAATAATAAAAATACTCTCCTTTTTCCTTACTTATGGACAAAGTTAAAGCTGACATCATTTCTAAGAATGAAATAGCTTCCAGTATGTGGTATAATTTTATCTGGAAGGTGAAATTATGATTCAAAGTTTAGTCAAGGCAGCTAATGTTTTAGACATCTTAAAAAGTGAAAATCGAGAACTTACAATTGCAGAAATCTCTGAATTTTTAAATATACCCCCAAGCACAGCCCACAGGATCCTATCAACCCTAATTGGTGTTGGTTATGTGTCAAAGGATGAGAGGACCCACCTCTATGGCTTAGGGCCAGCCCTAATTCCCCTAGGGATCAAGGCATCATCAAAGCTGGATCCCCAAGCTGTTGGCAAGGCAGTCCTAGAAAAACTATCTGATGTGACTATGGAGGATTCCTATTTTATTATTAAGTCTGGGGACAAGGGCCTTATGCTTTCAAAGGCTGAAGGCAAGCACTCCCTAAAGATTGTGGAAAATTTTGGAATAGAGATTGACCTCCACAAGGGAGCAATTAGAAAAACTATACTTGCCTTTCAATCTGATGATTATATAAACTACTACTTAAAAAAGGACCTTTCCGACTACCTTGACGCACCTGTTGACAAGGAAGCCCTGAGGCATGACCTAATGCACATAAGAAACAATAAAATTTCTGTTTCTGATTCAGAATACATCGATTCTGTCATTGGAATTGGGGCTCCAGTCTTTAACTACAAGGACCAGCTTGTTGGCGCCATTGGTGTGGTTATCCCCAAGGAAAGGATCACAGAAGAGTCCAAAAAAGAATATATTGAGGCAGTGAAAAATGCCGGCATTGATTTTTCAAAAAATTTGGGCTATTCAGATTGATTGTAACTCTACTTTTAATAGTAGAGTTTTTTTATTGGGAATTTTTATTATTTTATAAATTTTTGTTAAGTCATATTTTCTTATCAAGTTACAATTAATTATTAACTCACAAATTCTTATAAAGCCACAGTTTTTCTTCAACTCATAATTTTTTATCAAGTCACAAACTTTCATTAAGTCGTATTTTTTTATCAAGACACAATTTTCCATCAAATTATAATTTTTTATTAAGTCATAATTTTTTACTTACTCACTTCTTCTAAGATTCATCACTAGCCTAGCTTCTTTTAAAGGTCTTCCTAATTTGATAAAATATATCCAGGAGGTCATTATGCCAATACTTAGTTTAACAAATATAAAAAAATCCTATATTGATGAAGAAACTATTAGGGATGGAAACCTAATAGTGGAAGATAAGGATAAAATTGGCCTTATTGGAATCAACGGAAGTGGCAAGTCCACTCTTTTTAATATAATTACAGAAAACCTCTCCTACGACGAGGGAGAAATTTTTAGGAAAAAAGATTTAAAGATAGGCTACTTGGAGCAACAGCTTAGCCTTCACACTGAAGGGTCTATTTACGACAACTGCCTTTCAATCTTTGCTGACCTAATAGAACTTGAAAAAAACTTGAGAAATCAAGAGCACATAATTGCAGAAAATCCAGACAACTTAGATGAAGAACTCATGAAGTACCAAAGGCTCCAGGACGAGTTTCACAAGAGAGACGGTTACTCATATAACTCCAAGATCAGGGGGACCTTAATTGGTCTTGGCTTCGCAGAAGAGGACTTTGACAAGGACATCTCCACCCTTTCTGGTGGGCAAAAGTCTCGTGTGGCCCTTGCCATGCTCCTCCTTGAAGATGCAGACCTGCTCCTACTTGACGAGCCTACCAACCACTTGGACATTGGGGCCATCTCTTGGCTAGAAAAATACCTAAAGGACATTGACAAGGCCGTCATCATAATCTCTCACGACAGGTACTTTTTAAACAACATTGTCTCCAAGATTGTCCTCTTGGAAAATGGTGGAACTAAAACTTACAAGGGCAATTACGACACCTATATGAGGCAGAGGAAGAAGGACTTCGAAGTCCTAAAGAGGCAATATGAAGACCAACAAAAGGAAATTAAGAGACAGGAAGAAATTATAAAGAGGTACATGAATCTTGGCCGTGACAGGTTTATCAAGCAGGGCAAGAGCCGTAAGAAGATGCTAGATAAGATGCAGAGGATTGAGATGCCAACTTCCAACAAGAAGACCAATCTCCACTTCACTCCCAAGAAGACTTCGGGAAGGGACGTCTTGGAGATCAAGGACCTTTCAAAGTCCTTTGGCGACCATCAAGTCTTTCATGACCTCAATGCTTTTGTCTACAAGAATGACAAGATCGGCCTAATTGGTCCCAACGGTGTGGGCAAGTCCACTCTCTTTAAGATTATTGCTGAAGAAACTTCTCCAACATCTGGAGAGGTCAGGCTGGGGTCCAATGTGGACGTGGCCTTTTTCTACCAAGAGCTTGACAACCTAAGCCTAGACAAGACTGTTATGGATGAAATTTGGGACGAGTTCCCAAAGCTTGAGCACTTCCAAATTAGGAAGTACCTGGCAGAGTTTCTCTTTGTGGGCGACGACATCTTCAAGACCATCGACGAGCTTTCTGGTGGAGAGCGTGGAAGGTTATCCCTTTTAAAAATTATGCTAAAGGGAGCAAACTTCCTTGTCCTTGACGAGCCTACCAACCACTTGGACATTGACTCCAAGGAGATACTTGAAGACGCCCTCTTGAAATACGAGGGAACTGTACTCTCCATCTCCCACGACAGGTACTTTTTAAATAAGACTGTTGATAAGATTTTTGAGATGACTGAGTCTGGTATCAACACCTTCCTTGGCAACTACGATTATTATCTTGAAAAGACCACTGAAGTGGAGTCTGATGACGAAGACTACAAGTCCAGGACAGAAATTGAAAGAGAAAAGCGTGAAGAGAGAGAAGAACGCAAAAAAAATAAGGCCCTTCGCAAGGAAAAAGAAAAAATTGAAAAAGATATTTCAACATTAGAGGAAAAGTTATCCACAATTGACTCAAAACTTGCAGACTCTAACACTTACAGCGATTATCAACTAGCCAGCGATTTATCAATAGAGCGTGAAAGCCTTGCAAATACTCTAGAAGAGCTTTATGAAAAGTGGATGGAACTTGAGGACTGACAAAAATCTTATCAAGTTTCTTTCCACAAGCCTACTTGTGATATAGACTTTATCCCCAGCTTTATCCACATTATCCACAAGGATATGAACATTTGTCTTGAAAAGTTCTGCACATTTCATGCACATTTTGAAAAAATTATCATAAAACAAGAAAAATTTGTAAATTTACAAGAATTTTAAGGGGATTTTATAAAATTTATACAATCTTATCCACAGTTTCATAAAAGTTATCAACTTTTGTGGGTAAAAAAGAAAAGAGCTAAGAAAAAGCTCTTTTTTTTGTGTAATTTTTCAATTTTCTGTGGATTGTTTGTCTTTAAAGTCTTTTTATCATGTCTTCTGCTGGATCCAAGATTTCTATATCAGTCAACTTTTTAAATTCCTCTTTCATGTAGGGGAAGTGGGTGCAGGCAAGGATAATTCCCTCAGGTCTTTCTTCCATCTTGTTAAAAAAGTTAAAGAGGTCTTTTAGGTCAAGCTTTTTTATAATTTCTTCTGGGGCAGTTTTCTTTTCGATTTCTTCAACAAGACTTAGGATCCCAATAGAAATTGTGTCCCTAAAATTCTTTTGGCAAAGAAGGGCATCAACTCCATGGGCTGATTTTGAGTTTGCTGCAAGGATAATTAACTTTTTATACTTAGAGTCCAGTTCCTTATAAAAATCCAAGGGAGTGATAATTTGGATGTCCTGGCGGCGAGATAAGTCCCCTAGATCTATTGATGCTGAAAGTGAATTGCAGTAGATAAAAATTTTCTCTGCACCAGACTTTTTTGCATCTACAATTTTTTCTTCAACAAGTCTTGTGAGTTCTTCTCTTGAATAATATTGAAGTAGGGACTGGTCCTTGGGGTTCTTGGAAATGGGATAGGGTAAAGCTTCAAATCCCCTCTCCCTCAAGAGTTCTACTCCCATCCTTGTGTCTTCATGAGTTCCTGCGAATACTCCAACTTTCATCTTCTCACTCCTTAAAACAAATCCACTTCAAAGCCTTGGGCAAGACCTTGTAGTCTAACTCCCTTGCCTTATAAATTTCTCCGTCAATGTTATATAAAAATTCTCGGTCCGATGAAATCACTCCAGACCTTGTAATAATTTCTCTCACTCCAGGTTTTCCTAGGTGGGTCCCCTTGCGATAAGATAAAAATAATTTTATTATCCCCCTTGGCCCCATTTCATGTGCCAAGATTAAGTTCAAAAGCCCATCATCAAGCCTTCCCCTTGGTGAGGGATTAAATCCATTTCCATAATAGGACCCATTGCAAAGGGCAGACACCAAAAATCTCCCCTTGATTTCTCTTGCAATATCTTCTTGGTCCTTATAAGAAATTTTTAAATTTACAATTTCTAAGTTTGCAACACTTTTTATGACCCCGTAGAGGTAAGCAAGCTTGCCTGAAATATCTTTCCTCTTCATGAGGTCATAGGCATACTTCAAGACATTGGTGTCAAAGCCAAGGCTGGTCACATTTATACAAGTCTTTCCATTTACTTCTGCTAAATCAATGGGGGAAATTTCATAATTTAAAATATTTGAAAGATCAAAGGGCTTGAAGTTCTTGGAGAAGTCATTGCCCGTTCCACCTGGCACAAGTCCAAGTGCTGTCTCACTTCCCCTCAATACGCTGGCAACTTCTGACAAGGCACCGTCCCCTCCCTTTATAAAGAGGAGGTCGCCGCCACTATCCCTAAAATCTTCTGCAAAGGAGATTGTGTCCCCAGGCTTTTCTGTAATTTTAATTTCGTCTTCCTTAAAATATTTTAAAAGTTCCCTCTCAAAGTTTTTGTCACGGCCCCTGCCCGACTTGGAACTTATTATAAATAACTTTTTCATAATTCATCACTTGTATTTTATTATAGTAAATCTTTAAATGTTTTCCAATAATCTCTCCTTAATTTGGGTAAGAAAGCCTTGGAGGGATATTATGAAATGGCAAGGTAGAAGAAAAAGTTCAAATGTTTCAAGGTCTAAGGGTGGCGGCGTTGCCCTTGGTGGCGGAGGACTTATAATTGCACTTATAGTTTTTTTAATAACAGGAAGTCCAAGAGATGCTATTAGGTCAGGTCTTGGTGGCGGAGCCCAAAACTCTCAACAGGAATACCAACTGTCTGATAGGGAGCAAACTCTTTACGATTATTCATCAGTTGTCTTGGCTGACACCGAAGATGCTTGGCACGAAATTTTAGAAAAAGAAGGAATAAAATATAGGGAGCCCAAGATGGAAATCTTCAAGGGCCAAGTAAAAAGTGGTTGCGGTATTGCCAACTCAGGCATGGGACCCTTCTACTGCTCACGTGATGAGACTATCTATATGGACCTTTCCTTTTACGACTCACTCATAAGGGACTTTGGGGCTGACGAGGGAGACTTTATCCTCTCCTATGTAATTAGTCATGAGGTTGGTCACCATGTCCAAGAAGTTACTGGAATAATGAAACAATACCAAGAGCTTGCAAGTCAGATGTCTGAAGAAGAGAGAAATGCCTTGACAGTTAGGCTTGAACTTCAAGCAGATTACCTGGCAGGAGTTGTGGCAAGATACCAAAAGGACAAGGGATATCTTGACCCAGGCGACATTGATGAGGCAATCTCAACTGCTTGGTCCATTGGTGACGACACAATCCAAAAGAAGGCCCAAGGCTATGTAAGGCCAGAGTCCTTTACCCACGGATCTAGCGAAAATAGGGTTCGTTGGTTCAAGAAGGGTTACGAGGCTGGCGACTTGTCAGAATGGGATACCTTTAATAGAAAAAGTATATAAAGTCATACCAGCCAAGAGGCTGGTTTATTCTTGCCTAAAAATCCTTCTTATTTTATAATTTCCTTAAGCTTATTATTAAGGACGAGGACAAATGGAAAAACACTTTAAAAATCTTACAAAAACTTTATTTTTTATTATAAATCTTATTTTCTATAAGACTTCTCTTGGAAGCCCCACAGGCGACAAGGGCCTTTACATATTGATTATTTCCATTATCTTGACAGGTCGTCTCGACTATATTCTTCTAAATCTATATCCCAAGAAAAAATATAAATACACTGTGGTAGGCTTAATTGTATTTTTAAAGATTGGTCTTTCTATCTACTTTAAGGAGTTCCATTCCTTTGATATATTTGGAAGGCTTGGGCTTGCAAGAGAAGCTGGCGGAGTCCTACCTGTGATCTTTAAGGACTTTTCTCCTGCCTACTTCTTAATGATTTTAGCTGGCCTAGGACTTGCCTATCTGACAAAAGAATATTATTGGGAAGAAGCCTTTAATAAGAAAAGATTTTATAAGGAACTTGGAGTATTTTTTGCCATCCTCATCTTACCTGGACTTTTTATAAAACCCCTAAGGGTAACAGAAGTCTACACTTCAACTTTTTTATCTCCTCTTTACACAAGAGTGGAGGCCAGAAAAGATTCCAAGTCCCTAGAAAAGACTGACTTAAAAAAATACTTTTCTTTTCGAGAAGTTAAAGCCAATGACTTTACAGGACTTGCAAAAGACAAAAATATAATCCTCATCCAATGCGAGTCCCTGCAAAATGCTGTTGTCAATAGGACCTATAATGGAGAAGAGGTGACTCCCTTCCTAAATTCCTTGATAAAGAAGGAGGGGTCCATCTATTTTAATAATTATTTTGAACTCCTAGGCTTTGGCAACACATCTGATGCAGAGTTCGTCTCTATGACATCAGTCTACCCTACCCTTGACGGCCAGGCCTATTCTGTCTACAGGGACAAGAAAACTTATGGACTACCAAAGGTCGCCAAGAAGATGGGCTATGAAACAATAGCCATGCACGGCAACACTGGCAAGTTTTATAATCGCCAAGAAATCTATAAAAATTTTGACTTTGATAGGATTTATCTTGGGGAGACTTATGACCAGGATGACCAAGTCATGATGGGCCTATCAGATAAGTCCTTCTTCAACCAATCCTTTGACAAGATAAAAGAAGTTGACGATGAAGGCAAAAAGTTTTTTGCCCTTATGGTAACTCTTACTACCCACACTCCCTACAATCTGCCAGATAACTTGCGTGAAATTCCAAAGGAAGCTGATGACAAGACGGACTTTGTCTACGATTATATTTCCTGTGCAAGATACACCGACAGGGCCATGGAAGAGTTCTTTGACAAGTTAGAAAAATCTGGCATCTTAGATAAGACTGTAATAGTTATTTACGGCGACCACCACGCCTACACCCTTAAAAAGGAAAAAGACAGAGAGTCCATGGAAAGATGGCTGGGACGTGAAATTGACTACGACGACATGATGAACATCCCCCTTGTCATCCATGTCCCTGGATTTAATAAAAATATTACAAGACACAGTGTTGGCTCACAACTTGACCTCTATCCCACTATTTTAAATCTCATGGGCTGGAACAGAAGTGACATCCCTACATTTGGCATTGACCTACTTGGCTGGGGCAAGGAAATAGAAAACAATGCAGTCTATCCCCAAACCTATCTATTGAAGGGTTCCTATATAAATAGAGACCAGGTCTTCGAATATTCTCGTGACGGAGTTTTTGAAAACTCAAGATTAATTGACAGGAAGACGAGAAGGCCCCTTCCTCTTGACCAGGCAAAGAAGGAATCGGACTGGGCCAAGATTTGTATCGACTATTCCAAAAACCTCATGACCAATGACAACTTAATAGAATTAGTAAAAAAAAAATAAAGAAGACTGATTAATGACCAGTCTTCTTTTCTTCTTTAAGTCTTAATATTCTAATAAATTCTAAAATAAATAAAATAAGAATTCCAAAAATAAATCCAGGGATTGAAAAATTATATAAGTTAAGTGGAGGGTTTCCTCCAAGAGTTGTGGGGCCCATTACAATTGCATAAAGAGACCCTATTATCATGCCAAGGATTAGATACATCATCTTGTCGCGATTCTTCCTCAGCCTCTCTCTTATAATCCTAATGGACATAAAAATCCCAAAGAGGACTCCAAGTGCCATTACTACAAGGGGCATTAGCTTGTCGAAGTTAAACCTCATGACCTCTCCCAGGGCTTCCACCACAGGTATGTAAACTCCCGCTATGAGAAGAATTGATGACCCAGAGATCCCTGGTAAAACCATGGCAGAGATTGCAAGTCCTCCTGCTAAGAATAAATAAACATAGTCAAAGACATTGGGGTTAATTAAGTCGAAGTCACCAATGAATTTTGATTTTCCCTTAAAAATTACCAAGAGGATAACTATAATTAGACCAAGAAAGATAAAGTAAAAGTCTTCTTTATTATCCCTTAAAATTTTTATCTCACTTGAGATTAGAAAGGGAAGTGACATGAGGGTTAGGCCAAGAAAGACTGAAGTCATAAAGTATATTTCCTTTTGAAAAAGTTCTGACAGGAAAAAAATACTCAATAAGAGGCCAAAGAGCCAGCCTAGTCCAAGATTAAAAAGATACTTAAAGGCTTCTTTTCTCTTTTTCCCTTGACCTCCAAAAAATTCGTGCAAATTATCTATAAATTTATCATAAAAACCTAGGATGAAGGCAAGGGTTCCCCCGCTGACCCCAGGCACAGAGTCGGCTATTGCCATGACCATCCCGTTAAAAAAATTAATTAACATAATTCCTCCATCTATCTATGATAACATTTAATTGTAAAAATTATTTTCAAAGAAGGAATTTTTACAAATTTTTAATATTCTTTAACAGATTAAATCATTATCCTTTAAAATCCTTTTATTGAGGTATATAATAATTGATAAGAAACATTTTATTAAGTACATAAAAATTTGACAAGGAGGATAAGCATGAAAAACAAAAAATTTTTAGGAAGTTTACTAAGCACACTTCTTGGACTGGGACTTGTTACTTACACAAAGGACCCCTTCTTAAGCATCTTTATCTATATCTGCCTTGTAGCTGTCTACAAATTAATAAGAGCTTTGGTTTTCTTGCAAATAAAGTTAAGAGACTCATGAGGGTCTCTTTTTATTTGATTAAATTTAATAAATATTTTCTAATAATGGGTATAATATGCCTAACAAAATTTTAGGAGGAAATATGAAGAACATAAATGTAGACGAACCTGTAGCAAATCTCATTGAAAAATTTCCAAATTTAAAAAACATTTTAAAGGATTTAGGTTTTATTGAAATTACAAATCCCCTAGCCCTTTCTACTGTTGGAAAAATGGTTTCAATAAAAAAAGGAGCCGAAATAAAAAATATAGACTTGGATTTAATTAAAGAGAAGTTGAGAGAAGAAGGCTTTAATCTAGTTGATGTTGAAAATGTTAGTGATGATTCCAAAGAAGATAATGATAGACTTAGTCTCTTAAAATCCTATATCGAAAGACTTTCTAAGGGCGAAGACTTGGAAGCTGTTAGAAGTGATTTTGTAAAAAATTTTAAGGATGTCTCTTCAAAGGAAATAGTTGATGCTGAACAAGAACTAATTATGAGTGGCCTTCCCCTAGAAAAAGTCCAAAAACTTTGCGATATACATTCTGCACTTTTCCACGAAAGTAATATTGTAGATGAGAGTCAAAAGGATTTGGGAAAAATTCCAGGTCATCCTCTAAATATCCTAAGTATAGAAAATAAAAAAATTAAATTTTTAGCTGATGAAGTCAAAAATAGCAAAGACAAGTTAGCTAAGATAAGAGAGCTTTTAAAAATAAATTCTCATTACGGCAAAAAGGCTGGACTTATTTATCCCCTTTTGAAAACTAAATATGATATTATTGGTCCCAGTGATGTTATGTGGGCTGTCGATGATGAAATAAGAAGTGACCTGTCACATATTGTAAAAGCAAATTCTTATAATGAGGAAAACTTAAATAAGGTTTTAGATAGGATCTATGAAATGATATATAAGGAAGAGAATATCCTCTTCCCACTTTTAAAAGAAAACTTCACAGAAGAAGAGTGGAATAAAATCTATGGCGACTTTGGAGAATATGGACTAGACCTAGTGGATGATTTCCCGCTTTGGAAGGACTACAAACCCAAAGAAATCCTACCAAAGGAAGAAAATTCTTATGGAAGTCTTGAATTCGAAACTGGAAGTTTAAAGATAAAGGAAGCCCTTCAAATTTTTAGGACCATTGATGTAGAGCTAACCTTTATAGATAAGGATGACTTTGTTAGGTATTATTCTGAGGGAAAGGACAAAATTTTTCCTAGACCTAAGTCCTGTTTAAATAGAGATGTAGCTTCTTGTCATCCTCCAAAAGTTGTGCCAATGGTGAAGTCCTTGCTTGATGACTTTAAGAGCAAGAAGAGAGATCGTTTAGTTATATGTAAAGATATTAAGGGAAAGAAAATCTTAGTTAAGTACCTTGCAGTTTATGATGAAGCTGGTGATTATCTGGGTACTTTGGAAACAGTTGAGGACATAAGCCACTACTAATGATATGAAAAAAGCCCCTGAGGGGGCTTTTATTTTATGATATTAAGTATTGTGTCACAGGATTTTTTAATATCTTCATTAAAAACTTTATAAAAAATTTCCTCCTTATTTATAGAGTAATTGGCGTCATAGTATTTTATTATCAGGTCTTTAATTATAAGATCGAAGTTTTCTTCATCCAGCAACTTCAAATAATTTTCGTATCTCTTTGCACTTATATATCTCCTTAAATTTTCAAATGCAGAGATAAGCTCTTCTTTTTTCTCCAATCCATAGTCACTTAAATAGTCGGACTTAATTCGCTCTGTTCTTCTTTCAATTGTGTCTTCAATTAAAAAAACTTTATCCGTCTGCGCCATAGCCTTTATAAGTTTCGCAGGAAGATTTATGCTTCCTATTCGTGGGGACTCTCCTTCTACAAAGACTGGACCTTGTTTAAAACTTTTAAAGCTTTCCATAAGCTCCGACTCAAAGGTCTTTTGAGAAGGCTGCAAGCCCATGCCTACTCCACCAAAGATGGAGCCTCTGTGTCTTGCAAGACCTTCAAGGTCAAGGACATTCTCCCCTCTTTTCCTTAGCTCTTTTAAAATTTCCGTCTTGCCACAGCCAGTGTAGCCTTTAAGGACCACATACTTATAATCCTTAAAGGTGTCCATAAAGTTAAGGACATACTTTCTATATGACTTGTATCCATAATTTAATTTGTAGACATTGTGTCCCAAGGTCTTTAAGAGATTAAAAAGTGCAGTAGAACGAAAACCTCCTCTAGAACAAAATAGAACAACTTCATGATTTTCTTCCATTTGCGAAATACGTCTATAGTAATCTGTAAGCTTAGGTGCAAAAAACTCCACACCTTTTTCCTTTGCTCCCGTTACATCTCCTGACGCATAGAGAGCACCTACAATTTTTCTCTCCTCATTTGAAAGTACAGGCATGGATATTGCCCCTAAAATTGTTCCGTCTTCAAACTCTCCTTCACTTCGCAAGTCAATAAAGATAGGATTTTTAAATTTTAAAATTTCTTCATAATCTGTCGCTTTAAACATAGTTTTATTATAGTAGTTTTAAAAAATTTTTTAAAGTGTTATAGTGAGTGTAGAGGTGAAATGATGAGGTTTCAAGTATGAAGGGTTTTAATGCAAAAATTCAGTCTACTCTTTAAAAGCAAATTTAGACATATTGGAAGTATTTAAGAGAAAGGAAGTCTTGGAAGCTTTGCAATAAAAAAGCACCTTTATGGCGCTTTGAACATTATCTCTTTTCTTTCTTTGATTTTTTATTTTCTTTTTTACTTTCCTTTTTGTTGGACTTTTCTTCTGAGTTACTATTTTTCTTTGGTCCTTGCCCTACCACTACTACTCTATTTTTAGGTATATAGTATGAGTTTAGATATTTTTCTACTTTTACTACTTCCCCATTCTTTTTGTATTCTTTATATGATGAGTAGTCATAACCCTTGTTTCCTTTTGATTCTACTTGCACTTCTCCATCGGCTATTTTATCTGAATACTTGGTGATGGTTTCTGGTGTTTTTTCTCTTTCAAACTTGGTTACTAGGTCTATGTCATATTCCTTATCTTCATGATTCCCAAAAATTATAAATTCAATGGTATCATCAACTATTTTCGAGTCTATAAATATCTTATGCTTTAGATTATTTTTAAATTTTAAATCTTTGTATCCAGGCGCTACTGCTGCGTCTGCTCCTCTTTCCACATATCCTATTGGTCGTGAATGGTTTGATCTTTCTATTATTTCTATATCAGATCTTACGAGGGCGTTGTAGAGTGTGGTTGATACTTGGCAGATTCCTCCGCCCCAGCCTCTATCGAATTCGCCATTTACGATTACTCCTGCTGCTTTGAATCCTCCTGCCTCGTTCATCTCACCGACTGTATCGTTAAATGAAACTTCTTGTCCTGGTTCTACGAAGATGGCTGATACTTTCTTAGCTCCTAGCTCTATATTATATTTTCTATTGTCTTCTGATTTGTGAAAATCTGTGACGAAGCTTGCAAGTACTGTATCTAGTCCATTGAAATATTCTGATTTAATCTCTGGAAGTATTGGTAGCGCTTTTAATTCTATTGCATCTTTTTTACCTAATGACTCTTTAATCTCTTCTTTTAAATTCAATGTGTCAAGGTATCTCCCCACGACTTCATCTTTCTTTGCAAATTTGCCATCCACCTGTGAAATGGATGCATCTTCTTTTTTTATATAGACTTTATCCACTAGGTAGTCTATTGATTCTTGTACTTTTTCATCAGATATTATAGTTTTTGCATCTATATTGTGTGTAAATATAGGAAGTGTTATTATTCTGAAGAAATTCTTCACTTTATTTGGACTTCTTCCTACAGCATATGCTTCTTCCAAGGCATCTTTAATATCTTTGTCATATCCAAGTTCAGCAAGAGTTCTAGAATATTTTAAATCTCCTAAATTAAATTCTATGCTTTCAGATTTTTTCTCTTCTGTGTTTTCTTTAACCAGCTTCTTAGCTTCGTTGAAGTCAAGACCAGATACATTTACTGAATCAATCTTAACTCCACGGTTTATCTTCCCAGAGTCCTTAACTGAATAGTAGTAGCTAAAGAATAATATAAATAGAATTAGTGCAGTTATTATTATATAGACAGTTTTCTTTACTTTATCCAGTTGCAATACTCTCTCACCTCACACAGA
Organism: uncultured Peptoniphilus sp.; assembly: GCA_902465645.1. GTDB lineage: Bacteria > Bacillota > Clostridia > Tissierellales > Peptoniphilaceae > Peptoniphilus_A. The sequence goes on from CABQNX010000002.1 coordinate 91,436, forward strand.
CCACAATCTGGATTTCTTGCCATACATCTTCTTCTCCCATGGAAGATTATCAAGTGATGGGCCTTGGTCCACATGTTTTTGTCGATTCTCTTCATTAGAGCTTCCTCTGTCTTTTCAGGAGTCTTTTCATTTACGATTCCAATTCTATTTGAAACCCTAAAGACATGAGTGTCAACGGCTATGGCTGGTATGCCAAAGCAGTTAGACGCAACCACGTTTGCAGTTTTCTTGCCAACTCCTGGAAGTTTAACAAGCTCTTCTATTGTATTTGGAACTTCTCCATAGTATTCGTCTAGGATCATCTTCGATGCACCGTAGATGGATCTTGCTTTATTTCTATAGAAACCACAGGTTCGAATAAGTGGTTCTATCTTTGTTGCTCCAAGTTCTTCAAATTGCTGTGGGGTATTGTATTTTTTAAATAATTCTTCAGTCACCATATTTACTCTCACGTCTGTACATTGAGCTGAGAGAATGGTAGCCACCAAAAGTTCAAATGGAGTCGAATATTTTAATTCGCACTTTGCATCTGGATATGTTTTATTTAATATTTCTATTACTTCCGCTGTTTTCTTCTTACTTAAAATTCTCATAATACCTCCATAATTATTGTAACATAAAAAATTTTTAAATTAATAATTTTTCCATTTTGTAACAATAATTATTTGATGTTTATTGAGATTTTACCAAATTCCTGCTAAAGATTTATTTGTTTCTCTTGTTTTCTTTTTTGTGCCAAATTCTTCAAGATCGATGTTTGTTTCATCAAATGAATATTTTTCTAAAATATTTTTAAATAGTTCCACCCAATAGAGGATTCCTTCTTCATCTAGATCGAATTTTTCGTGATGGTGTGGGAAGGAGGTAGCTTCACAACTTGATGTGCCAACATTTATAAATTTACTAGGTTTGTAAATTCTGAGAAATCCTCTGCGCCTAGAGATGGTTTGGAATACGTGATTACATTTTCGATTCCAAGTATTTTTTTAGCTATGGTTTGCACTTCTTCAGTTAGCTCTTCGTCATTTTGAAGTATAGACGCTGCATTATAATTTTCAAATTCTGCACTACAATCATGCACTTCTGCTACATTTTTGCAAGTAAGTTCAATCTTCTTTAAGATTTTTTCTCTTAAATCCTTGTCTAGAGTTCTTAGAGTCCCTTCGATATATGCGTCATTTGCGATTATATTGTAGGCTGTGCCTGCATTTAGTTTGCCAAGAGTTAAAACAACACTATCCAGTGGATTTACTCTTCTTGATACTACATTTTGCAGTTCAACGGCGATGGATGCTGCTGCAAGTAGGGCGTCTCTGCCAAGATGTGGTCTCGATCCATGGGCACTTTCGCCTTCTACATGGATCTTAAAAATATCACAAGACGCATTGATTGGACCAACTACAATTGCAACTTTACCAACTGGTAGAGAACTTGCAACGTGGATTCCAAAAGCGTAGTCAACGTCTTTTAGATGACCTGCTTTTACAAATTCTTTTGCACCTCTTCCAATTTCTTCTGCTGCTTGGAAACAGAGCTTAATCGTTCCGTTTACTTCATCTTTTCTCTTTGCAATTATTTTAGCTGTTGCAAGTAGTCCTGCTACATGGGCATCATGACCACATCCGTGAGATACCCCTTCATTAATAGATCTATAATCTGTTTCTATCTTATCTTTAAGTGGTAGTGCATCCATGTCTGCTCTTAAGAAAACTGTCGGACCGTCATTTTTCCCTTTTATTGTTGCAAGGATTCCAGTCTCACCTACATTTTCATATTTAATTCCAAGCTTACCTAGTTCTTCTTTTATAAAAGCCGATGTCTTATATTCTTTTAGTGATACTTCTGGATTTTTATGAAGATATCTTCTAGTTTCTACTACATAGTCTTTAAGTTCTAAAACTTCTTTTGAAATAGCTTGACGGACTGCTGATTTTCTTTGTGATAT
>CABQNX010000003.1 GCA_902465645.1 uncultured Peptoniphilus sp.
ATAAATAAGAAAATAAAACTCGGAGAATTTCTCCGAGTTTTTCTTTTGCTAAAAATTATAAAAAAAAGAGCAAGTCATCCTTGCCCTTAACTTATATTTATAGAGATTTTTCTAAAAATTCTTTTACCTTTTGGATAAATTCTAAATAATTTACCTTTACATAATCTTTTTTATTGTAGGTTGAAATTAAGTCTCTTGTTATAAAACCTGCTTCAATAGTATCCTTAACAGCCTTCTTTAATTTTATTCCAAACTCATTTAAGTCCTTGTTGCCGTCAAGTTCTCCTCTTTTTTCAAGTCCCGATGCCCAAGTAAAAATTAAAGCAACAGAGTTTGTGGAAGTTATCTCTCCCTTTTGGTATCTCCTATAATGGGCAGTGACTGTTCCGTGAGCAGCTTCATAAAGATAGGTGTCCTTGCCAATTATTGAAGACTCCATAAGTGATAGGGATCCAAAGACAGTTGAGATCATATCACTCATTACATCGCCATCGTAGTTTTTTAGAGCCCAGAGAATATTCCCTTCTGACCTCATAATTTTTGCAATGGCATTGTCTATTAAATAATAATCATATCTTATGCCAGCTTTCTCAAAGTCATCCTTGTAGTTTTTATAGACTTCATTAAAAATATCTTTGAAAACAGAATCGTATCCCGGCACAACTGTATCTTTAGTTGAAAAAACTAGGTCCATTTTCTTTTCAAGGGCGTACTTGAAACACTCATGAGCAAAGTACCTTATAGACTCAACTTTATTATATTGGGTTAAGAAAATTCCGTGATAGTCTGGAGCATAAGAATATTTTTCTTCTCCATTTATTGTAACTTTAAGCTTATCGCCTTCCTTTACGTCAAAAGACTTAGAAACATAAATATCTCCAAAGGAGTGTCTTGCTATAGCTATTGGTGCCTTCCAAGTTGGAACTAAAATATCCAAGCAGTCAAAAACTATGGGCTCTCTAAACATTACACCATCAAGATAAGCCCTTATAGTTGCATTTGGTGATGGATAAATTTTCTTTAAGTTAAACTCCTCAACCCTATCTTCATTAGCTGTGATAGTAGCACACTTTACACCAACCTTGTGTTTTTCAACAGACTTGGCAGATTCTAGAGTCACTTTATCATCAGTGTCATTTCTATTTTCCATTGATAGGTCATAATAGTCGATATTTAAGTCAATATATGGTTCTAATAATTCACTTTTTATGTCCTTCCAGATGACCCTAGTCATCTCATCTCCATCCATCTCAACGATAGGATTTTGCATCTTTATCTTTTCCAAAAAATCACCTCTAAAAAAATTATAACAAAGGTCTATTTATAGAACTAATAGATAAAAATAAAGTCAGTTATAGTTAAAAACTATATTTCTAAATCTTTTTTTATAATTTCTCTAACTTTTCCTTCTAGTTCTTCTTGCTTATGTCTTTCTTCCTTTATACAGGTTCTTGCTGTGTCGCCACAAATTATGCACTTTCTCTCTGGGAGTCCCAAGGATGATCTTGAAATTTGTGAAAAGTCCTTGTCGTAGATATCAAGGTCTAAAAGCCTTCCTCCATCTGACTCTTCTTCTATTTCAATCATGAGTTTTTTTATCTCTCTCCCATTTCCCTCAAGGACTCCAATGTATTCCATACCTGTGATTAAATCTTCGTAGTCTTCAAATAGTATTCTTATTTTATTTTCTTCCAAAAGTTTTTTTATCTTTTCTATATATTTTTTGTGAAAGTCAACAGCTTCTTTAAAGTTTTTGTCTTCTCCAGGAATGTTTAACATAAAAGAAAGGACTGGAGCTTCAAACTTTTCTGTCAAAGATTTTATCTTGTAGTATCTTTTTTCTTTTGCCTCAAGCATCCTATTCATGGCAAGTATCTTAGAGTCTTTCATTTATTATCCTCTGTCCTTCTTCTGATTTTAGGGCCTTAATTGTGGCTTCTGGCAAAAATTTATAGGCTTCTTCAAATTTTCTTTCTTTTAAAAGAGCCCTGACCTTTGAAGCAGAAATTATTTCATTATCCAGGCTTGCCCTTGGAATTTCTACCACTTCAACCCCATATTCTGGCAAAATTCTTTCCATGGTTTCGTTATAATTTTTTGTCACAACGTCCTTGTCTTCGCTACCCACAAATCTCTTTTTTATATTTAAGGCCTTGGCAAAGTATCTGCCAAATATTTTTGTATCAAGCTCTGAATAGGCCTTTAAGATAGTTTTTTCGTCCTTGTAAAAATATGTTGGGAAGGTGTTTTTTGAAATTATATAGTCGTTGCCTGGGTGGACAAGCACGTCGCCATACTTTTCCAACTCTTCTTTTACAATCTTGTACCTAAAGTCGTAAGGGAAGATTGATCCATCTTCTTCTACCATAAAAATGTGCAAGAGGTTAGTTTGCTTTCTAGCTTCATTAATTAAATAGAGATGACCCTTGGTCATTGGGTTGGCATTTATTACAATGGCACCCGACTCTCTCTCATCTTCGATATTTTTTAAGAGTTTATGGAGTTCATCTATTTTGTTGTCTAAGAGGGCAACATCCTCTGTCTCTTCAACAAGGGAAAAACCAAAGTCTGTAAAAATCTTGATATTTTTTGGCTTTGTAAAGATAAAAAGATGATTGTTGCCATTCTCGTATTGGTGGTCAAGTAGCCTTGTGATTATTGCGTTGGTTATTCCCATGCCTTGGTAGGTTGGGTCGATTGCAAAGCACTTTAGGACCCTGCCAGCACAGGACCCTGTCCCAACAATTTTGTCGCCATCAAAGGCAGCAAGAGTGTAATCCACGTCACTCTCATAGTTTATGTCAAAGTCTTCCAAGAATTTTTCAATATTCTTTTTTTCAAATTTCATAACTTCTCTGTAATCAATCAATGTTAGCCTCCAAGAGATAGAAATACAAGGTGAGGATCAAAAAGTCGGCACAGCCACCTGGACTTAGGTTCCTTCTCTTATATTCTTCATTTATTTTTTGGATCTCTCTCATTCCATTTTCATTTTCGTACAATTTGTTTTCAAGGACATAGGCTGAAGTTTCTTTTAAAAATTCTAGACCTTCAAGCCCTCCTCTTTTGATTATGTTTGAGTCCTCGATAAGAGACATGAAATAAAATAGGGTACCAGTTAGGGCGTAGTCAAAGTTGGTTTCTTTCTCGGCTTCCTTTAAGAAGTCAAGTCCAACAAGAGCCTTCTTAAAACCTTCTTCAGCTTCTTCTCTTATACCTTTTAGGCCATATTTTTTGTAGTTTTTTTCGCCATGAGTCTCGGCCTTTTCTATTTTTAATTCCTCACTTATGCCACGATTTAGGTAAGCTACCCTGTCAATCACCTTTTCAAAAGAAAAATCCTCTCCCCTAATTTCTATTGCAGTAGCATAGACCATTAGTCCTAGAGAAAAAATAATTCCCTTGTGGGTGTTGACTCCACCTGTTGCTTCTTTCATCTTGTCTTCATAAAGCTTTCCATATTCCCTAAGCTCCAAGAAATCTTCTCCCTGAGATTTTTCTCCCAGTTCATAGGAAATTTTGAAGTAGTCGTAAAGGACTAGGGATGATTTTAAAAAGTCCATGTAGTCCATGTCGTCGTGGGCGCCCACATCTATTAGGCTGACAAGTCCTGGCTTGGGACTCAAAGAAACCTCATAGATGAGAGCATAAGTTGCAAGTCTTGCGATTTTATCTGAATTTAACATAATCCCTCCGCCTTCATTATAATAAATAAAAAATTTTTCATCTACTTTTTATTTTTGTTTAAGAGACTTCATATTTTTGTCGCCTGCCGTTCCAAATTAAATCAAAAAAGAGAGGTCTAAGCCTCTCAATTTTTGTTATTTTAAATTGTTTAATTTATTTTAAGTTTATTTTGAAAATTTTACTTTCAAATTTTAATTCTAAGTCAAATTAAAATTGGGCGTCGTTGTACCTCGCCTTATAGACATAGGAATTTTGGTTTAGGGCTGTTAGGATTTCGTCTTGGTGGTTCTTGTCCTTGGTGTCGATAACAACGCTTACTATCATGGAGTCTATTGTGTCGCCAACTAGGTCGATGTTTTGATTGATCTTAACTATGTTTGCCCCTTGCTTTTCAAGAAGTGCTGACATCTTGGATATTTGACCTGGTTGGTCGTCTAATTTTATCCTAAGTTCCATTCTCCTGTTAGTCTTGTAAAGTCCCTTTTGAATTACTTTTGAAACTCTTGTGACGTCTATGTTGCCACCAGAAAGAATACAACAAACCTTCTTACCCCTGTGGTTAAACTTCTTATACATAAGAGCTGCAACTGTAGAAGCTGCTGCTCCTTCTGTTATGATTTTATTGTCCTCAAGAAGGGTTAAGATTGCAGAAGAAATTTCTCCCTCAGTTACAAGAACTATGTCATCCACATATTCCTTTACCATTTCATATGTAATTTCTCCTGGAGTTTTGACTGCAATTCCATCTGCAATTGTGGACCCACCTGTCACTGTTAGACGCTTGCCCTCTCTTATTGATTCATACATCGATGGGGCAATCTTTGTTTGGACTCCAATTATTTTTATGTCTGGATTTATGGACTTGGCTGCTAAGGCAACACCAGAGATTAGTCCACCGCCACCTATTGGCACAACTATTATGTCAAGGTCAGGAAGTTCTTCTAGGATTTCTAGCCCAACTGTTCCTTGACCTGCAATAATTTTTTCATCGTCAAAGGGTGCAATGAAGGTGTAGCCTTCTTCTTCAGCTAATTTTTTTGCAAAGGCTGCTGCATCGTCAAAGGAATCTTTCACTAGTTCAACTTCAGCCCCATAATTTCTTGTGGCCTTGACCTTGGAAAGAGGTGCGTGATAAGGCATGCAGATAACAGACTTTATCCCCCTCTCACTTGCTGACTTGGCAACACCTTGGGCGTGGTTGCCTGCCGAGCAAGCCACAACTCCCCTTTCTGCTTCCTCATCTGATAGGGTTGCAATCTTGTTGTAGGCTCCCCTTAATTTGAAAGATCCTGTATCTTGGAGGACTTCAACCTTGAGGTAGATGTCTTCTCCAAGGTTTGGTGCGTAAACTACAGGAGTTTCTTTTATGTGACCCTCGAGTCTTTCCTTGGCTTCGTAAACTTCTTTCACGTCCATTTTACTCACCTTCTTTTTTATGATGGACAATACTTACAAATTTATCTCCTTCTAAAATTTTTCTAACTCTCTTTTCAAAATCCATACGGCTCATCCAAACTACCCTGTCGCAACCCAGGCACTTTAATTTCATATCTGCACCCTTTCTTGCGATTTCCCACTTGTTTTCACCACATGGATGTCCCTTCTTTAGGGTAACTATATCGCCTAACTCATAGTAAAGCATCTTCAATTTCTCCTTTTATAAACTTATTTCTAATCATAGGGGGATCAATATTTTCTCTTTGCATTGTTTTTATAATCTCGGACCTAAGGGCAAACTCAAGATCATACTGTTGTCCCTGCTTTGTGTAATAGACAAGGGCCATCTTGTAGAAATCCCTTCCATTTTCAGTAACTCCCCAGAAGTTTGGTCCCATGACCATATCTTTGTGGTCCCTGTATTTTTCTATGGCTTCTTTTATTTTTTCTTCGGCAAAGTCTGGGTCACAAGAATTGTCTAGGTAAAATTCAATTTTTGTCCTTATATTAGCCCTTTCCTTGTTGGAAATAATTGAAATATTGCTGTTGGGAATTACGTGAAGAATCTTGTCAAAGTCACGGATTTTTGTGACCCTAAGTCCAAGGTCTTCAACAATTCCTTGAATGTCACCAATCTCAACTAAGTCCCCAACAGAATATTGGTCTTCAAAAATTATAAAAAATCCATTGATAAAGTCCTTAACAAGACTTTGGGCGCCAACACCTATTGCCAGTGAAAACACACCTAGAGTTGCAATAATTGGTGCAATTGAAATGTTAAAGACACTCATGATTATTGTAATTCCAATAAAAATTAGGACTACCTTAATTATACGTCTGATTAAATTTGTAACTGTAACTATCCTGTTGTAGGATCCCTTTTCCTTTATCTTATCTGAATTTAATTGTCTTCCTATAAAGGAATCGATTAACTTTAAAATTATAAAAGTTCCTACAATTATAATGGCAACCACAAGTAGCCTTTCCCAAGACTCTAGTCCACCGAAGGTTGATCTCAAGGCCTGGTCTGCCTCACTTGCAACAGCGTCTGTATTTTTTTCTATGTTCACTTTTACACCTCTTTATAAGTTGTCTCAATTTTACTATCTTCTTCTCTTACTGTATTTGTATTTACAACGGAGTAAAGACTTAGGTCCCCATTTCTCAAGGCCCCTATCAAAAGTCCGTTGATTTTAATTTTGTCTAGGGAGTAGCCTAACCTTGTGTAAAACTCTCCCGAGTTTCCAATTTCTCCACCAACATCACTTGGTCCATAGACATAAATTGATCCAGAAATATTTTCCATCTTGTTGACATTGGCTGCAATTATTTTTTTCTTGCCTGGCTTTAGGATGTAATTGTATTCTGTGATAATTCCTGAATGAAGGAGGTAGGTCTTCTTGCCTTCCACCAAGATGTCAGAAATATTTGGGACCCTGTCCTCATATATTGTGCCAGAATTCATAAACCTATAAATTGTCTTGTCCGTAAGTGCCAAGACTGACCTCTTGTCCTTCTTTAGGTACATTACAATTTCGTGGCTTAGGCTTTTAGAAGTTTTTTCGCCCTTGTTTAAATTATAAACAAGAGAAGTATAACCACTTGTCTCATTTTTTATTTCTGCAACAGAAAGATTTTTATCATCAACTACATCGTGAGTCAAAATTTGATTACCTGTCCTATAGATCTCCGTGAGGGTTGAGTCGTTTCCCATTAAATATAAAATTTCATTTTTATCATCAACGACGTGAAAAATTATATTTGCGTTTTCATAAGTGATGTTAAAGATATCTCCCTTAACATCTGTTGTTGAAAGAAGCTCTCCCATCTCTGAATACATGTGGACCTTGCCCAGGTCTTTCTCATACAAGAAGGCGTAGTTATTGGCGAAGAAGGCCTCGATATTTTCATCTTCTCTTTGAATCTTCTTTACAATATTCCCTTCCCTGTCTGTTATATATAGAACTGGATCAGCCCACAAAAATACAGACTTAGATGCAAGGCTAAAGTCCTCTATGGGTTCATTAACACTTACTCCCTTAAGTCTTACTATGGTCCTGTCCTTAGAAAAATTTTTATGGTTAAAATATATAAATCCTAAAAATATAAGTAATAAAAATAAAATTATTGCGTGATTTTTTTTAATTTTCAAAATACCACTCCCGACTTCATTATAACATTTATACTTTTACTTTTGCATTTAAATGCCATAAAAAAAAAAGAGGGGCCAGGCCCCCTTTTAAGTTTATTTTTTGTTTAAGATAATTGCTCCCAAGAGGACAAAGATAAGTCCCAAGACAATATTTATTGTTAGTGCCTCTCCAAGGACCAAGATGGATAAAATTGTCCCGAAGACTGGAATAAATAATTTGTAAATTCCAAACTCACTGGCACTGTGGTTTTGAAGGACAAAGGTCCAAGTTGTAAAGGCTGTTGCTGATATAAAGGCACCATAGGATAGCATTAAGAATAAGACGAAGTCATAGTTCACAGTAGACTTCTTTGTCAATGCCCCAATAATTATAAGTGGCAGGGCCCCAAGGACAAATTGCGAACCAGTAAGGAGAAAGCCATTTAGATTTCTTCCGTACTTTCTTATTAGGACGCTGGCCAAGGCATTAAAGGTCGTTGCTATTAGGACGAAGCCTTCCCCACTTAACTTAAAGTGGAAGCCTCCCCCTCTTCTTAGGTTGATAATTAAAATTCCTATGGATCCAACAATTAAGGCTGCAAGCTTCCTCTTGGTAAATTTTTCTTCGTTAATTAAGATTACAGAAATCACAACTGTAATAAAGGCATTAGAAGCCTGGATTACTGCTGCAAGTGAACCAAGGGTGTTGGAAAGTCCAATGTAGTAAAACATATATTGGAGGCAAGTTTGCAAGAGTGCCAAGACCAAGGTAAGTTTTATATTTATATTTTCTTTCTTCACTTCTTCCTTGTTAAAAAGTCCAAAGTAGATAAAGGTCAAGAGACCCGCCATAAAAAATCTTATCCCGGCAATATAAATTTTCCCACCAGGATCATCTGGCAAGATGTTGGCATGAATGTAAGTTGTCTTTATTAGGGGTATGGCAGAGCCCCAAAGTAGCATTGCCAAAAGTGAAAAAACTATTGCCCATCTCTTTTCTTTTATAAGTTTCATTTCTCCCTCCAATCTCAAAATTTTTGTATTTTATAAAAATAAATTTTTAAAATATTTAGTCTTACTAAGAACTCTAAAAAATAAATCAAAAACACAAATAAAAATTCAAATTAAAAAAGGAGGTCGCCCTCCTCTTTCATATTCTATTAAAATTCTTGAATTTTTCTTCTTATGTTATCTTTTGTGAAGCCAAATCTTTCAAATACTTCAGCGCCCTTTCCACTTGCACCAAAGGTATCAATGGAAATTGCCATTCCCTTCATGCCAATGTACTTGTGCCATCCAAAGGATGATAGGGCTTCAAGTGAGATCCTCTTAGTTATATTTGATGGAAGAATTTCTTCCTTGTAGTCAGAAGATTGAGCATCAAAAAGTTCCATAGAAGGCATTGAAACCACACGAACTCCTTTTAATCCGTCTGCTGCTTCAAGGGCAAGAGAAACTTCTGAACCTGTAGCTATTACAATTTTTTCAAGTTCTCCTTCTTCCTTCTTAATCATATAAGCACCCCTGTAAATGTCTTTTGAAGAGTTTTCAAGTTGTGGAAGACCTTGTCTTGATAGGGCAAGGACAAAAGGTGTGTTCTTTGAGTTGAAGGCAAGGTTAAGTGAAGCTGCAGTTTCACGTCCGTCAGCAGGTCTTAATACAACAATTCCTGGGATGGACCTTAGCATTGCAAGGTGTTCAATTGGTTCATGAGTTGGTCCATCTTCTCCAACTCCAATGGAGTCGTGAGTAAAGATGTAGACATTTGGAATATTCATAAGGGCTGCAAGTCTAATTGTTGGCTTTAGGTAGTCACTGAAAACCAAGAAAGTTGACGCATAAGTCCTTAGGCCTCCATGAAGAAGGATTCCGTTCGTAATTGCACCCATGGCATTTTCACGAACACCAAAAGTTATGTTTCTTCCAAGTCTATTGTCAGCTGAGAAATATTCTTCTCCCTTTAGCATTGTCTTATTTGATGGACCAAGGTCAGCTGATCCACCAAAGATGTGGATGTTGTCCTTGGCAATCTTGTTTAAAACTTCGCCAGAAATTGCACGAGTTGCCATGTCCTTGTCAAAGGAATCGTAGTAGGAATCTTCTAATAATTCCTTCTTTTCTAATTTAAAGGCTGCAAGATAGTCTTCATATTCCTTAGGATATTTCGCTGCATATTCTTCTTCAATTTTTTTCTTTTCATTTACCTTTGCAGTGTTTTCTTCCACGATTTTTTGGAAGTGAGCCTTCACATCTTCTGCAACATGAAAATCTTCATCAGGAAGTCCAAAGAATTCACGAGTTGACTTTCTGTCTTCCTTGCCTAGAGGTTCGCCATGAGCCTTTGCAGAGTCTTCTCTAGGTGATCCGTAACCAATTTTTGTCTTAACTTCGATAAGTGCAGGCTTGTCAGATTTTTTTGCTTCTTCGATTGCTGCATTTATTTCATCTAAGTCATTTCCATCTTCTACTACAAAAGTGTCCCAACCAAGAGCCTTGTACCTGTCACAAACATTTTCTGAGAAGGCAAGGTCAGTTGATCCCTCAATGGAAATTTTATTTGAATCGTAAAGGACGATTAGTTTATCGAGTTTTAGTGTGCCAGCTAGTGAAGATGCTTCGTTGGAAATTCCTTCCATTAAACATCCATCCCCAACTAGGGCATAAGTATAGTGGTCAACAAGTTTTAGGTCGTCCTTGTTGTAAAGGGCAGCAAGTTTTTCTTCTGCAATAGCCATACCAACTGCCATGGCAATCCCTTGACCAAGAGGTCCAGTAGTTGCTTCAACACCCCTAGTGTGACCGTACTCTGGGTGACCTGGTGTTCTAGAATCAAGTTGCCTAAAGTTTTTTAAGTCTTCAAGACTTAGACCGTAGTCAAATAAGTAAAAAAGTGAATATAAAAGTGCAGATCCATGTCCTGCAGAAAGGACAAACCTATCCCTATTTTTCCAATCTAAATCCTTAGAATCTCTCACAAGATGATTCTTAAAAAGAGCATAGGCCATTGGTGCAGCACCAAGGGGTAGGCCTGGGTGACCTGAATTTGCATTTTCAATTTGATCAACAGACAGCATTCTCAAAGTATTAACTGCTTTATTTTCGATATTCAAAATTCCTCTCCTCACTCAACTGAATTTTTATCTCTCATTACCGCCAACAAAAACTTTGGCAAATCAATTTGCCTCTTAATCCTAGATGGGTTTTTTATAAGTCTATAGAGCCACTCAAGACCAAGCTTAATAAAAATATCTGGGGCCCTGTTTGCCCTGCCCGATAAAATATCTAGGACTCCACCATTTCCAATTATAACCTTGGCGTCTATTTCATCCTTCCAAGCGTCAATCCACTTTTCTTGACGAGGAAAACCAAAGCCAACAAAGACAATGTCAATGTCCTTGGAATTTATTTCTTCTATTATTTCTTCTTCTACACTAGACTTCTCACCGTCTAGCTTGGAATTGAAATAGCCATTGTGAAATCCTGCAACATTTAAGTTTTTATATTTTTCATTGACAGCTTCTGCTGCATCCCTTGCAACACCTTCCTTGCCACCTAAAAAATATAAGTTAAGACCCATCTCATCAGCAAGCTCAAGTAGCTTTATAGAAGTATCAAAACCTGTGACCCTTTCTTTTAAAGGCTTATTCCTTAACTTTGATGCATGGATAAGACCAATCCCGTCAGCAAGAATTAAATCTCCTGAGTTGACAAGATTCTTTAGATCTTCATCTCTCTTAGCTGCCATTACGATTTCAGTATTTGGAGTGTAAATCTTTTTAAGAGAATCTCCCTTTAAGAAGTCCCTTAAAATATCTTCACACTCAGCATTATCAATGTTAAAAATTTCAACTCCAAAAATTTTTACTTTTTTCATAAATCTCTCCGGTAATAAGTTTATCACATAGGCGAGAGCATTTCTATTGTTAATGATTTTTAAAGTTTAAATTTTTGCAAGTATCATAAGAAACTATTTAAATTTTTTAAACAAAAAAAGACTACCTCTTACGAGATAGTCAATATGTATGTTGCCCAATTATTTTATCGCCAAGCTAACTTTTATTGCTGCGTCGATCTCATCTATGACATCCTTGTCGAATCTACCGATTTTCTCTCTCAACCTTTTTTTATCTATTGTCCTCAACTGCTCTAGAAGAATTACAGAATTCTTTGGCAGTGGAACATCTTTAGCTTTCACATTAACGTGGGTTGGTAACTTCGCCTTGTTAAGTTGAGATGTAATTGCAGCTATTATTATTGTAGGCGAATATTTGTTTCCAATGTCATTTTGAACAACAACTACGGGCCTTACTCCTCCCTGTTCTGATCCAATAACTGGCGACAGGTCGGCATAGAATATGTCCCCTCTTTTTATCATCATAACTTTTCACCTTTTAAGGCAAGAGAGAATTAAAAGATTGATCTATGAGCAACCTTTATATCATTCTATCACAATTCTTCTTGTTATTTTCATTTAGAATGCAATTATTTTTAAAAATTTATTACAAGTACATTGGCATTACAAAATTTATTGCAATCATAACAAATAAAGGAATGGTATATTTCCTTGTTTCCTTTAAATTATATTTTGTTCCTCCTGGTAGGTAGTGAACAATTGCTGGTGCAAAAACTACTACAAACCAAAGAACTTGTACATAGATTGGCCCTCTAAACCTGTGAAAAAATTCTGCCACTCCAGTGATTGCAAGATATGTATAAAAAAGATCTAGGGCAAATAAAATTATAAAAAGTATTTTTCTATTTTTAAACATAGTAACTCCTTTACATTGACATTCTAACCATGCTAATTGTAAATAAAATTAAAACTACTACATAAATACCCATGACTGTTTTGTATCCCTTGCTCCAATTGTCCCTTTCTTTTTTTATCCAAATCAAATTTAAGACAAGAGCAAATAAACCGGGCAAGGCTACAATTATTGGACTTCTATGATTTTTGAAAGCCTCAGATGTAGTAATTAAGACAAAAATGTTTAGAATCTGCCAAAAGGCACGGACTTTAAATGGATATGATTTCATAAAATTTTTTCATCTACCTTCACTTTTTTAATAAATCAATTTCGACTCTTTTAATATTTACATGTAAACATCTAATTAAGCTTCGGATAACATTGCTTTAAATTCATTATAACTCAAAAAAATCAAAAAAAAACAAATTTAGTTTTCTTCAAAAAGTTTAAAAACTTGGTCAAGGCCTTCTATTAGGTCTCTCGCCCTTAGGCTGGTCTTTGAGTTTCCTCTGGCGTATATGTCTCCCGATAGTCCATGGATATAGACCCCAAGCCTTGCCGCATCATAAAGGTCATAATTTTTCATCATGGCAGAGATTATCCCCGTCAAGACGTCACCTGATCCTCCACTTGCCATGCCTGAGTTGCCAGTCCTATTTGTGTAAGTTCTCTCTCCATCTGTGACGATTGTCTCATGACCCTTTAAGACTAGGATGACCCTATATTTTTCTGCAAATCCTTCTGCCACTATCTTGCGATTTTTTTTTATTTCTTCTAAGCTTAGTCCAGTTAACCTTGCAAACTCTCCCTCATGGGGTGTTAAGATTGTTGTGAAGTCTTGTCTTTCTCCTAATAAATTTAAATTTTTTGACAAGATGTTTAAGCCATCTGCATCTATTAGAAGGTTTTTTTCTATTTTTATCGTTCTCTTAAAGACTTCTTGGCCATAAGCCCCGAGTCCCATGCCAGGTCCCATGGCAAGGACATCAAGACCTTCTAGGAATTTTTCCATTTCTTCTAGGTCATCAAAGGACTTTGCTATGGGCTCAATGAATTTTATGGACATGATTTCAAAAATTTCTCTTGGGACGATATTGTAGACAAGTCCTGCACCAGATTTTAGTGCAGCATTTGATGAGAGGTAAGAGGACCCTGTCATCCCCATGGACCCACCAAGGATTCCAATTTTCCCAAAGTCTCCCTTGTGGCCAAAGTCGTCCCTGTCCTTCCAAAGGGATTTCATTTCTTCATCTAAAATTATTTTATCTTCATGATTTTTTCCCATAAAATTATCTCCCCTGATTTTTGCCACAGCCACTGCATAGTCTCTTTCATGACTGATAGATAAATCAAATTTCATATCAAAGAGTTCTGCATAAGGGGCATCTCCATTATATTTTATTTTTATATCTTTGAAAGAAATTTTTCCAAGACCTGTCCCAAGAGCCTTAGCCACAGCTTCTTTGGCAGCAAAGATTCCACTGGCTCTTTCGTAGGGGTCTTTTCTCTTTTTTATTCTTTCTATCTCATCTTCATTAAAAACTTTTGGAAGAAAATTTTCCTTTTCCTCCATTAGTTTTTTTATCCTAGAAATTTCTACTATATCTACACCAAGCATTTTATCACCATTGACATTTATTTTATTTTCGATTATTATATCATAAATAGTATGAATATAAGACTTTGAAGATATACAGTAAGCGAAAGCTGAATTACAATATTGGAGTCTATTAATTTTTGAGGCCTCGGCGAAGAAAGGTGGTACCACGAATGCGTCCTTTCGTTCACGGGGCCCTTTTTATTTTTTTGGAGGAATTTATGGAAAATGTATACGATATTTTAAGCGAGAGAGGTTACTTAGACCAATGCACTTATGAAGACGAGCTAAGGGAAATGCTTGGCAAGGAATCAGTTCCTTTTTACGTTGGCTTTGATGCAACTGCTGACTCCCTAACTCTTGGTCACTTTATCCAAATTAGGGTTATGCAACACATGCAAAAGGCTGGCCACGTGCCTATAGCCCTACTTGGTGGCGGAACTACAACTATTGGTGACCCATCAGGTAAGTCTGACATGAGATCACTTATGGACAGGGAAACTATTGACTACAATGCAAGAAGATTTAAGGAACAAATTTCTACATTCTTAGATTTTTCTGACGGCAAGGGCTACATTGAAAACAACGCCGACTGGTTAACTAAGCTAAACTTCCTAGAATTTGTTAGAGAAATTGGTATCCACTTCTCTGTAAACAGGATGCTACAATTTGATTGCTACAAGAACAGGATGGAAGAAGGACTTACTTTCTTTGAATTCTCCTACATGCTTATGCAATCTTACGACTACCTATACCTTTACAGAAAGTATGGCTGTAAGCTAGAAGTTGGTGGATCTGACCAATGGTCCAACATACTTGGTGGTTATGAACTTGTAAGAAAGCTTGAAGGCGACAAAGTTTATGCCATGACCTTTAAACTTCTTACTACTGCAGCAGGAATCAAGATGGGTAAGACTATGGCTGGAGCAATTTGGCTTGACCCAGAAAAGACTACACCTTATGAAATGTTCCAATACCTAAGAAACTGCGATGACAGAGATGTTATTAAGTTTATGAAGCTTCTTACTATGCTTCCACTTGATAAGATTGCTGAATACGAAAAATTAGAAGGGGCAGAAATAAATAAGGCTAAAGAAGTTCTTGCTTACGAAGTTGTAAAGGACATTCACGGCGAAGAAGCTGCTAAGTCTGCTCTTGATGCTTCTCACTCCCTATTTGGTGGCGACAAGGCATCAGAAGACATACCTTCAACTGAATTTGAAGCTGCAAAGTTTGACGAACCTGTGGGAATCTTAAACCTTATGACAGAGCTTGGACTTATCAAGACAAACTCTGAAGGTAGAAGACTTATCCAACAAGGTGGAGTTAGCATTGACGACGAAAAAATAAATGACCCTAAACTTGAAATCACAAAAGATAGCTTCAAAGATGGAGAAATTATTATTAGGAAAGGTAAAAAAGTTTACCACAAAGTTATTATAAAGTGAGGTTAAGATGAATTTAGAACCAAAAAAAGTTTTTGATTATTTTGAAAAACTATCACAAATTCCAAGAGAATCTGGTAATGAAAAGGGAGTTTCTGACTTTTTAAAGAAGTTTGGAGAAGAAAAGGGCTACGAAGTTGTTCAAGATGACAGCCTAAATATTATTATGGAAGTGCCTGCAAGTGAAGGCATGGAAGATAAAGCTAAAGTTATCCTACAAGGTCACATGGACATGGTTTGTGAAAAGGGCAAGGACTCTGACCACAATTTTGAAACTGATCCAATTGAACTTATTGTTGATGGAGATTCTCTTCACGCCAATGACACAACTCTTGGAGCAGACAATGGAATTGGTGTTGCCATGGCAATGGCTCTTGCAGAAGAAGAACACGGTCCCTTAAAGATAATCGTAACAGTCTCAGAAGAAACTGACATGCACGGTGCCAAGGACCTTGATGCCAAACATCTAGATGGCAAGTACCTTATCAACATCGACTCAGAAGAAGAAGGTGTCCTAACAGTTTCATCTGCAGGTGGAAAACTTCTTAAATCAAGATTTATCTTTAAAGAAGAAGATTATTCTGGCAAGGCCTTTGACTTTCACCTTCACGGCTTTTTGGGTGGACACTCTGGTATGGAAATTGCCAACAACAGGGGCAACATGATCAAAGTTATGGCTGAGATCATCAATAAGCTTGATGGTGCAAAATTAATTGATATTAACTGTGGCACAAAACAAAATGCCATCCCAAGAGAAGGTAGACTTTCTCTTGTGGCAGATGAAAAAGCTCTTGAAGAAGCAATAGCCTTTGTAAAAGATAAATTCAAGGATGTGGCAGGAGAACTTATAATAGAATGTAAGGAAATTTCTCACGATGGAAAAGTTTTAACTCAAGATGACACTAAAAAACTTGCAAAATATTTATTAGAACTTCCAACTGGTCCTCACACTTTCTTAAATGAAGAGAAAAAGGTTCTTGAATCATCATCAAACCTTGCTATTGCAAAAAAAGTTGATGACGCAATTGAAGTTTTCGTTTCACTAAGATTTGCATCTTCTTCACTTTCAGAAGAATTTGGAAAAATTTACTTGGATATAGTTGAAAAATATGACTGCCAAGCAGAATTCATCAACCCTTATCCAGAATGGGAATACAGAAAAGAATCTGACTTTAGAGAAATTGTAAAGAAAATCTACAAAGAGATTACAGGAAAAGAAATGGAAGAAGAGTTCACACACGGCGGACTTGAATGTGGTGTCTTCTATAAGAAAAATAAAGACTTAGACATTATCTCCATTGGACCAGACACTGTTGGAGCTCACACACAAAAGGAAACTCTTTCAATTTCTTCAACTAAGAGAGTTTATGATCATCTTGTAAAAGTTTTAAAGGCTCTTTAATAAAATAAACTAATGGCTGTCAAAGGGCAGCCATTTTTTCTTGCAAGAAAAAAGAAACCCCTAGAGGTTTCTCTATAAAAATTATTCTATTATTTACAAATTAATAAATTACATGAAATTTCCATATATATATAATTTATCAATTAATAAAGTATCAAAGATTTTTAATTGCGATGACCTCGTTATGATTTAGGATTAGCTGGTCAGTTAAGGCCTCAACAATAACTAGACCCCTGCCATTGCACTTTTTTTCTCCACAATCACAGGAGGAAATGTCGTGGTCAACGCCCCTTCCCTCATCTGAGACAATAATTTTTAAAAAATCATCTTTTATAAGCAAGTTCAAATAGACCTTCTTTCTAAGGTCTTCTTGGTTACCATGGATTGCTCCATTTATTACAAGCTCATTTAAAATAACTTTTATATCAAATAATTTCTCTTGGTCGGAAATATAAGGATTTAAATCTCTCATGGCTGAATCCAAAAAACCCTTTATTAGAGATAAATCACTATAAACAGAACCATTAAATCTATATAAAGTATCCATAATTCTCACTCCATCTACTAGAAAATTACCCATTACTTCTCTCATTTAAACTCCAAAAATTATGAGGGTATTTAATTTTAAAATTTTACTGTATTATATTTAGCAATTTGTTATAATGTATTTAAGCTTGGAAAAAAGCATAAATTTTAATAGGAGGAAGATAGACATGAAAAAATACGAATGTACACTTTGTGGATACATCTATGATCCTGAAGTAGGCGACGAAGATAACGGCGTTAAAGCTGGTACTGCATTTGCTGATCTACCTGAAGATTGGGTTTGCCCTCTTTGTGGAGCAGAAAAATCAGACTTCGAACCTGTTGAATAATAATATTAAAGAAGGCTTAGGCCTTCTTTTTTTTGTGTAATTTTTATAAATTTTAATTTTTTATCCACAATTTTCTTTTTTATCTACATTTGTAGATTAATATCCACTTTTTTATAAATAACTAGGAGATTTCTTCTCTAATTTCTTTTTATTTATCCACAATTATATTTTTTTAATTTCCAAATAAAAAAGTCATGAGCCTTCTTTTATATAAAACTCATGACCTCTTTCTCATATTTATTTTTTCTTAATCAAGCTTCAGATAATCTATAAGAGCTCTTGTGGTATTTTCTAAATCTTCTAAAACTATATACTCTTCCTTTGTGTGGACCTTTTCCATTCCAACTCCAACTATAAGAGAGTTGAAGCCCTCTTCGGCGAAGAAGTTGGCATCAGATCCACCACCAATTATAACTTCTTTTGCATCTACTCCTACATTCTTGTAGGATTTTATAACTTCCTTTGCAAATTCCATATCACTTGGAGCAAGAGCTGGATAGTCCAAAGTTTTTTCAAAATCAAAATCTTCTGTTAAGTCCCCCACAATTTTTTGATATTCATCTAAAATTTCTAAAACATGGTCCTTGTCGTGTCCTCTTATCTCTCCAGAGAATTCAACATAATCTGGGACAACATTTTTTGGAAAATCAGAATTTATCTTAGATACATTTGCTGTTGTGAATTCATCAATCCTTAAATTCTTAAACTTAGAAATAGCTTTTGCTGCAAAAATAATAGCTGATATTCCCTTCTCTGGCTCAATACCTGCATGGGCAGACTTGCCTCTTATCTTGAATTTATAAGAATAAGATGTAGGTGCCTTGTAGGCCACCTTGTCACAAGATCCTGCATTATCAACTACTATCATATTTTTGGCAGGGTTCATGTTCTTATAGACTTCCTCCCAATTTATATTCCTAGCACCAAGCATTCCCACTTCTTCTCCTGGTGTGAAAATTGCATAAATATCTCTGTGCTTGTGGTTCTTTGTCACAAGATAGTAGATTGAATATAGGATTGCTGCAAGACCACCCTTGTCGTCGCCACCAAGAGTTGTATTGCCATCAGTCCTCCAAATCTCATCTTCTTTTATAATTTTTAAATCCTTATTGGATTCAATGACGTCCATGTGGGCCGAAAAAGTTACTCCCTCGCCCTGACCTTTAAACTTTGCAAAAATTGTAGGAGCCTTGCCCCCATATTTATCTTGTGACTGGTCGAGATAGATTTCTCCACCAAGTTCTTTCACAAAATTTATTATATATTCTGCTACTTTCTCTTCTCCATAAGAAGGAGAGTGGATCAAAAGTAAGTCTTCAAAAATTTCTAAAAGTTTTTCTCTTTCAAAGTCCTTCATATTTCCTCCTATGAGTTCTTATTGATAGTTTCCAGTTGTGTTTTTGCAAAGTAAATTGATGAGAAAACTGTAACAAGAGTTATTAAAAAAGTTGCATTAAAAGGTATTAGAGCAACAATCTTTGACATAACAAAGGCAACAACTAAGGCAAAAACTCCTGTCTCAAAAGATTTGACAGAAAATTGTGCAAAGATTCCTCCATAAAGTGCTGGAATTATAAGAGTTAAAACTTCTTTGACGTGGTCTGGCAAGTTCACAATTACTGTTTGAGCAAAAATAGTTGATATAATTACAAAAAATGTCGCAACATAAATTGAAACTGCAATGCCAATTGTTCCCATCATTGAACCTTCATCTGTACCTTGCTTGTAGCCTGAACCAGAAATTGCTGATACTGCCGCAGGAATTTTTAAATTTACACTGTTTCCTGATAGGGTTGACATGTATAGACCTGCTGCTCCGATGATTGGGTAGTTGGCAATTGGTTCTGAAAAGTAAAAGGCTCCTGATACAGACATTTGTGAAATTGCACCTGCTATTATGGCTGCTAGACCTGGATTATATCCATAATAAAAAGTCATAAGCATTGGTGGAAGAAGTACAGCAATCATGCCAAGTGCCATTGTAAGTCTTCCAAACTTGTGAATTGATTGAGAAAATTTTTCGTAAGCTGTCATTTTTTCCTCCTTAAAATATTAATTGAGATGCAATTGCACCAATAAACATTGCAAAAGTAAGTCCCCAGTCCTTTAACCAAGCGTACTTCTTGCCCAACTTTTGGCAGATAAACATAATTATGAAGCCAAATACAGTTGCAAAAGTAACCTTTGGATTTGTGTTTACCTTTGATAGGTTGTCCACACAAAAGTATGCAAAGGCTCCAAGCATGGCTCCCACAGAAACTGCAGGAAGAAGTGCCTTCCTACCACCAGTAAGAATGTGGTTTACAGATTCCATCTTGTGGCCAAAAACTATCATAAAGATTAACCAACCCATTACACCAAGAGCAGGTGTCCAAAGGGCATTGGCATAAACTGTTGGGTCCATTGTTGTAGCAAGTTCTGAACCCATTGCCTTGGCACCAAAGTTTGCAGCCATGGTTTCGTAATTTGTTCCACCAATTACTGACATCCTAAGGGCTGTGACTGGTGCACCAAGAGTAACAATAAGTGCAAGTATGGATCCGCAAATACCAAGTGCTGGGCCAATAGATGAAACCGCCGCTGTCACTATTCCCTTTTTGATTTTCTTCTTATCCATGTTCATTTCCTTTGTAGCCTTTAGGGCCCTTCTCAAAAGATAAGTACCTTGGAAAAGAACTAAGATGATACCAACAGAACAAACCATATACATAAGTGGACTGTTGGCAAACTGCCATTGATCTTTCATAATTATTCCTCCCTTTTTTGAATAAATTATCGACAGTATAACACAATACTTTTTCTCTGTAAACCTATACTTAAATACAATACTTGTGAAAAGTATACAAAAAAAGACTCCGTAAAACGAAGTCTTTATCATGCTTTGATAGGTTTTTATAAAGTTTTCCAGGAAAATCTTTTTAATTAATTTTTTAATTTTCTTCCAATATTTTTTTCCACTTGTCCAAACTTTCTAATTCTTCTTTTGAAAGTTCAGGATACTTAGGATCCATTTCCTTTAACTTTTCTAAGATAACTTCTGAGACAAGATATCTTGAGAACCACTTCCTGTCTGCTGGCACAATATACCAAGGAGCAATTTTGGTAGAAGTGTTAATGAGCATATCTTCATAGGCCTTCATGTAATCATCAAAATACTTCCTCTCTGTTATGTCTGAAGATGCAAATTTCCAATTTTTTTCTGGTCTTTCAATTCTCTCCATAAGTCTTTCTTTTTGCTCTTCTTTAGAAACATGGAGGAAAAATTTTACAATTTTTATTCCATTATTTGAAAGATACTCTTCAAAATTATTTATTTCTTCAAATCTTTTTTCCCATATATCCTTAGTAACTAAGTTTTTTGGGAAGGGTTGATCTAGGACTAAATTGTGAACTCTTGATACAAGAACATCTTCATAATGACTCCTGTTAAATATGCCAATCTCTCCACGAGGAGGTAGGTCTTTTGCCACCCTCCAAAGATAATCGTGGTCCAAATCATTTTCACTTGGTTTTTTAAAAGAAACAACTTTTGTGCCCTGTGGATTTACTCCAGTCATTATATTTTTTATTAGAGAATCCTTGCCAGCAGCATCCATAGCTTGAAGAACAATTAAAAGTGATTGATTGTTTTCAGCATAAAGTTTTTCTTGATACTCGCGCATTTTTATAATATTGGCAGGTATCAATGTATCTTTTACTTCATCTTTTTCAAGTTTTCCATTGTATGAAGTTGGAACATCATATAAGTTTAGCTTTTTCTTTTCTTTAACTAAATATTTTTCGGTTTTCATTAAAATTTACCCACTTCCTTAGAAAAATTAATTGCTTCTTCCAGCATTTGAGTTGTTATTTGGTGGTAAGTCATGTCAAAAAGTTTAAAGCCCAAAAGTTTTTTGTCCTCATAAACTTTTTCAATTTCCTTGACAAAGGACTCCTGGCCAGCTGGGTCGATTATATCATCGTTTCTTCCGTTAAAGAGAACAATAGGCCTATCCTTAAAGGCTTCTGGACTATCCATTGGGTTCATGTCTAGGAAGAATTCGTTAATCCTAAATTCTCTCTCGTCTATATTGTCCTTATTTTTAAGTTCATTGACACCACGCACAAGCTCTTCCCAATTGTTTATCCCGTTAAAGACAAAGGCCATCTTGAGGTCTTTCTTAAAGGCATAAAGGCCTCCAGCAGTAATGGCACCCATGGAGTGACCTCCCACTGCGATTTCATTTCCTGGATAATTTTTTTCAATGTAGTTAAAGATAGAAGGAGCTTCCTCGATGTTGTGCATAATTACCTTTAAAATATATTTGCCCTCAACAGCCTGGTCTTCGTGGTCAATCGTTTCTACGTTTCTATCACCATGGTATCTAGCTTCTGGCAGGACGACCCTGTAGCCATAGGCTGCAAAAATATTTCCCCTAAAGATTTGACTTTCATTGTCTGATCCCCAGCCGTGATAAAAAACTAAGGTCTTATTAGTCTCTTCTTTTGGCTCAATTATCACTGCAGGGACTTGACCTATCATGACTTCTTTTATATCTGAATAACTTGTCTTTAAATACTCCATAATTCACCTCTCTTCCATTATAGCAAAGAAAAGAAAAAATTTTAGAGACTTACTTTCATTTTATTTTTTAGGATTTATTAATCCTCTATTTTAAATAATAAAATTTTATGAACTCCTAATTTTTTGTGACTTCTCATTTTATTATGACCTAATAATTTTTTATAGCTTTATATTTTTTTAAGACTTCTTATTTTATTAAGACCTAAGAAATATTTGTGACTTCACAGTTTTTTATGAACTTGAAATTTCTTATAACTTTACAAATTTTTATAATCTTATACTTTATTACAAAGTCAATTTTTTTATAAGAATACAAAAAATTTGGACAAAGAAAAAAGCAAGGAATAGTTTCCCTGCTTAAATCTTTATTATTTTATTTCCCAAGTTGGTGGTGTCACTCCATTTTCTTTTAAAAATTCATTGGCTCTTGAGAAGGGCTTTGATCCAAAAAATCCCCTCGATGCAGAAAGTGGAGATGGGTGAACTCCTTCAATGATGAGGTGGTTGCCAGGTTTTATAAACTTCTTGCGGGCCTTGGCGTGATTGCCCCATAGTATAAAAACTACTGGGTCTTCTTTTTCGCTAATTTTTTCTATGACTGCGTTGGTGAAAATCTCCCATCCAATCTTTGAGTGGCTCATGGGTTGGTGGGCCCTAACAGTTAGGGTGGTGTTTAAAAGCATTATACCTTGGTCTGCCCAGGACTTTAAGTAACCTGTTTGTGGGATTTCTATTCCCAAGTCAGAATTTAGTTCCTTGTAAATATTTCTAAGTGAGGGTGGAATTGCCACACCTTCCTTGACAGAAAAGGCAAGTCCGTGAGCCTGGCCCACATTGTGGTAGGGGTCTTGTCCAAGGATCAAAACCTTTAGGTCCTTGTAAGAAGTGTAGTGAAAGGCATTAAAAATATCTTGAGCCTTTGGAAATATTTCATAATTTTTATATTCTTCAATTAAAAGTTTTCTAAGATCCTTGTAGTAGTCCTTTTGAAACTCTTCTTCCAAAATTTCTTGCCAATCATTTTTTAAAATTTCCTTCACAAAATCACCTCCTGAAGAAGTCAAAGATACTCTTCTTTAGACTTGGGTCGATTAACTCTTCAAGTTCCTTCCTACTTTCATTAGTAGAGAAGATAACGAGCCTGTCGCCCTTTTCAATTTTCGTATTTCCCCTTGGTATAACTGCTGAGTTGTCGTATCTGATTATCCCACCAATAATAATTTCCTTATGGAGATTGATTTCAGAAAGCTTCTTGCCAATGTAGACAAAGTCATCTGGAATTTTTATTTCATAAACTTGGGCCTTGCCGCCAAACATATAGTTGATCGAAACCTTCATGTCAGTGTTTATTGCCTTGATGATTTCGTTGGCAACAATGACCTTTGGATCAATGACCCTATAAATTCCAAGGCTCTCCAAGATTGTGTCGTAGTTATTGTCCTTTTGAATGATAATATTTTTTGCAATCCCATGACTTCTTGCAAGTAGTCCAAGGACTATATTTAATTCATCAGAGTCTGTCATAGATATGAAGACCCCATCCTTAGAAATGGCTTCTTCCTTAAAAATTTTGTCGTTTTTAAGTTTTTTATTAACTACAAAGGCCCTGTTAATATTCCTTCTGTAGTTCTCAAATTTTTCCCTATCAGGTTCAAGAATTTTTAAATTTATATTTTCAAGATTTGAAATAATCCTGTTGAAGTTGTAGTCGCCTGATGCAATTACAACCTCTCTCTCTTCTTCCCTTTCCTTGATTTCAAAGTGGGATTGTTTGAAGTTTCTTATATCAAAGGAAAGGCCCATAAGGTAGATATAGTCACCAGACTTTAGGACAGTTTCTCCGTCGGGAACAATTAGGTCTCCCTCTCTTAGAATCCCAACAACAAGAATTGTGGAAAGAGACCCAATATCCTTTATCTTTTGGTTTTCAAATTCCTCGTCCATGTCAATGTAGTGGCCTGTGACTTCTATCTTGCCCTTGCCAAAATAGTCTGCCTCATAATATTCTGTAGACCCAATTAGTTTTGTCACAAGTTTTGCAGTTTCAAGGCTTAAGTTAAATACATTTACAATATTTGGAAGAGAATTTTTTATAATTCCTATTTCAGAAATATTTTCCATTTCATCGAGACGGAGAATTATTTTTACATCTAGTCCCTTAAAGATTGATGCCATTATTAGGTTAGTCTTGTCGCTATCTGTTGCTATAATGGCGTAGTCGTACTTATTAAGGTCATGGTTAATGACAAATTCTTCTTCCAAGACGTCTGCCCTTATTTTATTTACACTATCTGTAATCTCTTCAAAGTTTTTTTCGTCCCTATCCACTAGGTCAACTTCATATTTTTCAAGACTCAAGGCCTTGGCAATAGTTGAACCAACCTTTCCAGAACCTATAATTAAAATCTTCATTATAACTTAATAATTTCCTTTCTATGTCTTCCTCTTGTGAAAAGTGCCATTATTGTAAAGAATTCAAGTCTACCTAAAAGCATAAGGACACTGAAGTAGAGTTTGAAAAAGTCGCTATAAAAATAAAAGTTTTTCGTAGGACCTATGTCACCAAAACCTGGACCAACGTTGGATAAAGTTGTAGCAACTGAAGAAAATCCTGTTATTACATCTACTCCAGAAAGGGTAACAAGTCCTGTTGATAAGACCGCTATCACAAAGTAAGTTCCCAGATAAGCATTTATACTTAGGACCACCTCATCAGACAAGGACTTCCCATCTGACATAACTGGAAGGACTGCCTTTGGGTGAGTTGCCCTTTTCATTTCTCTCTTTATTAATTTTAAAAGAATTGAAATCCTCACTATTTTAATCCCACCGCCAGTGGAGCCTGCACAACCACCGAAGAGCATTAGGATTAACAAAATGAATTTTGAAAAACTTGGCCAAAGGTCATAATCTGCATTGGCAAAACCAGATGTAGATGAAATTGATGTCACTTGGAAAGCTGAATCCCTAAAGGCCATAAAAAGTGATGGATAACCCTTAGAGTATAGGTCTAGGGTTATTAGGGCAATGGGTCCTATGATTATACAAATCCAAAGTTTTAATTCATCATTTTGTAGAACTTCCTTAAACTTCTTTTTAGAAAGAAGGGCATAAATAGCAAAGTTTGTGGAACTCAAAAACATGAAGATTGCCAGGATAAAATGTACCGAGTTGCCTTCATAAGACATGAGTGAATCGTTGTAGGATGAAAATCCACCAGTACCTAGAACACCAAAAGTGTGAACTAGGGAATCAAAGACTGGCATGCCAGCAAGCTTTAGGCAAATAAATAATATCAAGGTTAAAATTAAATAAATTATATATAGCCTCTTAGAGGATTGTGAAATCCTTGACTCTATTTTTCCAGCAACTGGTCCTGGTGATTCTGCCTTAAAAATTTGGAAGGCCCCAACTCCAAGCTTTGGGAGAAGCCCCACAGTGAAGACCAAGATTCCCATACCACCTATCCAGTGGGTGATGGACCTCCAAAGAATAACTGACCTTGGGAAGGACTCTATACCAGAGATAACTGAAGCTCCAGTAGTTGTAAAACCAGATACAATTTCAAAAAAGGAATCAACGTAAGTCATACCTGCAGAAATCCAAAGTGGAAGTGCACCAACAATGGAGACCAAGATCCAGGATGCAGTAACTGTTAAGATTCCATCTCTTGGTGACATGGAATTCTTTTTTATTTTTAAATTAATTAAAATTAATCCCAAAAAGACTGCTATAGCCATTGGGATTAAGAAGCCATAAGATGACCCATCTCTTTCAACTAAACTCAGGATAAGAGATGGAGCCATAAAGGCAGTTTCTATTAATAAAATATAGCCTAGTATTTTGGAAATAAGCTTATAGTTCATCTTTCTTTCCTCTCTTCTTAATTGAATTAATTGCGTCCTTTAATTTCCCTTCAGAAGAGAAAATCTTTTGAACCCTTGGGGCAACTTCGTGCATGGAGAACAAGACTATCCTGTCGCCAGATTCAAGGACTGTCTTACCATTAGGTACTATCATGTTTTGACCCCTAATTATGGAAATAATAAGAGTTCCATCAGGCAGGCTCAAGTCTTCTAGGGCGTTGCCACAAACTAGGTGGCTTGTCCTTATAATTAATTCGACGCATTCAACTTGACCATTTAGAAGCAAGTGTAGGGCAAGGGAGCTCTTTCCCCTGATTTCCTTTAGCATTTCTGCTGCCGTGATGTATGAGGTGTTAAAGACTGCATCTATGTCAAGTTTATCTAAGACCTTGTCGTAGTTTGTCCTAGAAATTTTGGCAACAGACTTAAAGATTCCACTTTGCTTTGCCACAAGACTCATCAGAAGGTTGGCCTCATCAATTCCTGTTGCTGCAACAAATGAGTCGTAGGTTTGGACCATTTCTTCCTCAAGAACTGCAATATCTGTTCCATCTCCATTTATAATATTTGCTGCTGGAACCATTTCCTTTAGTTCAAGGCACCTTTCCTTATTTATCTCAACAATAGTGACATCTATATTTTCTTTTAAAAGAAGCATGGCAAGGTAAAGTCCCGTCTTTCCTCCTCCAAGTATCATTGTACTCCTAAGAGACCTGGTCCTATTTACACCTGTGTGGTCCTTGTCAAAGGCTTCTATGTTTTCAGACTTGCCTGCAAGGATTATGACGTCATTTTCTTCTAATACAGTACGACCATTAGGGATAATTGCATCTCCATTTCTAGAAATAGCAGCAATAAGAAGGTGATTGATGTTGTCAATGTCCATGATTTTTTTGTTGATAAAGCTTGTGTCATTTCCTATGTTGAATTCAACAAGGGAAACTTTTCCACCAGCAAATTCATCAGAATAAAGTTGGTACCTCTTCATTAGGTATTTAAAAATTGATCTTGCAGTTGCATTGTCAGGGTTTATAATCTTGTCTATTTCAAGTTCCTCTGATATGAAGTCAAGGTGTTTTCTGTATTCAGGGTCCCTTACCCTTGCAATGGCATACTTTGCACCAAGCTTTTTTGAGATTGTGCAAAGAATTACATTGGCCTCGTCATTTGTTGTAGTTGCAACTACATAGTCAAAGAGAGAAATATCTAGCTCTTCTAAGACGCCAAAATCCAAAGCATTTGCACAAATACTAAAAACATCTAGCGAATTGGATATGTTTTCGATTACATCTTCATTGTTGTCAACTACAGTTACCTCACAGTCTTCATCTAATAATGCAGCTGCAAGCCTGTAGCCAAGTTTTCCGGCACCTACAACTAAAGCCTTCATATATTCCTCCTAAAAAATCGCATCAAGAATTACATCAAATTCGTAATCTGGATAGATGGATTTTAACTTATCTCTTATCTCTCTTTTGAGAGCATCTTTTTCTTCTCTCGTCTTTACAGAATCGGCATTGTAATCAATGTCTATATAAATTTTCTTGCCCTCAAGGACAATATCGTGGAAGGAGTAAATGTTTAGAGACTCCCTCACAATTTTTTTAAGATCCTTGGAGACAGCGTTAATTATCTCATTGCTGCTCCCCTTTGGGTCTGCGTGAATTATTAATTTTATCCCAAGCAGGTCAGAGATTTCCCTCTCAACCTTGTCAACAATATTGTGGGCCTCTTCCAGAGTCAAATTATAATCTAGGGCTGCATCGATTATCACAATCATATTGTCTGGCCCAAAGTCTGTCACCATCATATTGTGAACATTGGATATGCCCTCGTAGTTTGAAACCTTGGACTTTATCTCGTGCTTAGTCTCGTCACTAAGGCCACGTCCAAGAATAATTGAAATGGTCTCGTATATTAGTGAAATAGCTGTGTATAAAATAAATAAAGCAACTATTAAACCAACATAGCCATCTAATATTTTTCCTGTGAACTTTTCTATTAATATAGAAATAATTACAACAGAAGTTATAAGTGTGTCGCTAAGTGAATCCTTCTCTTGGGCCTTCAAAGTTACAGAGTCAATTGCCCTTGCAACCTTTGAATAAAGAGAGGCCTGCCAAAATTTTATCGCCACAGTTACAATCAAAATCACAAGAGTGGATTTTGGGTAAGAAATGGCAACTGGGTGAAGGATCTTTCCCACAGAAGTCTTCAAAAATTGAAAACCAACGGAAAGTACAATACCAGAAACTACAAGAGAAATCAAATATTCAAGCCTGCCATGTCCATAGGGGTGGTCCTTATCTCTTGGTTTGGCAGCAAGTCTTATACCCAAAATAGAAATAATAGAGCTGACACAGTCTGTGATGTTGTTTACCGCGTCAGATAAAATTGAAATTGAGCCAGTAAAGATATACAAGATAACTTTTAAGACGGCTGCAAGTATATTTGATATAAGTCCAAGAAGAGAAGTCTCTTTAGAAATTTTTGCCCTGTCATATCCATAGGCAGATTCTCCCCTCTTCAAAATAAGTTTTGCGAACATTAGTCCTCCAAAATTTATAATAATAAAAATAGGCCAAAAGCCCATACTCAATAGATTTCTTCAGTTACAATAATTATAACACTAGTATATTAGTAATAAAAGGAAAAGAACTTTCCTATACTCTTGGAAAAAATCATAATAATTTTAAAAATAAAAAATGCACCAGTTTAAGCTGGCACATTTCCTAATCTTATTTTAAATAAATTTTTTAAGTTGTGGAAGTAGTAAGCCTTCTGCAACTTCTTCTGCCTTTTCTTTTGAAACTAAAATTTCAACTAGCTTAACCCCAAGTAGGATTGCAAGGGCTGGCCCCATAGCAGTTATTATGTTGTCTTCAACAACTACTGGTGAGTCTTGTGGGTCTTTAACCTTTAATCTATTTTCAACTCCTGGATAGCAAGTGAATTTTCCGTCCTTTAAAAGGCCTGCTGCATCAAGAACTTGTGGTCCTGCACAAATTGCTATTACTTTTCTCTCTTCATCATTAAAGACATTGGCAAACTCAAGAACTTTTTTGTCATTCATGAGATTTGTAGCACCAGGTTGACCTCCTGGAATGTACATTGCCTTATAGTCTTCGATGTTAATTTCATCAAAAGTCTTGTCAGCAAGAACTGTCACACCGTGAGCTCCCTTTACCTCAAGTCTATCCTTAATGGAAACTGTATCAACCTTTAGGTCGGCCCTTCTAAGGACATCAACAATTGTTAAAGCTTCAATTTCTTCAAAACCTTCTGCCAAAAATACCAATAAATCTTTCATAATGACCTCCTATTTATTCATAATAGAATCAACTGCATTTATAATTGCAGACCTAAACCCATCCTTTTCTAAAGATTTTACTCCCTTAATAGTTGTTCCAGCCGGTGTTGTTACTTGGTCCTTTAATTCACCTGGATGAATTCCAGACTCCCTCACCATTTTTGCTGATCCAGCAACTGCTTGAGATATAACCCTGTAGGCCATGTCCCTTTGCATTCCATAAGAAACTGCTGCATCTGCTGCTGCTTCAATGTACATGTAGACATAGGCAGGCATGCAACCTGAAACTGCCTCATAAATTTTTATGTTCTTTTCTTCCACGATTTCAGTTTCTCCAAAGTTGGACAAGATCTTTCTTATCTCTTTCACTTCTTCTTCTGAAATATTTTTACCAGGGCAAATTCCAGTCATGGAATTTAAAATTTTTGCCGGTGTATTTGGAAGAGCCATCATAAGCTTTTTATTTGGAAGGCTCTTTTCAAGTTTCTCAAGGTCAAAGGCTGAAGTAATAGAAATAATGATTTGATCTTTCACTTCATCTTTTATTGTCTCGATTACAGCTTCATAAACATAGGGTTTTACTGCAAGGATAATTGCATCTGCACCCTTCACAACGTCTACTTCTGAATCAACTACTCTTGCTGCTTCATTGCCCTTAAAGGCATCTCTCTTTTCTTCGCTCCTGTCGTAAAGAAAAGTTTCTATATTATTATCTAAAAGACCATGTGCCATGGCAGCACCCATGTTGCCAAGGCCTATAATTCCCATCTTCATCACATCACTCCTTAAGTAGATTATACACGAAATTGCTTAAAAATTCATTTTTGTGCTATAATTTGATGAGGTGATTTAATGAAAAAAATTTCTATCTCAAAGTTATTTTTAACTTTTTTTAAAATAAATGCCATAACCTTTGGGGGAGGCTATACAATTGTCCCTGTTATAAAGGACATCTTCGTATCAGACCTAGAACTCATCGACGAAGACCAGATGATGGATATAGTTGCCATCTCCCAAGGTGGGCCTGGAGCCATGGCAATCTCTTGCTCAGTCCTGACAGGTTACTACTTGAGAGGACCTCTTGGAGCAATAACTTGTCTTGTTGCATCGGCTCTTCCCTGTCTTATAATTTTGTCCGTGATTTCAAACTTTTACCAAGAATTTAAGTCAAACTTTTTTATAAATGCAGCCCTAGAAGGTATCAGTGGAGTAATATCTGCAGTTCTATTTATAACTGTAGCTCGCATGGGAATTTCTTCTTACAAGAACAATCCACGCTTTAGTGCAGCCATGATTATCTTGGTCTTCTTAGTTGCCTTTTTCACAAGTATCAATACAGGACTAATAATTCTATTCTGTGCTATCGCAGGAATTTCTTATTTTAGTGTAATGGAGAGAAACAAAAATGCTTGATTTATTTTTAATTTTCTTTAAAATCGGATGCTTCGCCTTTGGTGGCGGCTACGCAGTAATACCCTTGATATCAAAGTATGTTGTTGAAGAACACGCTTGGATCTCTACAAGAGAATTTATAGACTTGATTTCCATTTCACAAATGACTCCAGGACCAATTGCCATTAACTCGGCAACCTTTGTTGGGCAAAATGTCCACGGAATCCTTGGCTCAATTCTTGCAACAGCAGGACTTGTCCTTCCTCAGTTCATTCTTATGATGATCCTTGGCTACTTCCTCTTTAGCAAGGGCAAAAAATTTAAAATCATGGACTACTCCCTCCTTGGCATCAAGGCAGGAGTTGTGTCCCTCATCTTTATAACAACCTTAAAACTCTTCCAGTCATCAGTCTTCCCTGAAGGACTTAAGCTTGAAGGCATGAGCCTGGCAGCACTTATCTCCTTCGTCCTTGGCTTTGTACTCTACATGAAGAAAGTGGACCTATTTAAGCTAATAGGACTAGGGGCAGTTGTTGGAATTGGAGTCAAATACGCCTTGACTCTTATGTAAATAAAACTCCTTGGGTCTTCCAAGGAGTTTTTTGCTTTTGTATTCAATTCTTTATAAATTACATTTCTTAAATTTTTATTTAACTTATTAATTAATTTATAAGTTTCAAATTTTTTATTACTTTAGAATAAAGACTCCTCAATCATTTCTTTGTTCTTCAATTCATCCACCCACTCTTTTGGGAATTCATCGAAGCCATAGATAATTCCTGCCAATCCTCCAGTTACTGCTCCAGTAGTGTCTGTGTCATCGCCAAGATTTATTGCCTTTAGGACTGCTTCCCTATAAGAATTTGTATTTAAAAGACACCAAAGAGATGCCTCAAGAGTGTGGAGGACAAAACCCGTTGACTCAATCTCATCTTCAGACTTATTTTTTATTCCATCAAGACCAAGGTTTTCTAATTTTTCTCCCCCAATTAACTTTCTCGCTATGTGGACATAATCTAGGCAAGCCTTTCTAGAAATCTCGTGAGCGTGAGTGATACTTGATACAGCTTCAATTTCCTCATCACTGGCATCAGTAAAGGCAAGGGGCAAAATCCTCATCAGAGACCCATTTCCATTGGCATAAAAATCATCAATCCCGTGACCCTCACTTAAAGCATCTCTTGTTGTCATCCCCACATCAAATGTCTCTCCATGACAAGTGAACTCACCTTCAAAGATCCAGTCCTCAAAATTTTTTCTAATATCCTCGACATCAACTTTGTTTTTATCCTTTATAGACTTGCAAGTGGCAAGGGTCATGCTAGTATCATCAGACCAAGTCCCAGCAACTTGATCCCAAGTTCCAAAACCCACCATGCCTGTGCAAGTGAAAGTCCCCCTTTTCTTAAACTCAAAGGGCACGCCAAGAGAATCAGCTATGGCGAGTCCATAAATTCCATCCCTAAGCTTAGACATAAATATCCTCCTTCTTGGTTTACTTCTATAAACTGTTAAATCAATTATATAAACAAAAGGCAAAAAAATAAAGACTCCCCTAGGGAAGTCTTATGAATAAATATTTTTTCTGTGTCCTACATCAATGGCGAAGATTATTAACTTGTCGTCATCAATTTTTGCTAGGAGCCTATAGGCACCAATCCTATACCTCCATATACCTTTGAAGTTGCCAGTGAGGGGTTTTCCAAAAAATCTAGGCTCTTCGCAATTTAACAAATTATTTTCTACCCAGTTAGTTATAATTTTTTGAGCTTGTATATCTAACTTTTTTAAACTTTTTAAATATTTTTTATCATAAATTAAATCATACATGTCAGAAATCTAGTTCCTTCATCAACTCTTCATGCGTAATATACTCAACTTCGCCCCTAGCTTCTCTTTCAAGAAAGTCTTCAGCCACCTTCATGTCGAACTCATCTTCAAGTTTCTCTTCCATCAATCTTTTGAAAAGAGTAGAAAGAGGTTCGCCCATAAGATCGGCATAAGCAGTAAAGGCCCTCTCCTCTTCAGCGTTTAACCTAACAGATACAGTTTTCATATCCATCACCTCTAAGGTGATTGTATTACATTGTGTTACATAAATCAATAAAGAGATTTATTTTTCTAAAACTATTTTTATATAAATTTTTTCTGTGAATTTGTATATGGCAAGATAAAAAATTATATAAATAAGAAATACAAAAATCATTGATTTAATAAATAATTTTGTATTCATAAGCCCTATTAGCATTAAAAATTTTTGCAAAACAGGAAGAGCAAAGGATGTGTGAATGAGACAGAAAACTATTGGCAAAAACAAAAGCCACGCCATTTGTTTTCTTATAATTTTCTTGCCATCAACTTCATCTAGTCCAAGCTTTCTTAAAATTTTGAATCTTTCTACGTCTTCATAGGCTTCTGTGAGAAACTTGTAGTATATGGCAAGTCCCATTGTTATTAAAAATGCAAAGGAAAGAATTATGCCAACGAAAAATATTACTCCATAGTCACTTAAAAACTCCTCCTTCGTTTGCTGTCTGTCTATTATTGTGAGTTTTTGATTTGGATTTACTTTAATGTCATCCATGTGTTCATTAAGTAAATTATTAAAATCTTCTGGCAAGTTTCCCTTTATCAAAGTTGTTATATTTGGAGTTGATATAGAGGTGTTTTCTTTATAATTTAATTTCTCACAAATTTTAATTGCAGTTTCATAATCTTTTGCTAATATTTTATTTTTTTCAAAAATGGTCTGCACACTTTCCAAGGGAATATCTATTGTTTCATTGGATACTTGCCTTGCGCTGAATCCCAAATTCTTTATAAATTCCTCATTATTGTCTTCTTTAAAATAAATTAAATCCTTTCCTTTAAAGTCTAATTTCATGTCAGGACTATAAATTATATCCAGTGAAATTATGTCTTTTTTTAAATTTGCATTAGTCCATTCTCTTTTTGTCATTACCTTTAGCTTATTCTTATCTCTAATAAGTGGAATGGACCATTCATAAGTTGTAGTTACCTTTCCCTTAATCTTATTATCAGCTAATAAACTTCTGATATTATTTCTATACTTATCTAAGTTTTTTATACTTAATGACTCTTCCTCAGTCCTTATGGCAAAGGGTGCTGGGAATAATCTATTAGTTACATCTCCTATGCCTGCATAGAGACTTATCCCTGATGTTAAAACTATTGTAAAAGCTGTGGATAGTATTGCAATATTTGCAAGAGATCTAGAATTGTTATTTACTCTGTACAAAAGCCCTGACACAGATAAAAAATTTTCTTTCTTGTAATATAGATCCTTATTGTTTTTTAATAGTTCAAGAAATAGAGTCACTATAGTTGAAAAAGCAAAATAAGTTCCAATTATTACTAAAGTCGCCGCAATAAAAAATTTAAAAAAAGCTTGTACTGGATTTTTTGTAGTTAAACTTATGGCATATCCTCCTGCAATAAAAATTATTCCCAGCAAGGCAATTAATTTTGTAAATTTATTTTTCCTATCTCCTGCCTTGGATTCATTTACCAAAGCTATTGGAGAATAATTTCTCATCTTAATAATCTGAATTACAAATACAAAAATCAATATTGCAATAAATATTAAATCTACAAGAGCTACAGCCAAAAAATTATTAAAAAATCCACCCTCAAAAATATTTATGGAATTATTTGTCAGCATCAAAAAAATTCCAAGAGATAATTTGTATAAGGCAAGGCTAAAAATACTTGCCGTTAGTATAGAAAAAATAATAATATAAATTATTTCCCAAAATAAAATTATTCTCAGATGTGTTTTTTCAAGTCCAAGTATTAAGTAAAGTCCTTGCTCCTTTAACTTTCTCTTTTGAATAAAAGAATATACAGAAGAAAGCATTATAAGCGAAAAGATTGATAAAACTATTACTCCATAAAATAGAATGATTTTCATTGATTCCATTCCCTTTGCACCTGCAAGAGACTTATCTAAAACAAGACTTAAGCAAATTGAGCTTAATACAATAAGAAAAATTATTGTTCCAATAAAGGGCATAAAAACTTTTTTATTTCTCTTAATTCCAGAAAGGGCAAGTCGTGAGTAAAGTGATTTCATTTTCTCAACTCCTTTGTAACATCTGCATTGTGTCTGCAATCTTCTTTTGCATATCAAGGGAAGTCCTCTCGCCCCTATAGATTTGATGATAAATTTCTCCATCCTTTATAAATAGAACTCTCTTAGCCTCTGATGCAGCCATGATAGAATGAGTTACCATAAGTATAGTCTCATTATCCTGGTTTAAGTCTTTAAAAACCTTTAAAAGTTCTCTTGTGCTATTGCTATCAAGAGCTCCCGTTGGTTCATCAGCAAGTAAAATTTTTGGGTCACTTATAAGTGCTCTCGCAATTGCAGTCCTCTGCTTTTGCCCTCCACTTATTTCGTAGGGATACTTATTTAATAGATCCGATACATTTAACTTTTTTGCAGTTTTTAATAATTTTTCTTCCATAACAGAAATTTTTTCATCGGACAATACTAGGGGCAATAAAATATTTTCTTTAACAGTGAAGTTATCAAGAAGATTAAAATCTTGAAAGACAAATCCCAAATTTTCTCTTCTAAACTTTGCCATTTCGCTGTCCTTTATTTCTTGTAAATCTTTGCCCATTAAAATTACTTTTCCAGAAATTGGTCTGTCAAGTAAAGCTAAAATATTTAATAAAGTTGTCTTTCCACTTCCAGACTCTCCCATTATGGCAATATACTCCCCAGCTTCAACAGTAAAATTAATTGACTTTAGAGCCTCAAGCTCATTTTTTCCAAAGCGACTTCGGTATATCTTTTTTATATTTTGAACTTCTAACATCTTCCATCTCTTTCATAAATACTCTTAATAATTAACAGCAATTGGCTTTGCATAATAAACAAAGATCATTGCATCATATAAATCTTTTGGGACTTCCTTTACCCTATAAGTCCTTGGCATGAATTTCATAAGAGGAGAATATCCTTCGCCCAAACTTATCATGTTGATTTCTTTATTTATAAGGTCAAAAGTTTCCCCATCTTTAACTTTTGTAAAATCTAAATAATATTTTCCCTTAAATTTTCTAGCACTGTAAGCTAAAGGATCCGCAGATACAAAGACATGGTTTGACCTCTTGTTATCTGGACCAGCCACATTGATATTTACAATTCCCTTATAAAAGTCAGTTCCAATAATAAAATATTTTTCTCCAAAAATTTTCTTTAAGTGAGAACCCATTGGCTCATAAAACTTTTCACTTTTTGCAATGTGACCATTGTGACCAGAAATTAAAAGCATCTTATTTCCCTTTGCCTTTTCAAAATCACTTATCCACTTAACATTTCCAACCATAAGCTCATCTCTAACATTGTTTACTTTTACATAATCATCAAAATCTAATTCATAATATTTTACACTGTCTAAGACATTTGTAAGAGCTCTTGAAATAAGCCTTGCAGAGTTAGAAGATAGGCTGTCGACATGAGCTTTTATTTCCAACAACAAATCTTCCTTATCTTTTATCTGTGAAATCTTAAATTTTTCATCTTTAATAAAGGAAAATTCTTTTTCTAAGTCTCTTTCTTGTAAAATATTATTTTCCTTACAATAATCTAAAATTAATTCAATAGATTTTTCAGGATTTTGCATATCAAAGCCGTAAAAAGAAAGTTTGTCCTCATCCTTTGCTTTTTGGTTGTAGTCAAACATATAATTTATGAGATCATTCATATTCCCTGTGTGATAAATATTAAAAGAGAAAATTCTTGAAATATTTTCATCTCTTTTGTTCCCATGAATGTAATTATTAATTATCATTCCTTCGCCAAAATCAGCTTCAATGGCAAAGGTCTTTAAATTATTTTTTTCAACTAAGGTCTTTAAAACTTCTAACTTTAAATTTTGAAAGTCTGAATTTCCGTGAGTCGCTTCCCCAAGTCCAACAACTTTCACATTGTCATCTAAATTTATCTCACTTACCTCTTTGCCATATTCTTCTATATCAGAAATATTTTTTCTTGCACTTAACTTCGGAAGATTAATCCACAAAAAATCTCCAATCCCTATAAGAATAATAAGGGATACTAAAAAAATTAAAATCCCTTTAAATATTTTCTTTATCATTTTCTCACCTCTTCCTACATTATAAATTGTACAAAAAAATAAATCCTTTTATTTACATAACAAATAGAGCTCTAATGTGACATTTTTGTAAGATATAAAAAAGAGTGCTAAGCACCCTAATCCAAAATATCCTTTAAATTTATAAACATCTTTGTGCCAAGCTTTGGCTCTGACTCACACCTCAATGTCACTCTTAAAGATTTCCCAATATTCTTTGAGAGATTTAGTCCCAGTCCCGTTGACTTTTTCTCCAACCTACCGTTGTAACCAGTGTATCCTGCATCAAAAATTCGTGGCAAATCTTCTGGCATTATTCCAATTCCATTATCTTCAATTACAAGTTCATTTTTCTCTAAATAAATTGCAATCCTTCCATTATGCGTGTACTTGATTGCATTAGAAATAATTTGCTCTAATAAAAAAGAAAACCACTTGGCATCAGTTAAAATTATTTTATTCGTTTCAAAAAAGTCTACCTTATTATTTTTTCCAATAAACTGAATTGAATATTTTCTAATTACGCCCTTAATAATTTCATCTAAACTGTATTTGCTAAAGACATAATCCGTGCTATCTGCATTCATCCTTGCATAGCCTAAAATATTTCCCACATACTCTTCGATTTCAAAAATCTCTTTTTCACAATCTATTTTGTTTATTTCATCTTTTTTGAGCAAAAGTTTTAATGCAAATATTGGAGATTTTATTTGATGAGTCCAAATAGTTAAGTAGTTTTTTACATCTGCTCTTTTCTTTTCTCCAATCTCTTTAATTCTTTTATTTTCTTCTGCACTTTTATAAAGAGCCTTTGATAATGGAGACTCATAAAGTTCTAGTATTTTTTCGTAGTCTTTTCTATTTAAAAGATCTATTTCTTCTCTGTAATCACGGTCTCTTATGGAGTAAAGAAAAACCATATAAATAAAAAATAAAAATAAATATAAAAAAGCTATGTAAATGGACTTATCTCTATCAAATTCAAAAATTAAATAAGTTCCCAGGATATAAAAAAATATGAAAAGCCCAAGAATTAATGTGAATTTTTCTCTCTTTATAAAACTTTTAATTGGCAGGTGGGACATAATAGCCTACTCCTTTCTTAGTCTTTATTAGGTCAAAAATATTTATATCTTCTAGCTTTTTTCTTAGACGCATTACATTTACTGTTAAGGTGTTGTCGTCAATATAAGAGTCACTTTGCCAAATTTTATCAATAATTTCATCTCTATTAACAACTTTGCCTGGCTTTTCCAAGAGAATTTCTAAAATTTTAAATTCATTTTTCGTGAGTTCTATTTCTTTGTTTTCTCTTGAGATAATCATCTTGTCGCAGTCAAGACTTATATCTTTGTAAGAAATATTTCTTGTCTCGATATATTCGTAAGCCCTTCTTAGCAAGGCTCTTATTCTTATTTGTAGCAGCTCTAGTTCAAAGGGCTTAGTCAAATAATCATCTGCTCCAAGATCCATTGCCATTATCAAATTTAAGTTTTCATCAGCAGCTGAAATAAATAAAATTGGAACTTTAGAATTTTTTCTAATAATTTTGCACCAATGATAGCCATTGTAAAAGGGAAGAGTTACATCCATTAAAACTAAATCAGGATGAAAGCTTTTAAAGTCATCAAAAATATTTTGAAAGTCCTCTGCAATTTTTATTTCATAATTCCAAAAATTGAGGTGCCTTTCAATTTCTTCTGCAATCACCTTGTCATCTTCTACTAAAAAAATCTTCCACTTTTTGTTTTCCATATCTTTACAACCTACTCTTTTAACTAAAATTTACTTTCCATCATTATATATATTAAAAACATAAAAATAAAGACTCCCCTGAGGAAGTCTTTAAGTCTATCTTTTATTAAAGAACTGCTTGTGCTGCTGTTATGATAGCTAGTGCATAAGCTTCGTCTTCTACACAACCTCTTGAAAGGTCGTTTACTGGTGCGTTAAGTCCTTGTAGGATTGGACCTACTGCCTTGAATCCACCAAAGTATTGTGCAAGTTTGTAGCCAATGTTTCCTGCTTCAATGTTAGGGAAGATAAATACATTTGCGTGACCTGCTACTTTTGAATCTGGTGCTTTTTTCTTTGCAACTCTTTCGATGAAGGCTGCGTCAAATTGAAGTTCTCCATCAACTGCCATTTCTGGATTTCTTTCTGCTGCCATCTTAGCTGCTTCTGCTACCATTGTTACTCTTTCGTGAGAAGCTGATCCGTGAGTTGAGAAAGAAAGCATTGCTACCTTTGGATCGATACCAAATTGTTTTGCAGTTTCATTTGATACTACTGCAACTTCTGCTAGGCCTTCTGCGTCAAGGTCTGTGTTAATTGCACAGTCTGCCATTAGGTAAAGTTCTTCATTTCTAATCATAATGAAGGCACCTGAGCATCTCTTGTAGCCTGGTTTTGTTTTGATAATTTGAAGAGCTGGTCTTACTGTATCTGCAGTTGTGTGTGCTGCACCTGATACAAGTCCCTTAGCTTTTTCCATATATACAAGCATTGTACCAAAGTAGTTGTTGTCTTTTAGGATATCTGCTGCTTGTTCTTCGTTAACTTTTCCTTTTCTTCTTTCTACGAAAGCCTTAACCATTTCGTCTTTTCCTGCATAAGTTTCTGGATTAAGGATTTCTAGATTTCCAAGTTTAACGCCTTCTTTTTCTGCAAGAGCTTTAAGTTCTTCTTCGTCTCCAAGAACGATTGGCTTAATGTCTCCTTCGTCGTTAAGTCTAATTGCTGCTCTTAAGATTCTTCTGTCGTTTCCTTCTGGAAATACTATTTCTGGTTTTGATTCTCTAACTTTTACTTTTAATTCTTCTATTAGTGCCATAATTTCCCCCTAATTTCTATTAATAAATAATATTATATATCTAATGAAAAATAATTTAAAGTGAATAAGCTTTAAAAATTACATCTTCTATTACTTGATTTAGTCTAACTGAATCTGCAACGAGTTTTGCAAGAAGATGATGCTTCATTGTGTGGACTCTTAAAACTTCTACACCCTTGTAAGCTGCAATAGTCGTAAGGGCTGCTGAAGCCTCGTCCCTATTTTCAAAACCTTCTTCACTATTACCGTCAGCATCAATATTGTTTTCACTTAAAATATTTGCGATAAATCTCTTTCTTGAAACTCCAAGGAAGGTAAAGCAACCCATGTCTCTTAGTACATCAATTTTATCAATTAATTTTAAATTTTCCTTTTTTGTAAGGGCAAAGCCAATTCCTGGGTCAAGCATAATTCTTTCCCTTGAGATTCCATTTGCTTCTGCACGTTCAAGAGATTTTGACAAATATTTTTTCATAACTTCCACAACATCCATGTCTTCAAAGGATTTCAATTCCTCTTCAGTGAAGGCTCCCTCTCCGCCAAAGGATCGAAAGTTGGCACTGGACTTGTGGTTTGGCCTTGCAATCTTTGGGTTAAACATCAAGATTGCACCAACGTCACTCTTGCCCACTACTTCTGCCATTCTTGGATCTCCCATAAAACCTGTGATGTCATTTACAAAGTCAACACCTGCTTCAATTGCTGCTTCAGCAACATCAGCCTTCCATGTGTCAATAGAAAGAGGCACATCAGTCTTTGTCTTTAATTCCCTTATAACTGGAACAACTCTTTCTATTTCTTCTTGAATTTCTACATAGTGTGAGCCTGGTCTTGTTGATTCGCCACCAAGGTCTATCATGCCAGCTCCAGCTTCTATAAGTTCAAGGGCCCTATTGACAGCCTTGTCCTTGCCATACCACTTGCCTCCATCAGAGCAGGAGTCCGGTGTAACATTTACAATTCCACAAAGAATAGTTTCTCCGCCAGATTCTAAAACTTTATCCTTGTATTTACAAACTAAATTTTTCATAATTCACTCCAAATTTTATTTCTTCCAATTATTTACTTACTAATCCATAAATATTTTATGACTTGTAGCTTCTTAAATCAAATAAATTTTACCTTGCGTAGTATAAAAGGACTCCGTCATCAGTCCACTCGAAGTCAGCCTTGCCTATTGCCCTTAGGTGTTCAAGATGGGCATGAGCTTCACCAGCTGCGAAAAACTTTTGTGTATTTGGAAATTCAGAAAAGTCTCTGGCTCTCATGTCCCAAGTCATGTTCATGGCAATATCCCTAACAGTGCACTTGCCCTTTTCCTTTAAAGTCTTGTAAGCTTCATCCACCCTGTGCTGGTGGTGGGCCTTCAATTCATCAATCCTCTTTGGCACATCTTCGATAATGGCCCTGTGAGAAGAATACAAGTGATCAATTGGAAGGTCCCTCAATTTCTCGATATTTTTAAGATATCTTCCTAGACTGTCGCCCACTGTGAAGTTCCAAAAAGTTATATTTGGAGTGATATCTCCCAAGAGGTGGTCGCCACAGAATAAAATCTTTCTATCTTCTTCATAAAGGCCAACCATGCCAGGAGTGTGACCAGAAAAGTCCATCCCCTTAAAGGTAAAGTCCCCAACCTTTAAAATATAATTTGGATTGAAGGACACATAGGGGAATTCTGACTTAGG
The DNA here is from genome assembly GCA_902465645.1 of uncultured Peptoniphilus sp. GTDB lineage: Bacteria > Bacillota > Clostridia > Tissierellales > Peptoniphilaceae > Peptoniphilus_A. The sequence goes on from CABQNX010000003.1 coordinate 41,101, forward strand.
TCTGTAAATAAAACCAGCGTGTTCTTCTATTTTTAAATTGTCTTCTTCAAGGCCTTGGATGTGAGTAGTGTCCATAACTTCCTTCCATCTCTTTGAGTTTGCATCTGCCATAGAAGACATCATCCTGTAGTCAATATCTCCCATGTAAATATCAATGCCAAGCTCTTCATGAAACCATGAAGCAAGACCAGTGTGGTCAGAATGAAGGTGGGTCAAGAATAAAATTGTCTTGTCGTAGTCCACTTCCATGTCCTTAATAAAAGAAAGCATCTCACTTTTAATTTCTTCGGTGTTAAAGCCTGTGTCCACAATCATGGCCTCGCCCTTAGACTTAACCATGTAAATATTGATACTTTTTAAGGGGTTACCCTTAAGTGGAATAATTTTACAATAAACGCCATCTGAAAGTTTTTTAATTTGTGACATATTTCCTCCCATTGCTCATTTCATGTATAATAAATACGAGGTGAAACATGAGCGATTTTTTATTAAAACTATTTAAAGTTGAAAGCATTAACAAACTGCCTATAGATAGATTATACCCCATTGTAGAAGCTTTAGACCAGGACCAGAGAAAGCTCATCGCAAGTTCTTATGAACTTGGACTTGAAGGACTAAGTGAGAGAGAAGAAATAGATGCAATCCACGAGATGATTTTATCAAAGTTTAAAGACACACTACTTTCCTTTGACGAGAAGGAACACAAATCCTTTTACGACTTTTACAACGGAGCCGTAGACTACGGTGACGTCAACGTCTACGTCAACATGAAAAAATTCACAAGACTTGGACTGATGTATCTCTTCTTGTCTAAAAGTGGCGGCTACTTTAACTTTGTAATACCAGTGGAGTTAATAGAAGAGTATGAAAGACTACTAAAGTCTTCATAAGATATTTTTATTTGCCAAATAAAATTAAGAATATAACTAAAAATGAATAAAGATAGAAAGAGACTTAAATTATCTTAAGTCCCTTTTTAAATTGAAAAATTTTTGCAAAATAAAAAAGCCATTCACAAGAATGACTTTGCTTTGGTGGAGGCGGTGGGAGTCGAACCCACGTCCGAAGACCTCTTACAGAAAGATTCTCCGAGTGCAGACTCCTCTTTAGTTTTCCCCTGTATTACTAGAGTGTCAAACTCACACAGGGTATCGCCATAAACCCCCTCTGCTATGACGCATCACAGAGTTCGTTTGCCCGCTAATTTGAAACCCGGTTGCAGATCGCGGTGTCTGGCCGGATTGCTACCTAATTAGGCAGCTAGTGCGAAATTATTTTCGTCGTTTATTTTTTAATAGACCATTTTTACGTTGTGTGATCCATCAACGACTCGCTACTTTAAGCTCAAAATCCCCGTCGAAACCATTTTCGCCCCCATATTTACTTAGACTAAAATTATACTAGATGTGTTAGTCTTTGTCAATTTTAGAGGGCCTTGGTCTCCTCTTCTTTCTCTTCTTCTTGGCAAATTTATATCTTAAAATCTTCTCCCAAATAAGATAACCAATAAAAGATCCCAAAACATTTAAAATCAAATCGTCAATGTCCACTGACCTTCCAATAAAAAATTGGATAAATTCTACAAAAAAGGATGTGGCAATGGATAAACTTATAATTTTTAATAATCTCCTAAACTTTGGAAAAATTTCTGGCACTAAAATTCCAAAGGGGATAAAAATTATTATGTTTCCAAGTATATTTGTAAGTGTGTGGGTAAAGCCTGAATATTTTATATAGTTTTTCATCGTCCTAAATGGAACTAGGTTAACTCCCCAGGCTCCTGATGATAATCTATCTTTGAAATTGCCAACAAAGTCAAAGTTTTCGTTAGTCAAATTTATTCCAGAACCTGCTATGTAGGAGTTGGGCATAAAAAGCATTATGGCCAAAAAAACTAGGTAGGCTGCAAAAAGGCTTAACAAAAATTCTCTAAAGCCTGTGGAATTTTTCTTCCTGTGGTTGAAGAAGTTAACTCTTATAAGGGAAAAGCCAAGGAAAGTAATTATAAAGGCAGGTATTATCCTCACCGCAAAAAATAAAAATAATCTCATAAGTTTTTCATTTCTATTAGTTTATTGACAGAATTTTTATTTTCACTAACAATTGTTGGCCAAGTGTCCTTGGAGTTCTCGTCATAAATCCCAATAACTTCAAGACCAGCCTTCTTTCCTGTCCTTAGGGCAAGGTAAGAGTCGTCAACTAAAAACACATCTTCTGGTCTTTCTCCAAGTTCTTCTGCAATTGAAGTGTAAAATTCTTCTTCTGCCTTTAGGTGTCCCACTGAGTCAGCTGTATAGAGGCCGTCGATAAACTTATCTATCCCATATTTTTCTATAACTATGTTGGCGAAGTGGGCTGCAGTTGATGTTCCTATTACAACCTTCATCCCCTTGTCCTTAAAATATTTTAAAATTTCAAGACATCCTTCTTTAGCTTCAACCTTGTTCCTATAAAAATCTTCAACAGTCCTGCTAAAGTCTCTCATGAGTTCTTCAAAGCTTTCTTCTAATTTATAGTAGTCTTTTAAGTACTTTAAGGATGCGTCCAAGTTCATTGTCGTCATCTTGTGCTGGATCTCATCTTCTATATCTATTCCCTTGGTCTTCATGAAGTCACGAGAAACACTTCTCCAATATTTCATAGAATCAACTAGAGTTCCATCTAAATCAAAAATAATAGCCTTCATCTTAGCTCCTTTCCCATAATACTATTATTTTAGTTGTATTTTTATTAGATTTCAAGTATAATGGCTTAGATAGCTTTTGAGATTTTAAATTTTTTGTAAAAAAGCTTTGACAAATATTTTTTACATGCTATAATAGTATTTGTTCGAAAATAAAATTCAAGTTTTCATTTATGTGAATCTGTCGTCGGGGTGTAGCGCAGTTTGGTAGCGCACGTGGTTTGGGACCATGGGGCCGGGGGTTCGAATCCTCTCACCCCGACCATTTTTTTATCTGAAGGTTTATACCTTCTTTTTTTTTGCAATTTTCTGACTTAACTTTTTCCTAAACAATCTTAACTTGTTGTGATTTATTTTTAGACTTATAATTGAAATAAGATTAATTATATATGTTAACTTTTTAAGCAAAACTTAAAAGACTTTTTAAGGAGGTCTTATGAATTTTATATTAAGTGACAAGGCTCTGGCCTTTTTGAAAAAGAAAAATATAAGTAAAATTTTTGTAAATCCTGATGTGGACGTCAAGGCATCTTGCTGCTCTGTGGGCACTTTTGACTTTGACATTTCAACAAGGGATAATGAAGACACAAAAAGGTATAAAAAAGTAGAAGTCTCTAATATATCTATTTTTTATAACCCCACTCTTGACCTCTTCTTTAAGGGTCATGAGGACATAGACATTATTATTTCTGCAATAGGTCTTGGATCTTTTAAAAAGTTATATGTGGAGAATGAGTTTAATTCTATTGAAATGTAATTTTGCAGAAAATTAAAGCTTATATAGGTCATAAATAAATTTAACTTCCTAATAATAAATCTATTTTTTATTTTCATCATTTTTATAAGTTTTGTAGACTTTAACTTTCGAATATTTAACTTTAGGTCCAATATAGTGGACCTTTTTTTAATTTCGTAAAAGTTTTTCATATTTTTTTCTCAACTAAGGCTCAATAGATCACCATCAAGCATCAACTTTCTTGTAATTGACTTGGTCTTCCCCTATAATCTTATAGGAAATAATAAAAGTAAAGGGAGGAAATTATGTTACTATTTATTATTGGAATTATTATTTTATTTGTTGGAGGATTTTTCTACTCAAAATATGTAGAAAAACAACTTCAACCAGACGATAGACCTACTCCAGCAGTATCAAAAGCTGACGGAGTTGACTATGTAGTGATGAGCGAAAAGAAAAACTGGCTTATCAACCTACTTAACATTGCAGGAACTGGCCCTATACTTGGACCTATCCAAGGTATTTTATTTGGACCAATTGCCTTCTTGGCAATCCCATTAGGTTGTGTCTTCGCAGGTGCAGTCCACGATTACATGACAGGATTCATCTCTATGAGAAATGGCGGGTCTCAAGTGCCAAAGCTTGTTGGTAAGTATATTGGCGACGGCGTTCGTAAATTTTATAATATTGTTATTGCCATCCTACTTCTTTTAACTGGTGTAGTTTTTGTTTACACACCTGGAGACTTAATTGCCAATGACGTTCTAAAGGTTGGGGTAGATTCTAATGTTATTTGGATTATCTACGCAGTGATCTTTGCCTACTACATCCTTTCAACTGTACTTCCTATTGACAAGTTAATTGGAAGAATATATCCATTATTTGGTGCCTTCTTAATTATCTCTGCCATTGGAGTCTTTATTGGAATCTTTGTTAAGGGCTCTGGAGACCTTTCTTTTGCAAATTACGGCCTACTTGCAGAACACCCACTTGGTCAAAGATTTATCCCATCCTTCTTTATAACAGTTGCATGTGGTATCCTATCAGGCTTCCACGGTTCACAAGTTACTCTTGTGTCAAGAACTGTTAAATCAGAAAAAGAAGCAAAGACAACTTTCTACTCAACTATGATTGCCGAAGGTTTTATCGCAATGGTTTGGGCAGCTGGTGCCATGGTAATCTTCTCAACTGGAAGAGCTCCACTTGATACAGCTGGAACCCTAATGGTTGGAGAAATTTCAAAATACTTTATGGGAGACATTGGAGGACTACTTGCAGTTCTTGGAGTAATAGCACTTCCTATCACTTCTGGTGACACTGCCTTTAGGTCTTTAAGGCTAATAATCTCTGAAGAATTAAACATTGACCAAAGATCTGGCGCAAAGAGGGCTGGCCTTGCAGCAGTTTTATTTATACCTGCAATAGCAATTCTCTTCTTCGCTAAGTCAAACCCAAATGGATTTAATATGCTTTGGAGATACTTTGGATTCACAAACCAATTTGTAGCAATCTTTGCCCTAGCAGTTGCCACAATTTATTTAATCAACACTGGCAAAAATTATTTAATAACTTTGATACCAGGGATCTTCTACACATTTATAGTTTTCGCATTTATTATTAGTGTTGAGAAGCTTGGACTTGGCTTGCCATTTACTATTGCCTATCCAGCAGCTGGTGTCCTAGCTATTGCTTACGCAATCTTTGTTGTTAAGACTGGTAAGAAAAATAAAACTAGGATTGAAACTACAACTCTAGAATAATTTAAAATTAAATGGCAAAAGACCTGCAGAAATTAAAACTGCAGGTCTTTTTTTGAGGATTTATTTTTATTATTTTTATGAATAAGAATTTAAGAAATTTATTTTACTAGGTCAAAGGCTGTTTGTGGTACATAGACAGCTCTTGTGGAGTAAATTGTAAGTCCACCAAGTTCTACTTTTTCACCATTTTTTATAGCGTAGTTCTTTGAAACAGGGAAGATAATCTTATCAGATCCCTTAGTAACTATAGCTTCGTAATCATTTGGTCCCTTTACCTTAAATTCAACCTTGGCTCCCTTTTCTTCAAAGCCTCTTCTTATAGGTTGGTAAAGTTCTTCTGTCAACTTATCAAGGTCAATGTCAAGTACATCTTCCACGTATCTTCCAATTTCATAATTGTGAACTGTTCCAATAAGTCTCTTAACATCCTTGGCAGTTGAGTAAGAATAAAGTCCTACATCTCCACCAACGTGACCTCCAGTTGTCCAAGCAATATGGCTTCTTGCTGAGATAACTCTTCCCATTGCTGAGCCAGTGTCCTTTTCAGTCTTAATAAGATTTAACTCTTCTTCTGTAAGGTCCTTTACACCAAAGTGCTTTTCCATTACTTCTTCCACATTGGACTTGTCTTCCTTCACTTCTTCAGCAGCCTTTGTCACAGAAATTTTTGCAGATGAAATTACTTTTGTAAACTCATCAAGAGGAGCCTTGTCGTAACCCTTGGAAATGTTTCTGTGGCCAAAAGTTATTCCACCAGTTCCATGGTCAGCAGCAATTAAAATTACTGTGTCGCCCTTTTCATCAGCAAAATCTTTTGCAACTTTTACTGCATCATCAAAGGCTTTGATTTCGTGTATAAGAGCAACTGGGTCATTGGCATGAGCAGCCCAGTCAACTTCAGAACCTTCAACCATTAGGAAAAATCCCTTGTCATTTGTTGATAAAACTTCTAGAGCCTTGTCAGTCATTTCTGCAAGTGAAGGTTTTGTAGTCTTGTCCCTATCTATTTCATAAGGGAAGGACTTGTCTTCAAAAAGCCCCCAAAGTTTGTTGCCCTTTGATCCTTCTAGACCTTCCTTAGTAGTCACGTAATCGTAACCCCTTGTTTTTATTTCAGAAATAAGATCTTCCTTGTCCTTTCTAGTTTCTTTACTTAAATAAGTGCTACCAGCACCTAGGACAAGGTCCATGTCTTGGTAAACTTGTTGTTCGCCAAGGTCCTCGTAGTTATTTCTGTCAGGATTATGAGCAGAAAAGTCAGCTGGAGTTGCGTGTTGAATATTTGATGTGGACACAAGGCCAGTGGATCTTCCACTTCTCTTCGCACCTTCAAGGACGTTGGCTATAGGTTGCTTAGCCCTTTCCTTTTCAAAGTTAGAAAATCCTGGCATGCCGTCTTTAGATGGATAAGAACCAACAAAAGGAGATTCTGTCTTTATGCCAGTTGCCATGGCTGTTCCTGCTGGAGCAGAGTCGGCTATAGGTGTGTTGGCGTTGTTAGTCCTAACAAGGCCTGTTGCCATATCGTCCATTACAAACTTCTTGTCCTTAGTCATCCATCTTGCAGTTGTAAGTGCTTCTACACTCATCCCATCTGGGATCATCACAATTACATTTTTTGCACTACCATAATCTTTCTCTTGGGCAAATACAAGAGAAGGCGCCAAAGTCACTAGGGCAAGTGAAATTGACAAAGCTTTTTTTAATTTGTTCATACTTTCCCCCTAAGTTTTATTACCTATAATCTAACAGAGGATTGTAAATGAAATATAAATCTAATGTAAAAATTCTAATACTATAAAAGATTATTAGTTTATATAAATCATTGATAACTATTTTACTTCTATCAAGAATATAATATTCTACTTCTCTGTGATATAATTTAAAAGGGTGCGTTATGGAAATATCTATATTAATTTTATGGATAATTATTATTATTTATCTTATTTTAGAAAATTATTATATTAAAAAAATCTCTAAATCTTTTAAGCACATAATATATGTAAATGGAACTAGAGGAAAATCTTCAACGACAAGATTGATTGATGCTGGACTGAGAAATTCTGGATACAAAGTGTTCTCTAAAACTACTGGAACTGTTCCTATATACATTGATATCAACAATAACGAAGTGCCTATAAGAAGATTGGGAAATGCTAATATTAAAGAACAAATAAAGATGGTTAGGCTTGCTTATAAACAGAAAGCTGACATTCTTGTATTAGAGTGTATGGCAGTGGATCCTGAACTCCAATTTATTTCCCAGAATAGAATGGTAAAATCTAATATTGGTGTAATTACAAATGTCAGATTAGATCATACTGATGTGATGGGTAATAGTCTCGAAGAAATATGCGACAGTCTTTGTAAGACAATACCACAAAATGGTGTTTTATTTACTTCCGACAAAAATTTTTTTCAAATTATTAAGAATAAGTCTTTAGAATTGAATAGTGAATGTTTTTTGTCCAATCCTAGTAATGAATTTAGTAATTACTATTTTCCTGAAAACTATGCATTAGCTTTAGATATATGTAAATATTTAGGTCTTGATTATAAAAAGTTCAAGGATGGGCTAAGAACATATAAACATGACCCTTATGACTTAGCAATATATCGTTTAAAAAATGGAGGTTTGTTCATTAACGGTCTTTCTATAAATGATATTTCCTCAATTAATCTCACTTATGATAAGTTATCAAAAAAATATAATTTTAAAGAAAAACAATTTATTTTGCTAATTAATAATAGATTTGACAGAGGATTCCGATCATTACAGATGGCGGATTTTGCCAATAAAAGAAATCCAAGTGCTATATATTTATTGGGAAGTCATACCAATATACTTAAATCTAAGATTCATTGTAAAAATATTAAAACAATAAAAGAATTGAATGATTTACCTCTGTATATTGATGAAAATACCTTTATATTTGCCATTGGTAATATAGGAAATAGTGGCAATCAAATAGTTGAGTTTGTTAGAAAAAGAGGTGACTTAATTGAATGATAATGTAATATTACTAGGAATTGCTTTGAGCTTAATTTTTAGCGATATAACAGGAATTATACCTTGTGGTATTATTGTACCTGGATATATAGCTTTAAATTTGAACAATCCCCAAAAATTAATATATACATTTATAATAATTATTATTACACTTATAATTGTTAAGTTGCTTTCAAAAATTTGTATAATTTATGGAAGAAGAAGATTTACACTAATGATATTAACTGCCTTTATAATTAATTTCTTTGTTATAAAGCTTAATATATTTCCAAATAATCCTGGACTTATAGGAACTATAATACCTGGCATTATTGCAAATCAACTAGAAAGACAAGGATTTATAATTTCTATTTTATCTTTAGTTTTTGTAGTAATAACAATATCTTTATTCATTATGTTGTTTTCAATTCCATTATTTTAAGGAGGATATATTTGTATAAATATAAAATTAAAAATTTATTAATTATAAATATATTTTTGCTAATATCTTTTATGATAATAAATTTAACGAAAACATATGAAAAAAATGATTATTACGAAACTCAGATTTTAGCCACAAATAATATGAAAAAATTTTCTCAAGCAGTTAAAGATTATAAACTTAACATAGGATTACCAATATACGATTATGATTTTCAAAAAACAGGACTATTAGGTAGTCCTTATAATGAGTTCACAACCACTTTAGGTAATCTTGAAGCAAAGCGAACTGTAACTAACCCTGATACTGCGGCATTAGTCGTAAAAATTTTCAAAGAAGCTAATATAAGAGAAAACGATAAGGTAAGTATTGCTTTAACAGGATCTTTTACCGGTTTAAATATAGCTTGTTTAGCTGCAGCAGAAGCTATGAACCTAGATGTAACTATTATTTCAAGTATGGGATCCTCTACATATGGAAGCAATCAAAGCGAGCTAACTTTTCCAGATATTATTGATAATTTATACAAAGATGGATACATTCGTAAAAATTCCGCTCTCGTAACTTTAGGTGGTTTTAATGATGTAGGAGATGACATACCAAACAAAATTAAAAATAATGTTATTCAAAATTATATGGATAGAGGTTTAAATATATATATAAATGATGATTTCTCGAAAAATGTCTCCCAAAAAATCAAAGTTTTAAATTCAAAAAATACACCGTCTGCTTTTATTACAATTGGTGGTAATCTTACATTCGGAGATGAAGACAATTCAAATTATGTATTAAAAGAGGGGATTTTAAATAAACCGGGAAACATAGAGAATTTTAATGAAAAAAAAGGTCTTATAAATTACTTTTTGAATAAAAATATTACAACAATTTCATTTATAAATATAAAAAAACTTATGTCAGATTACGGCATGCCTTTTGATCCTTGGGTTTGGGATAAAACCGGAAAATCTAGTATATACTATAAATATTCCTATAATCCGTATCTTATCGTAACTACATTATTAGCTTCATTTATTTATTTAATTTTCTTTTTTAAAATAAGGGTGCAAAATGAAAAAGTACATAAGAATTGATAACAAAAAGAAATTTATGATAGGATGTTTTTTTATTTTTGTCAGTTTAATATTACCTTTTTTCTTGAAAGTAGAAACTTTTAATATCTTAGAAAAAACTTATAATGCAGTGGTATATAAAAATGACTTATTGCTCTTTAATTCAGCTACTTGCCTTGTAATATTAAATAGTTTAAGAGCCTTGCCACATTATCTTGGTGCTTTTTTTATTGGAGAGTCTTTAACCACAGAGAAAAATATTAAAGTTTTAAAATACATTAAAGTTTTTTCAATTTGTTTAATAATACCAATAATTTATTTTTTGATTTTTATAATACATAACATAAAATATCATTTAGGTATACCTGCCTTAACCTTAATATTTCTAATTGGCTTTCTAGGTAGCAAAAATTACAACTATGTCAGTAATTTCAAAAAAATAATTTTAATAATACTGGTTATTTTTACAGTTCAAATTTTAGATATTATGCCTTTACTAAGTAAATTTCCTATAGGAAAGGGTGAGATGTCTCAAGAAATAAAACTTGTTTCTAAATATCTTAATTTGGACAAATTCATAAATTTAGGTACTACTTATATATTTGTTCTACTCTTTACTTTAGAATTGTTACTCTTATCATTAATAAATTCTGAGAATAATTTAAAATCTATGAATTTGTTAAGAGAACAAAATTTAATGATCAAAAATAAATCTAGATTACAAGAATTAGAAAATAGAAATTATATTGAATCAAGACATCTGGTTCACGATCTAAATAGCCCGCTTACAGCTGCTCAAGCATTAGTTAGCTTGTTGAAGCTGAATTGTGAATCTGAAAATAGAAAACAAGATTATATTTACTTGAATGAAGTTGAAAATTCTCTTGAAAATATGAGTGAAATGATTTATCAGACTTTATACATAGATAAAACTTCAATACTTTCAACTAGTGATATAATGAACAAGATAATGTCGAATATATCTATTTACCCTTATTATGACAAAGTTACAATTTGTAATAACATTCCGCATAAATTAATTAAAGTAAATTCTGTTTTTTTTATAAGATCTATAATAAATTTACTTGACAATTCTAACCAAGCAATAAAGAATCTTGAAAATGGAACAATTAAAATTATTGTTGATTCTATAAAAAAAGATACCATAGATTATATTGAATTTAAAATTATTGATAATGGAATTGGAATTGATAAAAACAATTTAAAATCAATTTGGAAATCTGGATACACTACTAAAAATACCACAGGACTCGGTTTACCTTTTGTTAAAAATACAATTGAATCGAATAAAGGAATAATATCAGTAGATAGTTGTCCCAATAAAGGAACAATTTTTAAAATTTATTTTAAGGAAGTGATAAAATCGTGAACAAAGACGTAGAAATTTTGTCAATCGATGATGATAAATCCATTTGTTTTGCACTGTCTGCTATAATAAAAAGCCAAGGATGGAAATCTTTAGTCGCAAACAATGTAGATGATGGTATCAAAAAAATGATTGAAAATAAACCAACCTTAATTTTACTTGATTATAGAATGCCTGGAAAAAGTGGTTTAGTTGGTATCAAGGAAATAAGAAGTCTTGATAAAAATATTCCTATTATTATGTTAACTGTAGATGATAATCAAGATGTTGCAAACAAATGTATAGAATTTGGTGCTAATGATTTTGCAATAAAACCTATTAAGGCCCCTGATTTATTATCCAGAATAAAAGTACATTTAAAATTATTAAACAATCAAGAAAAATTTATTTCTAAAATAGATTTTGATATTAATAATCTTTTTCCTCTAGATAAAGGAATAAGTGAGAGTACACTTAAAAAATTAATAATTATACTATATAATAATAAAAACTACACTACAGTTGATTTTTTATCAGAGAAATCTGGCCTTTCTCTTCAAAGTACATATAGATACTTACAATTTTTAACAGAAAAAAGAATTGTCATAGTTAAAAATATTTTTGGAAAAGTTGGTAGGCCAAAAAAATTCTATATCTTAAAAGAATATAAAAAAGTAGATTCTTAACATAATCTGCTCAGACTGATGACAAAGCAGGCAAAAAGCCTGCTTTTTTAATGAAATCATACGAATTTACAGAAAAAAGGGTAAAAATAAACTAAGAAAGTAGGTTTCACATACTATCAAAAAACAATAAAAGAAAAACAGATCAAGTACAGATCATATCAGTAGAACAACTTGTACCAAAAAATCAAATATTGAGAAAAATAGACAAATACATAGACTTTGATTTCATCTATGAATTAGTAGAAGATAAATACTCACTAGACAATGGAAGACCATGTGTAGATCCAGTAGTACTAATAAAAATACTATTCATAGAATACCTATTCAGCATAAAAAGTATGAGACAAAAAATAAAAGAAATAGAAGTAAACATAGCATATAGATGGTTTTTAGGGCTAGACTTTTACGATGAAGTTCCACATTTCACAACCTTTAGTCAAAACTACAGAAGAAGATTTAAAGATACAAACATATTTGAAGAAATATTTCAAAACATCTTAAGCCAAGCAATGAACAAAGGATTTGTAGATGAAAAAATACAATTCGTAGACTCCGCACATGTAAAAGCCCATGCCAATAGACATAAAAACAAAAAAGAAAAAATCAAGAAAATAGCAAAGGCATACCAAGAAGAATTAGACAAAGAAATCGACGAAGATAGAAAAGAACATGGAAAAAACCATTAAAAGAAAAAAATAAAAAAGAAGAAACAAAAGAAATAACAGTCTCAACAACAGATCCAGAAAGTAGAATCTTCAATAAAGGAGAACACAAAGAAGTATTCGCATATTGTGTAGAAACATCAGTAGACAAAAACTGTTGGATATTAGGTCACAAAACATTTCCAGGAAATCTCCATGACAGCACAACCCTACTACCCTTTTATGAAGAAAAACTAAAAAAATTAAAACCAGAAAAAATAGTCATGGATACAGTATACAAAACACCAACCATGGCAAAAAACTACTAGAAGACGGAATACAACCAGTCTTTCCTTACACAGCACCAAAAAGAAAACCAAAAATAGAAAACCCCTACTACAAAAGAGAATTCATATATGATGAATACTATGACTGTTACTTATGCCCAGAAAATCAAATACTAGAATACACAACAACAAATAGAGAAGGATATAGAGAATACAAAATCAATAAAGAACAATGCAAAAAATGCCCAAATCTCAAAAGATGCACACAGAGTAAAAACTATCACAAAGTAATCACAAGACACATTTGGCAAAAATACCTAGACGAAACAGAATAGTACAGATACATCAACAAAGAAAAAGAAGTATATAAAAGAAGAAAAGAAACAGTAGAAAGGCAATTTGGAAGTGCAAAAGAATTCCATGGATTTAGATACACAAATATGATTGGGCTAGCAAAGATGGAAATGAAAGCTGCACTTACATTTGCATGCATAAATATGAAAAAATTAGCAATATTACTATATAAATTGGATCCTAATAAGGATTTTTTTAATGAATATATTAAAAATGCAACAAACCCAGGAATTATTCCTGGGTTTGTCTACAATCTTAGCAAATTCTTAACAGAATCTGCTTTTTTAGGATTTATCAAAAGAGGTATTTTATAATTTATTAATATCCAACTGCTTTAGCATCTGAATATGGATCTGCTCCACCACAAATTGTTCCATCTTCTAAATATTCAACAGCTTGAACGAAACCAAAAGCTCCTTCTTCTTTTGTTATTTCGTGACCAAGCTCTTTTAATTTGTCTAATTCTTTTTGGTCTATTCCATCCATATATTGAACTTTAGTATCAATATTATCTAATATCCTAGGTAAGTTTATTGAATCTTGTAAGTCCATGTTATTGTCAATTACATGAGAAATAACTTGAGAAAGTTGAGCAAATATTGATTGTCCTCCAGGTGCTCCGAGTACCATGTATGGGCTATTATCTTCTCTTAATATTATAGTAGGTGACATAGATGACAATGGTTTTTTATTAGGTTGAACTGAATTTGGTCCTCCAGGTATCGGTGAAAAGTCATCCATGTGATTATTTAGTATGAACCCTCTTCCTTCTGGAACTACTCCACTTCCAAAGTAATAATTAATTGATTTCGTAATGCCAATCATGTTACCATCTTTATCAGCAGAACTGATATGAGAAGTATCATTTCCTTCGTATTTCCAAGGATCATCTGCTTCCCATTTTTGAGACTTAGTCATATCAATTTTAGATGCTAATTTCTTCGCATAATCTTTACTAGTTAAACCTTTAATTGGAACTTTAACATAATTAGGATCTCCCATATATTTAGCTCTATCTGCATATACTATTTTAAAAGTTTCACTAAGTAAGTGCATATAATTCGAATCATATAAATTATATTTAGTCATGTCATAATTTTCGAACATGTTTAAAATTTGAATTAAATGAGTTCCTCCAGATGAAGGTGTAGGAGATGATAGTATCTTGTAACCATGATATGTTCCTTCTACAGGATCCATTTCATGAATATTATAATTTGCCAAGTCTTCTAATGTAATTACTCCGTCGTATTTCTTTACTGAATTAACGATAGACTCAGCAACTTCACCTTTATAAAATCCATCGACCCCTTTCTCAGCTATAATTTTTAAAGTATTTGCCAAGTCTGGATTTTTTACTATATTATTTCTCTCTACTGGTAAATTATTTTTAGTATAAATTTTACCTAATTCTGGATAATCTTTCATCAGTTTATAAGCATCAGCAAAAGTAACCTCAGCTTTTGGAGTTACTAAAAAACCATTTTCAGCAAGTTCTATAGCAGGTTGCATTACATCTTTCCTGTCCATAGTTCCATATCTTTCAAGTATATATAACAATCCTTTGACTTCTCCTGGAACGGCAACAGCCTTTCCACCGTGAATTTTAGATTCATCAGTTACATTACCATCAGCATCTATAGGATACATATCTTCAGAAGCCCCTGAAGGTGCAACTTCTCTAAAGTCGATGAATTTAACTTCTCCTGTTTTTCCGTCTCTTATTGTAGCGAATCCTCCACCGCCCAGTCCAGAAGCATTTGGTTCACAAACTCCAAGAGCGAAAGCAGTGGCTACTGCTGCGTCAACCGCATTTCCACCTTTTTCCATAATAGAAGTACCTATTTTAGAAGCTTCATATCTTTGAGATGATACAACGCCGTTTTTACCCTTTGCACCTCTATCATCTTTTTTCAAACTTCCATCTTCATTAAATGAAATCCAATCTCCATATTTATAGTTCTTCAATAATTCCTTATCTATCGAACTACTTGTTACTTGTGTTTGGCTAGCTTCAGCTGTTTTTTGTTGATTTTTAACATTCTCTGTACTTACTTTTCCACATCCGGCAGTGGAAAAAGCTAGAATGGCTGAAAGCAAAACAAGACCAATTCTTTTACTATAAGTAATTTTCATAGTTTTTAACTCCTTTAACATGAATACATATAAAAAATATTTAATTACTGATATTAATCTTGATAATTTCAAATGTAATTTACTAAATAATATTATTTAGTAAATTAATATCCAAGCGCCTTACCATCTCGTCTCGGGTCTCCAGCTCCTTGCAAAATATCTTTTTCGTACTTTACAGCATTAACAGAACCAAAACTTTTATTAAATTCATCACTTGGCTCACAAATATGGCCCATATCACTTAATGCTTTAATAGTTTCTTCACTAAACCTGTTTTCATATTGTATTGTTGCATCCTTAAACCCTTTAATTCGTGGTGCATCTACAGCTTCTTGCATTGTCATATCATAATCTACTAAGTTTGAAATAATTTGTACAATAGTAGATATTATAGTTGTTCCACCAGGTGAACCAACTGCTGCAAAAGGCTTTCCATCTTTAAATAGTAGTGAAGGTGACATTGATGATAATGGAGTTTTTCCTCCAGCAATTGAGTTAGGATGATCTGCACCGACATCAAAGTCGTCCATTTCATTATTAATAAGTATTCCATATCCGGGAACTGCAACTTTACTTCCAAAGAAACTGTTTATTGTGAATGTAGTTGCTACCATATTCCCTTCTTTATCAGCTACTGAGAAGTGAGTAGTATCTTCATGTTCAAACATCCATGGATCATCTGGCAACGGATTATTTATAGCTTTATCCTTTATTTTAGATGCTTGTTTAGCTGCATATTCTTTACTTACTAAACCATTTACTGGAACCTTTACAAATTTAGTGTCCCCCATGTATTTAGCTCTATCTGAATAAGCTAAAGAAAATGCATCTGCAAAAATATGAAGTCTTTCTGGTGAATCAAACTTTACATCTTTAAGATCGAATTTTTCGATAATATTCAAAATTTCAGCTATTATTGTACCACCTGAAGAAGGTGATGGAGATGAATAAATATCATATCCTCTATAATTAAAATGTATAGGTTCCATTGTTTCAACTTCATAATTCTTCATGTCTTCTAAAGTGAACACTCCACCATACTTATTTACAGTTTCAACTATAGTATTTGCAACTTCTCCTTCATAAAATCCTTTTTTGCCTTCCTTAGCTAATACTTCAAGAAGTTTTGCATAACCTTCATTTTTTATAACATCGCCTGCTTCATAAGGAACTTTTATCCCATTATCTTCTTTTAAGTATAAGTCTGAGGCTTCAGGATATTTACTTAAAGTTCCATATTCTTCATTAATATGAGCTGAAAGTGATGTCGTTACTGTATATCCTTTTTTTGCTAATTCGATTGTAGGTTTTAACACTTCCTCTAAAGACATTGTTCCATAGTTTTCTAATGCATAGGTTAGACCAGCAACTGTCCCAGGGATACCTGAGGATTTACCTCCCACACTCTTTTGATCTCCAATTACCTTATCTATTTCTTTACCTTTATCATCTTTAGCTTTGACAGTTTGCCACAATTCTGGACTTGCATGTGATGGAGCTTTTTCTCTAAAATTAATAAAGAGTGGTTTTTTATTTTCATCGCTAGATTTTATTATCATAAATCCTCCGCCACCAGGTCCACAAGCATTTGGTTCAGTTAAACCTAAAGCGAAACCTACTGCAACAGCTGCATCTACTGCATTTCCACCATTTTTAATGATTTCTCTACCAATTTTTGATGCTTCATATTTTCCTGAGGATACTATTGCATTTTTCCCTGTGTCATCTCTTCCAGTCGTAGTTAAATTTCCATCTTTATCCCACAACTGAAAATCGTCAAGAGATGAATAATTTTTATCAACTTCTACTTCATTATTTGTTTGATTTTTAGTGTTATTTGCATCAGATTCTTTACTTTTTGTTTTTCCACAACTAGCAAGAGGAATCATAAGTGAGAATACTAAAAATATGCAAATAATCTTATTTATTAATTTCTTATTCATGGTTTCTCCTCTCTATATATTTTATTAAGCATAATTTACTTAATCATAAATCTACCAAGATTTTTTCCACCTAAATCTTTTTTATCAACATCTGCAAATAATTCTTTATAATTTGGACAGTTTTCAAATTCTATTGATTTATCTGGATAGTTTTTGTTATAAGAATTGGTGTACTCAATTATACCTTGTAGATGTCTTCCAACTCTTTCTTCAATTGGATGTCCATTGTCATCATAAGGAACGTAAGTCATACCAAGTTCATTTGCTCGTGTATAAAACTTATCCTTACCCGTTAAGACTAGTTCTTCATTTGTTGCTCCTCTCAACCTTCCTTGAGAAGCGTTTGCAGTTTCCATTAATAGAGGTACTGTATCTGTGAAATCTCCTAATTCTCTATGTGTTAACCCGTGAAGATTTTTAGGGGAAGGTTCTAGAGACATATCAATTCCATTCAATTGTAAAGCCATGATCCCTGGAGCTGCAACATTCATACCTTTTTCATGTGAAACTGTTGCATTAATTACAGGATATTCAGGTGAAGCTTCGTGTAAATCAAAAGTCAAATTTATATCTTCTTTTTTTACCATTTCTGTAATTGCATATGCAACTTTTTCGGTAAATGTTCCATTTTCTTTACCCGGATAAGCTCTGTTAATGTTTCTCATTTCAGAACCTGATAACCTTTGACCTGATGTCGCATGAATATATACATCTGGATCTGGCCATTGGTGAATTGGATTTGTAGCTCTTGAACCATATCTATATATTATTTCTTCTCCATCTTTTGTCTTAAAATGCATATCGTGTGGAGATCCTTCCTGAGTGTCATTATGAGTAAATCCACTTCTATTTGTGTAAGGTAAAACATATACAGTTCCCTTTTTTACTTTAGCATTTTGTATAAATAAAACTGCAGATAAATGTCCAGATGGTTCATTTGGGTGTGTTCCGCCTAAAAGCAATACTTTTCCCCCATCTTCTTGACCTTTCATAACATATATTGGTGTATCTCCAGCACTTCCTTTAATTCCTTCAAAATAATCTGAAAGTTTTTTTATTTCTGTAACTCCTTCACCTGGAGTTATCTCTGGAACTGTTGATAAGCTCTTAAATTTAATTCCAGTAATAGTAGCAATTGTTAGTGCTACAACCAAACATATGGTAGCAGTAATTTTGTTAGCTTTCATCTAATAAATCATCCTCCTTACTTTATCATAAGAAATCGAAGAATTAACGGTATTACAACAAGAGCTTTATCTACTTGTATAGTTAATTTATCCTCTGTAAATATATTTGTTATAGTTAAAAGAAGTACTATTAGAAGAAGTATCCTATAAATAATAGTGATCATTTTAATCCTCCTATAAACCAATTATTGGTGCTAGCTTATTTGAAAATATAATTATTAGTAGTCCCCACAAAATTATTATAAGTGAAGGTATCAAACATTTTTTTAGAACTGGGAAATAATTGTCTTTTAATCCTACAACTTGTGCAGCAAATATTCCTGCCAAAGCTGTTGGAGGCATTAAATCTCCAAGTCCTGAAATTAAAGAAATTCCAGCTGCAGTTATAATAGTATCTTTAGACATTAAAGCTAACAAGAAAGGTACACCGAGAACAGATGATGCTCCAAATGATGATACAGCTCCAAATAATGGAATAGAAACTGCCATTGCTAAGTATCTCCATCCTTGAGGCATACTTAAACAAACGCTTACTATGTAACCTCTTACACCTGTTAAAGTCATTATTTGTATAAACATACCTACGCCCATTAAAATAGATAATACACTTAAGACACTGTTAATAGCTTCCTTTGATGTATCAAAGACATTGATTTTTTTACCTGTAAACAATCCTGTAATTGAAGCTATAATAAATACTAGAGGCATACCTAAATCAGGAATAGCAGTTACTACTTTATTAATTACCATTAATGCTATAGCAACTATTATTGGTAAATATAATTTAAAACCATATTTTTTCCCTATTTCATGGTCTAATTTTGGTAAAACCTTCTCATAATCCATGTTTTTAGCATATTTATATCCATAATATAAAACAAAAGTAATTGCTAAAGGAAATGTTAATAAAGATAAAGGTGCTTCAAATCCAACATAAGGTATGTCAACTCCTCCACCAATAATCATAGCTGGGATATTCACTGGAGGTGCTATCATTCCTAAAATACCTCCAAATGATAATATACAAGCTGTTTCCACAGCAGGTATTCCCATCATTATTAAAACTGGTGCCATAATTGATCCAGCTGACAACACACTTGCTGTTGAAGAGCCAGTTATCATTGCTGGAAACATAACTACTAACATAACTAATATTAAGAGTAATGCTGGTTTAGTGTGAAATCTGCCAACTATAGATGTTGTTATCGCATCAAGAGCTCCAGATTTTTCAACAACTTTCATAAATATCATCGCTGTAGCTATAACTAAAATAGTATCCACATAAGAAAACATACCTTCTACAAGATGCCTTAAAGGAAATCCATATCCTCCAACTGCAGCTCCAGCAATAGCTGCAATAGCCATACTTAATCCTATCGGTATTTTAAAAGCCATAGCCGCAACAACGAAAGTTGCGACCATAACCACAAATATTAGGAGTTCTATACTAAAATAAAAATTCATTAAATTACTCCTTTCTTTATATTAATCTTTTATTTTTTACTTGTTAAAAACTACTTTTAAAGAATCTAGGGCTTTAGACATTTGATCAATGTATTCTACTGGAACATTTTTAGATTCTCCGATTCCTTTAATCAATCCATCTTTATCGCCTTCAGAAACTACTATTGCATAATCAGCATTCTCAAAACTTGGTTTTATAAATTTATCAGACAATTCACCTCTTCTGGCTTCTCCACCAATATGCATTGCTATTATCTTTACACCATTTGACTTAGCGTCCTCAATGAGACCGTTTACTCTCTCTAATTCAGCATTTGCATCAATCCCAGCTGCTCCAAGTCCTTTAGATGATCCTCCAACTGCAAGTATTAGAGTTTTTGCATCACCTATTTCTCCTTTTTTAGCTAGATTATTCATATTATAATTTATTGTCAAATTATCTAATATAGCTTTAACCATTTCAACATCTGCACTTTGTCCAACTGTTGTTAATAAAACAGGTTCCTCTGCTTTAAAATCAACTGTAGCAGCTTTTTCTGAGTCTCCCTTATTTTCTACTTGCTCTTTTGATTCAACTTTATTATTAGTGGAAGCGTTTTTAGGAGTCTTATCACCTCCACAAGCAACTAAAAACATTGATACAACTAACAATAACGATAATGATAAACATATTTTCTTTTTCATAATTGTCCTCCTTAATATATTATCTTAATATAAGGTTAACACAGCAAACCTTTTCATTCTATTTTTTCTCATATTTATTAATAATAATTTTTATATTCTTAATTTTCTTACTTAAAATATAAATAATTTTAATTCTTGAATAATAATTCTCAAAAATTACAAGAAAAAAGGACGCCTAAGCGCCCTCAAATTTTATATTATTAAATTAAACTTCAATTTTACCGTAGTTTCCATCTTTTCTCTTGTAAACAATAGAAACTCCATCAGTACCTGCGTCTAAGAAAACAAAGAAATTGTGGTTTAGAAGATCCATTTGTAGGATTGCTTCTTCTTCATCCATTGGGTTAAGTTCGAAGTTCTTTCTCTTTACAATCTTGTGTTCTGATTCTTCCTTTGGTGGTTCTTTATCAAAAAGTTCGTCAAATCTAATTGTTTCGTTATTTTGATATCTTCTCTTTAATTTAGTCTTGTGTTTTCTAATTTGTCTAGCAAGTGCATCCACAGCGTTGTCCATTGAAGAGTACATGTCGTCTGTAGTTTCTTCTGCCCTAATAATTGTCTTTGGTAAAAATATTGTAGCTTCAACAGTTTGTTCATCTTTTATTGTAGAGAAAACAAGCCTTGTTTCAACTTCTTCAGAAAAATATTTATCTAACCTGGAGAATTTTTTTTCTGCAATTTCCTTCAAAGATTCTGTAAGTTCAATGTTTTTTCCAACAAAGTTCAATAACATAAATGTCACTCTCCTTTTTTCTTTGTCTAATATTTACCCAAGAATTTACAATTATATCATTTTATTTAATTAACTTCATAAATTCACTAAATGTACTTTTAATCCTATTCTTGATATAATTAGCATAAATAAATGTAGAAATTATTTAGATTTTTTAAGGTTGTGATCTTATGGCAATAAAAAATAAAATCGACTATAAGTATAGGATTGGGATGCGTACTTTTAAGACAGCCCTTGCAGTTGTAATTGGCCTCTACATCTCCTACCTCTTGGACCTAGACTCAGCAATATTTGTATCCATAGCTGCAGTCTCAACAATGAAACCCTCAATGTCTGAATCACTCCAAGACTTTAAGAAGAGGATCTTCACCTGCGTCTTTGGAGTAATGGTGGGATATTTCTTTTCTAAAATTTCTGTAAAGGAATACCTGGAGCCCCTAATAGCTGGCCTTGGAATCCTCCTTACAATTTACATCTTAGTAGTTTTTAAGATGAAGGACATGACCCAGCTTTCTTGCATAGTTTTTGTGGCAAGTTTTTGCTCCGACTCAGATAAGTTTTACTACGCAACAAACCGTATCATTGGTACCCTTATTGGGATTTTTGTTGGCGTCTTGGTAAATTATTTTATCTCATCTCCCAATGTTTGGGAAGATTTTATAAGGGCTGCGAGAAACTGCTACAGGTCTAGTAACCTTGTCTTAAAACAAGTTCTTTCAGGCGAAAAGGTGGACTTAAGTGAATTTAATAAAAATCTAGCAAGTACCACAAAACTCTACAAACTTTTGGAGAAGGAAGCCGACACTCCCTTCCAATACAAGTACAATAAAATCTCTCGTGAGAAAAAAATTATGTCACTCATAGAAAGCATATCAGTTAGGCTTGAAGTGGTGGAGAATATGGATATCCACAAATTTAGCCAGGAGGTCTCCCAAGAAGCCCTAAAAAGATATGACCTTAAAGAAGAGCCCACACAAGACTTAGGTGTGGAAGACAGGGTCTACAACTACCACATTGAATATATTTTAAAATACATGGACCAACTTAATGAAGAAATAGAAAACATAAGGGTGAAATAATGAAAGATGACAAAAAAGAAATTTATGAAATAGGTAAAAAAGTAATTTATCAATCAACAATAGGTTTTGAAAATCTTATTAAAAAAGTGGAATTTGATCTACTAAGAGAAAATTCCTACCTAATGAAAAGACCCCAAGATAACATATCTGCCTTTATCCTCTTGGACTTCAAGGAGTTTTATTATTATTCTAAGGATGTCTTGAAAAATATTTTGACTTCACTAGACCTTGAAGACCCTATGATAGAAAATATGGAAGAACTTTTATTAGACTCCTATGTCTCTCTCTTCAAGATAGAGAAAAAGGATGGCTACTATCTCTTTTATGACTGTCTCTTAGATGAATATATAGAAGTTGAACTAGACGACTCCATCGAATACTCTTCTGCAAGCAAGGGCCTAATAAGGGTCTTTGGTAAAGATGAGAGGAAAATGGTCCTCCAAGTTCTTCAAATGATTTCTAACAAGGATTTCTTAACTTATCAAAACAATGTGGATAATTTAATCAACCACATGAGACGGGAGTTTGGACCCTTGGAATTAAATAAGGACTTCCTAAAGTCTGACCTCTTAAACCTCTTGACAGTCTACGAGGTAACTTTTGAAAACCCAAGAGAAGAATCAGAAGACTTTGATGACTATGCCTTCTCTGAATTTGCAGAGCTCCTAAGCACTTTCGATCCAGAGGACTTAGAGATTGCACAAAACTTAGACTTTTACAAAAAAATACTTCCTGGAGCCAAGGACGAAGCCATTATGGGCTTCATAGTGAGACTTTTCTCAAAAATTTACTTCAAGGTCCTTGCCCGTGAAAACAAGAGATTTGATGACTACAAACTTTACTACAAGGAAATTTTTAAAAGTTTATCAGAAGCAGGTGAATTTTTAAGTAAGGACGAGCTTGTAATGTCTCTTGATTATTTAATTACTTTTTACTCCAAGCTTGCTGGACTTGGAAGAGATGTTGGCAAGATAATAAGTGATCTTGGAGAAATGCAGGAAAATATTTTTTATTATCTTGGCCTCTTAAAAAACAGTGAAACTGGATTCTTTTACGAGGACAAGGTTCTAGAAATCTTAATGGAAAATGAAGAAGACCTTGAGGCTAATGATTTTATAGAATACTTTGACTTCTTTATTGAGTTTTTGGACATGAATTATGTTGGCGTTCTAAAGTCTGGCGACCTCTCTCCTGCTATGCTAAGAGAATTTGCTGAGTCAATAAATCTTAAACCAACAAAAGAAGTAATGACTTACAAGAACAAGCACTTCCCATTGATAGAACTTTACTTTAACTTTTTAAAGAAAAAGTATCTCATCCATATAGATCAAAAAAAGTATGGAAGGCAAGACATCTATATCACAGACATAGCAGAAGACTACCTAGCCTTTGACGAGGTTACAAAACTTGCAATTTGGATTGAAGCCCTAACTAATAAGGACTTTTTGAAAGATTCTTTTGGAAAGAATTATGAAAAATACAGGGACTTTGTCACAGACCTTATAAAGGGCTTAAGCGAAGGCAAAATTGTAAGATTATATGAATTTAGATTTAAGGACTTTGAGCTTTCTCTCACAAATATCCTAACGGACCTTGGAATCATAGAAGATGAATTCACAGATTTAAAAATTACAAATTTTGGAAGAGAAATCTACGACTACTACAAGACTGAAGAGACAAACTCTAACAATGTAATAGAAGTGGACTTCTAATAAAAATTTAAATGGCGAGTGAACTAAGGGCAAAACTCTAGAATGGATTTGCCTCTGGCTTACTCGTCTTTTTTTATTGTTGAATTCAAGTCAACAGTTAAAATTCATACTTAGTCAAACAAAAAAATCTTTATAGCTTACTAAAGCCTTACAAACAAAAAGTTTTAAAAATGCAAAAGTTTTCATATTATTCGATAATACTGTGATATAATAAAGCAAAAGGATAGC
Organism: uncultured Peptoniphilus sp.; assembly: GCA_902465645.1. GTDB lineage: Bacteria > Bacillota > Clostridia > Tissierellales > Peptoniphilaceae > Peptoniphilus_A. The sequence goes on from CABQNX010000003.1 coordinate 65,281, forward strand.
TGTTCGGTAAACTTTTATTATTTTTAAAGGAGGAATAATAATGCAAAGTAAAAAATTTAACTCGAAGGACATCTTAATGTTCGTATTATACGCACTCTTTGGCATATTCATGTTCTTCGTACCTGTACAAATTGGAGATGCCAACACCATTCCCATTGACCACTTGACGAGTTTTGTTAAGAAAATCCCAAATTATAACCTAATCTTTGGTGTATTTATGGTTGTAGCTGGTGTTGCTTATGCAATTAAATCAAAATCTTGGGAAAAAAGTAAACTTCACATGGTTTTCTTTGCACTAAAGCTAGTTGCTCTTGTTTTTGTCTTTATGTATATTACAAATAAAGGACCAGCAAGAATTTTTGATGGTGACATGTTACCACTTATCTGGAATGGAATCATGGTTTCAGTAACAACAATTGTGCCAATTGGATCAGTTTTCCTTGCCTTCTTGACAGGCTTTGGACTTATGGAATTTATTGGAGTCTTCATGGAACCAGTAATGAGACCAGTATTTAAAACACCTGGTAGGTCAGCAGTTGATGCTGTTGCATCCTTTGTTGGCTCATATTCATTAGCACTTTTAATCACAAACAGAGTTTACATGGAAGACACTTACACAAAAAAGGAAGCCGCTATTATAGCAACAGGTTTCTCAACAGTTTCTGCAACATTTATGATCATCGTGGCAAAAACTCTTGACTTAATGGACTACTGGCTAGCTTACTTCTGGATTACACTTTTTGTTACTTTCCTAGTAACAGCAATCACAGCAAGAATCTTCCCACTAAGCAAGAAGCCACAAGAATATTATTCTGGAAAAGAATATATACCAGAAGCAAAGAAGAAAGTCACTTTCTCAGATGCACTTAACACAGGTATGGAAGCCTACAAAAATGCTGACTCCCTAGGAAAAGTTATAAAAGACAACTTTATCGATGGATTTAAAATGGCACTTAACATTGCTCCATCCCTATTGGGCGTTGGTATGATTGGACTTTTACTTGCAGAGTACACTCCAATCTTTGATATCATAGGCTACATCTTCTATCCATTCACACTTATCACAAAAGTAGAAGAACCACTTATGGTTGCACAAGCACTGGGAATGAGTATTGCAGAAATGCTTCTTCCAGCACCACTTGTAGCAGAAGCTGGCCTTGGCCTAATAACAAGAATGTTAATAGCAATAGTTTCTGTATCAGAAATCCTATTTTTCTCAGCATCAATCCCAGTTATGATGGGAACTGAAATACCTCTAAAATTCTCAGACTATATTATCATCTGGATTGAAAGAGTTATTTTAAGTATAGTAATTGCAATGCCAATACTTTATCTAGTATTTTAGATAATTTCTTTAATTAAATAATAGAAATGAGGGACTCGCAAGGTCCCTTTTTTATTTTACAAGAAATTTACAAGGCCTTGTTATCATTAAGATGGTGATAATATGAATTTTATATTCTTTATAAGGTCAATAACTTACATAAGTTTAGAATTTCTATTTGCCTACAAACTAGAAAAGTCAAATCTTGCCACTAGAAAATATTTTTATGGGCTGGGTCTTATCTTAGTCCTCTTTGAAATCTTTATAATAAAAAATTTTACTTCAGACTTCTGGGATAGGCAGGCCTTGGGATTTATATCAGGCTACATCCTCTATTTCTCTTTAAAAAATCTAATTAAAAAAGGCTAGCTTATATGCTAGCCCTTCTCATTAAAAGCTTAAATTCCCCTCTAAGAGATCTTTTCTTAAATTTTTTATCTTCTCTTCTATTTTTTCTATAACTTCTTTTAATTCTTTGCCGCTTTTGCCAGAAGGATCATCTAGACCCCAATCTTCCTTATACTTTGCTTCCAAATAAGGACAATACACTTCGCAGCCCATTGTAATAGCTATATCAATAGGAGGGAGTTTATCAAGGGTCTTGGGTTTTTGACTCTTCTCCATATCAATATTATAAATTTCTTTCATCAGCCTTACAGCATCTTCATTTATCTTGTCCTTAGTTTCTGTACCTGCAGAATAAGATTCAAAAACATCTCCTGCCAGCAGCTTAGCCAAGGCCTCAGCAATTTGACTCCTGCAAGAATTGTGAACACAAATAAAAGCAACTTTTGCTTTTTTCATTTTATCTTCCTCCACAAATTTAGACTTATTCATCTCATAAGCTTAGGCAAATTTTCCCTTAGTCTTATTTGCCACATTTACCAAAAATAACATTACAGGAACTTCTGTCAATACACCAACAGTGCATGCGAGAGATGCAGCTGAGCCGACGCCAAATAGGGCAACAGCAACTGCAAGAGCTAGTTCAAAAAAGTTTGAAGCACCAATAAGTCCAGCAGGTGCCGCTATTTTAAAGGGAAGTCCCAAGACCTTACAAGCCATGTAGGCTATAGAAAAGATTAAAATTGTCTGTAAAATTAAGGGAATTCCTATTAAAACAATGTGAAGTGGGTTCTCGACAATAGCATTTGCTTGTGAACTAAAGATGAGGATAAGAGTTAAAAGTAAACCAAGAGTTGTTATACCATCAAACTTATTAACAAATTCTTTCTCAAAATAGTCACTACCCCTCTTGCCTACAAGATACTTCCTTGTAATCACACCTGCAAGTAAAGGAACTGCCACAAAAAGCAAGACACTGACAAATAAGGTTTTATAGGGAACAATAACTTTTGAGACTCCCAAGAGAAACTTCACTATTGGGATAAAGGCAACAAGTATAATCAAATCATTTGTGGCAACTTGCACAAGAGTGTAGGCTGGGTCTCCCTTAGTTAGGCTGCTCCAGACAAATACCATGGCAGTACAAGGTGCTGCTCCAAGCAAAACAGCACCAGCGAGATAATCCTTGGCAAGGTCTTCTGGAATCAAATTTTTAAAAATTATAAAGAAGAATAAGTAGGAAATCCCAAACATAGTAAAGGGTTTTATAAGCCAATTTGTAATCCATGTGACAAAAAGACCCTTGGGGTTCTTGCCAACTTCCTTTATACTTTCAAAATCTATTTTTATCATCATGGGATAAATCATTATCCAAATAAGAATCGCTATGGGAACAGAAATCCCCTCAATTTGTAATCCAGATACAAAACTTGTCATTTGTGGAAAAACTTTCCCCAAAAAAACTCCCACTCCCATGCAGATAAGTACCCATAGGGTCAGATATCTTTGAAAAAAATTAATACCTTCTCTTTTTTCTTCCATCACTTTCCTCCTTAAGCTTCAGATAAAACTAATTCTCAATCTTACAAATACACTCTTCAGTATTTGTAGAAATATCAGCAATAAAATTTATTATCTCCTTGAAACTCTCTTCCTTAAGCCTGTAATAAATGTTTTTTCCATCTCTCCTAGATTTTATAAAATCGGCTTCCTCCAACTTCTTCATATGACTTGATAAAGTTGGTTGACTTATATGAAAATATTCCAAAATTTCACAGGCACACAATTCCCTACAAGACAAAAGATCTATGATTTGAAGTCTCTTTTGCTCACACAAAACCTTTAGCATCTTGGAATAGGCAAAATATTTATCCTCATTTTTATTTGACATAAGCCACCTCCATCAATATTATACAAGTCATATCGATAGCTGTCTATGTGTTATTTAAAAAAATAAACTTTTACAAACCTTCCAATAAAAAAAAGACTAGCACAAGCTAGTCCCTATAATTTAAACAAGATTATTTAACTTATAATGATTACTAGAATCCTCCAAAGTCCTTAAAAGTTTTTCAACTTCACCCTTATCAGCCTTAATAAACTTTATCTTTTTAGGATGTGCAACAATATTCTTAACTTCCTTTAGCATTTCAGGAGCAGTGCCGTGATAGTGAGAAGGAAGCCTAAAAGAATTAAAAGTACCATCAAAATTCAAATAATAATCAAAATACTCAAGCATAGCCATTGATGGACCAGAATTTACACCCATGATTTCCCTTTTAAACTTCTCGTCCTTTTCATAATCATCAAAACTTGACATAGAAGAGCCTCTTTCTTTTACACTTATTCACAAGCCATCATTTTTTGGATTTATAAAAGGATCTCTATTTATTTCAGGACCAAAAAATTCTCCAACCTCGGCAAAGGAAAGCCAGGCAAGACATCCCTTAACATCTCCATTCTTATAGCCCTTAAAGACTTTAGATTCTTGTTCCCTCATAGTCCTTTCATAATTAACTTTTTCTTCATCAGACTTTCCTGCCATGTCCTTATTGTAAAGGTAGTCAAGACCAAGCGGGTCCAATACCTTCTTCTCATCTTTAAGATCTTCATTCTTCTCTTCTTTTATCTCCTTAGAGTCATAGCCATCACCAATTACAACAACCCTCTTGTCCTTGTCCCAGTCGACCTTTTCTCCAAAGGCTTCTGCAATTGCCCTTAGGTGAACAAAAGTCCTGTCCTCTTTAATAAGAGCAGGTGCATCAAGTTTAATCTTTCTATCAACATTTGCTGAAATATCTTCCATAAACTTTCCACCAATAATAAGTGAAAACTCATTCCCCTTTTCATCCTTGATGTTAACAGACCTCTTGTCACCGTCCCAAATAACTTCCTTGCCAAGATTTTCAGAAATCACCCTAAGAGGCACCATAGTCCTCTCCTCATAAATATAAGGATCAACATCAGACTTAAGCATGTCCCCATTCATCCAAATCCTAATATTAGAATTGGCAGTTACAAGACTTGGGATAGCAAGAGCAAGTATTGAGGCACCCAAAATAAATTTCTTCTTCATAAAATCCCCCTTTTTTAATTTTAAAATATTTTCCTAATTATTCTCTTTAGTATGATTATATCTTAAAAGTTTTTAAAAAGAAGTTAAAAGTGTAAGACTGTGAGAGTTTACAAGTTTGAATCTTATAAGAACTTAACAAAAAATTTGGGCAAGAAAAAATCCCCAGGTAGTCTGGGGATATGTTCTTATTTTTATTCACTTAATAAAATAACTTATTTATTCTTTTTATTTCTCTTCTTAAGTTCAATAAATGCAAGACCGCTTGCAGCAAGTGAGCCTAGGCCTATTGAAGAAAGAATTCCTGCGTCACCAGTCTTAGGTGCTTTTGTGTCGTCCTTTGTAGAAATTTGAGCTAGATTTTTATCTTCTTCTCTTGCTTCAACTTTTTCTACTACTTCATCTTCACTTTCAACAGCCTTAACTTCTTCTACATTTTCTTCCTTATTTTCAACTTCTTTAGTTTTTTCAGTTTTTTCTTCAACTGTCTTTTCAGTTTCAACTACTGGAGTTGATGGAACTTCAGTCACTACAGGAGTGCCTGGAGTCTTGTGGTCCCTTGTAGAAGGAGTTGACTCATTAGGTTCAACAGGTTCTACTGGAGTTAGAGGAACAAGAGGAGTTGTTTCCTTAGGTTCTTCTGGATCCTTAGGGTCTTCATCTTTGATAGGAGTAGCTGGTTCTAGTGGAGTCAAAGGTGTTTCTGTTTTTTCGTAAACGTATGTGATTTCTTGTTTTACTCCTGGTTTGTAGTTACCTCTTGCTTCTTCACCATCTTGATTGTAAGTTGGCTCTTCTACTGGAGTTTCTGTTCTTACAAATTCAAATCCATCTTTTTCTTTCTTACCAGTTTCGTAAGTCATGTCTTTTGTTCCACCACTTACTTTTCCATCTGCCACTTCACGTCCAGTTTCTTTTCCGTCTTTATCTTTTGTGATATAGATGTGGTGTTCTTGAAACTTACCTGTTTCTTCGATTGGTGTTTGTTTCACTTCTGTTTTTTGGTAGATATATGTTACTTCTAGTTTTTCTCCATTTACATAATTACCAGAAGTTTCTGCACCTTGTCCATCAAATTGTACGCCTAAATTAGCAGAATTTTCATTTGTAGCTTTTACTTCAACAAGTTTATAGCCATCTTTATCTTTTTCTTCTGTTACAACATTTCCATCTTGATCTTTTTTAGATGTTGAGTATTCATTCTCATCAATTCCTGTTGTTTCTGTACCATCTTTTGTTACAGTTTCTTCAGTGATTACTTTCCCATTTTCATCAAGTGTTTGATAAATATGGTGTTCTTGGAAGGATCCATGTTTAATATCTCTTTCATAGATATAAGTTACTTCTTTTGTCTTTCCAACTTCATATCCACCACGAGCAAGAGATCCGTCAGCATTGTAGGCTGGATTTTCAACTAAATTATCAGTATCTACTTTTATAAATTTGAAATCTTCTATTTCGTTTTTATCTGTAAAGTAGAAATCATAATCGAAACCTTCTGTTTTACTTGAATGGATAGTAAAAGTTTGGTCTTCTTGAAGAACTCCATCTACTTTTGTGTAATAAACGTGATGTTCTTTGAAATAACCCACTTTTTCGCCTTGAGCATCTGTATCTCCTTCAGTAGTTAGGATGCTATTGTCCATAATATGAAATTTATTTCCGTCACCATAAAGAGTTGCTCTTGAATATAAGTTGTTACCTGTTTCACTAGGAGCTGCTACTGATTTAACTGTAACGATATATGGGCTATCAATATCATTATTACGTAGTTGTTCATCTCCATTATCAGCAAATACAATTTCGATTCCGCCATCTCTAAATGTTGTTTTAACAATTGTTTCTTCATCTGTTTGTACTGGGTTTTCTATAATTGCTGATGGAACGTCAGTACCTGCTGGTAACTTTTGAACTGAAACAGTCGTATCTTTTTCTGTATAGTTCACATCAGAAGGAGTTCCATCTGGTGTAACTCCATCTATAAACATTACAACTTTACCAAAAGCCCAATCTTTTGTAGATGTTGTAATAGTTTCTGATTCTGGGTTTATATAGAATACTTGAGTATATTCTCCAGTTTCGGGGTTAAATTCTGTGAATTGGCTGATACCATTTAGCTTATCTTCAGTGTAATAAGTATCCCCATATTCTACTTTTAAAGTTTTTTCATCTTTTGTATCGCCAACTGCAATAGAAAAGTTTTCATCTTTTGTATTTGGAACCTTAGTCTTGTCTACATAAGCAAATCCCTTTACAGAAACTCTTACATTTCTTTCGTCATTTACATTTTCGTTGAAAGTGTACTTAATAGTGCTTCTGTCTAGTCTTACACCATCAGCAACAGTTTTTCCATTAATTTCGATTGGATATTCATTTTCGTGATCAGGCTCAATTCCCTTTAATGATAAGTTTTCTGAAAGGTCAATTGTAAAATAGTCGCCTGCAATTGTTCCTCTTGGAGTTGTAAATGATACTTCCCAACCTATTGCTTCACCATCATCTGGTTTAACAGTTCCAGGTGTTTGGTGTCCTTCTTCAGTTATAGCAACATATTGATTTGTTATTTCGTTGGAAATATCTTTTGCTTCTGTTCTAGCTTCAGCTGCTATTGTTTCTGAGTCTACTTCTTCATTTAATAGTAGCTCTTCTTCATTCACAGATTCTTCTGTTAATGGGTCAACTTGTTCTTCTCTTGCTTCTTCTATTTTAGCTTCTTCATTTTCTTCTACTAGTGCTTCTTTATTTTCAATTGTTTCTTCTGCAACTTCTTCTTCATTGTTTTCCAAAAGAGCTTCTTCTCTTGGCATAGCTTGGTCAGCGTCTTCTCTTTCTTTCCTAACTTCTGCTGCTTTTTCTTCAAGCACTTGACTAGCTTCTCTTTCTTTAACTACAGCTTCTGAAATTTCTTCTGCTGGTGCTTCGGTTTCTTTTACTTCAGCTACTGCTTCTGTTTCTTTTGTTTCATCTGCTGGACTTTCTACAGTTTCTGTTTCTTTTGTTTCTGTAGATTCTGTTTCACCACTAGCTGCTTCAGCACTTGTTTCTATAGATATTGAAGATCCTACTTCGCTTGCTCCTTCTTCTACTTGTGCGCTTACTACTGTTGGTGACAAGAAGATGCAATACCCTAATACACAAGACACTAGACCAACTGATAATTTTCTTGTTCCATATCTAGGCCTTCTACTAGATGATTTTTCTTTTTTATTTTCAATAAATTCTCTTAATTTTTCCAAATTTTTTCCTCCATTAATATACACCAAAACATTCTAAAAGCACCTACTCTCTTGAGTAATTTTCCACATATGGAATCTTTGCACTTTTATTTTTAATAGTATACTACTTTTATTAATAATATAAAAGTTTATATTTTAAAAAATAATTTGATCATATGCATCTCTCTTGTAATTTTCTATGATTGCAGTTATTCTTTTCGATTTAATTTTTTTAAATTTCATTGAATTTTTTTTATGATACAATTTTAAATTATATTCAAATATGTTGATTTTGATTAATATTAATTTTCCCAATAAAAAAACTGCTGGGTCCTTACCCAACAGTTAAATTAAAATTTATTAGTCAGCGCTATATGGAAGAAGTGCAATTTGTCTTGCTCTCTTGATAGCTACTGTCATTTCTCTTTGATGTTTAGCGTTTAAGCCAGTGATTCTTCTTGGAAGAATCTTGCCACGGTCAGAAATGTAATTTCTTAGTGTTTCAACATCTTTATAGTCAATTTTTTTAGTCTTATCTTTTTCAAAAGGATCTACTTTTTTCCTTCTGCCAAATCTTCTTTGCATTTTTACCCTCCTTAAAATGGAATATCGTCATTATCAACAGGGAAAAATCCATCGTCATCGTTATCATTCTTTGAAAAATCATTTTCGTAAGCAGAGTTTACTGGTCCTTGGTTTCCACCAGGTTGACTGAAGCCACCTTGGTTTTGGAAGTTGTTTTGATTATTAAATCCACCTTGGTTTTGGTTAAAGCCGCCTTGTGCTTGTCCCCCACCTTGGCTTGATCCAATAAATGTAAGATTATTTACTACAACGTCTGTTGTGTAAATTGTTCTTCCTTCTTTTTCATAAGATCCAGTTTGGATTCTGCCTTCGATTCCAATTTGACTGCCCTTTCTGTGATAGTTGGCTATAAGCTCAGCTGTTGCTCCAAAGGCTGTACAAGATATAAAGTCAGCTGTTGGCTGATTGTTGGCTTGTGCCTCTTGTCTTCTTTGCTTGCTCATTCTCCTATCTACGGCAACTGTGAAACGACACATTGCTGTGCCAGTTTGCGCATAACGAAGTTCGGGATCTCTCACTAATCTTCCGATTAAACTTACACTATTCATAAAAACTCCTTAGTCTTCAACTTTGATAATCATTTGTCTCATTACTGGGTCCATGATTTTCGCTACTCTGTTGATTTCTACTATGTCTTCTGCTTTTGTTTCAAATTCATAGAAAATATAGTAAGCTTCGTTTTTGTAGTCGATTTCGTAAGCTAGTTTTTTCATTCCCCATTCATCAACGTTGTTGATTTTTCCGTCTTTTTCGATTACTTTTTTAAGTCTTTCGAAGGAAGCATTTCTTTTTTCTTCTTCCACTTCAGGATAAAACATAATCACCGCTTCGTATTTATTCATGCTTTCACCTCCTTATGGTCTTCGGCATAGATTAAAAAACTATGCAAGGATTTCAATCTTTGATATTATATATTAAAGAAATTGCTTAGTCAAGAATTTATTTAAAGAGGTGTTTATGGAAGTTAAATCTATAAAAGTTAAAAATAAAAAAACTATTGCCCTTGTTGCCCACGACCACAAGAAAAAGGACCTTCTCTCTTGGGTTAAAAGACATGAAGAAGAGCTAAGAGGCCACAATTTTATTGGGACAGGAACTACTGCTGCTTTGATTTCACAAGAGACTTCACTTGATGTCAAGAGGCTTGTATCTGGTCCTCTAGGTGGCGACCAGCAACTTGGTGCCAAGATATCAGATTCGCAAATTGATATTTTGATCTTCTTTTGGGATCCTCTTGAAGCCCAACCCCACGACCCAGACGTCAAGGCCTTACTAAGGATCTCAACCCTCTACAACATTGCCCTTGCAACTTCAGCAACTACTGCCGACTATATCTTGTCCTCTCCAATGTTTAGTGGGGAGTACGATGTAGAAATTTTGGACAATGATTTTTCTGTGGAAGATAGGATTTCAAAAAAGGATTTTGATTAATTGGAGAAGCGGCTTTTGAAGTCGCTTTTTTTTATGATAAAATATTTTTATTGGAGGTTCTTATGACAAAAATGTTAGATAGATTTTTAAAATACGTGTCTTTTGAGACAACAAGTGACGAGGCATCAGAGACTTGTCCTTCAACTAAAAGACAATTAAAACTTGGGAATTATTTGGTGGAAGAGTTAAGCTCTCTTGGTATTGATGCTGAGATTGATGAAAATGGCTACGTTTATGGGAAGATTCCTGGCAGGGTCAAGGCAAAGAAGACTGTGGGCTTTATTGCCCACATGGACACTGCTCCCGACATGACTGGAAAAGACGTCAAGCCGAGAATTATTGAATCTTACGACGGCAAGGACATCAAATTAAATGAAGAATTTACAACAAGCCTTACAGACTTTCCTTTTTTAAAAGACTTAAAGGGTCAAACTCTTATTACAACTGACGGAACTACACTCTTAGGTGCAGACGACAAGGCAGGAATTGCAATTATAATTTCTGCTGTTGAAGAACTTATTAATGATAAGAATGCAAAATACGGCGACATAAGGATTGCCTTTACGCCAGATGAAGAAATTGGCAGAGGGGCCGACAAGTTTAATGTCAAGGACTTTGGGGCAGACTTTGCCTTTACTGTTGACGGTGGACCTCTTGGCGAACTTGAATACGAAACCTTTAACGCAGCATCTTGCAAGGTTAAAATTCAAGGTAAGAATGTCCATCCAGGTTCAGCCAAGGATGCCATGGTAAATTCCCAGCTCATTGCCATGGAATTTAATTCCATGCTTCCTGTAGCTGAAAGGCCCGAATACACAGAAGGCTACGAAGGCTTCTCCCTTCTTCTTAACATTGAAGGCTCTGTTGAGTCAACATCTATGTCCTATATCATCAGGGACCACTCAAGGGAAAAGTTTGAAGCTAGGAAGAAATTATTCCAAGATATTGCAGACTTCTTAAATAAAAAGTATGATGACAGGATAAAAATTGAGATCAAGGACCAATACTACAACATGAGGGAAAAGCTTGAAGACCACATGGAAATCATCGACTTGGCAAAGGCTGCCTTTGAAAGGTCTGGTGTTGACCCAATGATTGGACCAGTTAGGGGTGGAACCGACGGGTCAAAGCTCTCCTTTATGGGACTGCCAACTCCCAACCTCTTTACAGGTGGTTACAACTACCATGGTAGGTATGAACTTGTGAGCCTTGACCAAATGGAAAAATCCAAGGATATTGTTAAAAATATTATAAATATTTTGGCTGAATAATTAAGAATAAGTTATGAATCACCAGGCAACTGGTGATTTTTTATTTTTAATTATTTATGAAGTCACAAATTATTATGAAGTGAGAATTTTTTTTTAGTTGATAATTATTTTATAAGAAGAAATTTTTTATATCTTTCTAATAATTTATATAGAAGAGATTGCTTGTAACTTGGCAATAAATTGATAAGCAGAAAATTTTTGCGACTTTAAAATTATTTATATAGAAGAAATTGTTTATGACTTTACAATAAATTAATAAACCTAAATTTTTTGATTCTTTCTAAGATGTTATTAATAGAAAGAATTTTACTTATTAATACTTCAAGACATAAAAAAAAGAACCCTCTCGGGTCCTCTTAATTTCTATTATTTGTCTTGTTTGAAGTCCTATTAGAGTTATAGTCTTCATCAGAAGAATTTTCTTGAATTCCCTCTTCCTTTATTCTTTCTCTTAACTCTCTATCCCTCATCTTTTGTTCTGCCTCTGCCCTCTCGGCATCTGTCATATTGGCAAGTTCTTCTTCTGTATAGTTTACTACTTCCTCTTGGTCATCAGGATTATTTCTAAGTCTTTCTAACTCAGAAGCTTGGTAGATTGCATCCTTCTTGTCAACATAATAAAGAGGGGACCCCTTCTTCATGTGACCTTCAAGAGTCTTCATATCAATGTTTTCCTTGTCAAGACTTACCCCATAGTAGGCAAGATAGGAAAGCTGTCCGTAGTTCATGTCTGTTTCAATGTGCTTGTTTGCAATGGAAACTAATTTTGGAAGCTTTAGTAGCATCTTAGGTGACTTCATCTTGTCAAAGATCTTCATGATAAAGTCTTGTTGGGCCTTGATCCTGTCAAGATCTTGGTCCTTGTAAAGCTTTCTTATCCTAAGATATTTTACTGAGTCCTTTCCATCTAAGAGGTGGAGACCCTCTTCAAAGTTGATTTCTAATGGTGGCACAGTTGATGGGTCAGTGTACTTGTACTCTGGTGTGTAAACTTCTACACCACCAATTGCATCAACAAGTTCTTCAACTGCTTCGTAGTTAACAGTGACATAGTGGGAAATTTTTATACCAAGTAGGTCCTCAACACTGGAAACTTGTAAGTCAATTCCTCCACGAGAGTAGGCTGCGTTCATCCTATAATTGTCATATCCCTTTATCTTGTAGTATGTATCTCTTGGGATGGATGTAAGTCTAACCCTGTCGTATTTAGGATCAATTGATAGAACCATAATTGTGTCTGCCCTCTTAGAATTTTTATCAACTTCATAAGTCACATCACTTGAGTCAATTCCAATTAAAAGGATATTTACAATGTCTTCTTCCTCATTAAAGATGGAAATCTTTTCTGGCTCTTGAACTTCTTCTTTATTGTTAATTTTGTTTTCATTATCTAATTTTTGTCCTCTTGGCGCAAATATAAAGGTAAGTCCCAAGGCACCAAGAAGGAGTATAACAGTAAGGAATACAAATATTCTGTAAATATGTTTCATGTTAACCTCCTAAAATAAGTCTATATAAAATAAGCCAATATTTCAATACTTTTATTAATATGCTAAATTAATTTCTTATTGGGTAAAGTATAAGTATGAAAATATTATTAGATGCAGACGGTTCGCCAGTTAGAAAAATAGTTGAAGACCTCTCAAAGAAATATGGAGCAAGGCTTGTCACTGTGAAAAACTATAGCCAAGACTTCACCCCTTCCTATGGTCAAGTGGTTGATGTTGACGTCACAAAGGAAGCGGCTGATATTTATATAGCCAACCAGGCAAGAGAGGATGACCTTGTCATAACTAACGACAGGGGACTTGCTTCTCTTGGCCTATCCAAGGGAGCCAGGGTCCTGGACTTTCAAGGTGACTTCATAGACGATGACAACATCATGGTCCTTCTTGCCAGCCGCCACTTCAACAAGAAGATGAGAGATCGAAAATTTTTTTCTAATATACCTAAGAGAGAAAAATCACTGGACCAGGATTTTTATAATTCACTAGATAAATTTTTGGAGGGAATAAATATGTTGACACTTTTTGTTTCAAACCTTTGCCCAGATTGTCCACCGGCAATAGAAGAGATAAAAAAGAAGGATATAAAATGTGAGATTGTAGACATAACTTCTTCAATGGCAAGTCTCAAGAAATTTTTAAAGGAAAGAGACTTTTCAGATGCCTTTGATGAAATAGTAGAAGAAAATAGGGTTGGTGTCCCTTGCCTCATGCGTGATGACGAATTTTTCTTCTTTGATGGAGATTTAGATGAATTTTTAGGAGGATTAAATGGAATTTAAAGAATTTATAGATTTAGCAAAAGTAAGACAATCCTGCAGGTCCTATAACCCTGACAGAGAAGTTGAAGACGTGAAACTTGATGCCTGCCTTGAATCCATGAAGCTTTCACCTTCTGCTTGTAATGCTCAGCCTTATTTTTATTATATTGTAAAGGGTGACGAAGCCAAAAATGTTAGAGACCTCTTGCAACTAGGCAAGATGAATTCCTTCGCCAAGGACGTCAATGCCTTTGCAGTGGTGACAGAAGAGAATTACAATCTTTCTGCCAAACTTGGTTCATCTGTAAAGAACCAAGACTACAAGTCCATTGACATAGGAATCTCAGCAGCCTACTTTACAGCACAAGCCACAAGCCTTGGACTTTCCACTTGCAAAATGGGTTGGTTCGACGAAGAGAAACTCCAAAAGTACCTTGGAACTAAGTCTAGAATTAGACTTGTAATAGCTATAGGATACGCAAAAGATGACACAATTCGTGAGAAAAAAAGAAAATCTTCTGACGCCATTTATAAAATAGTTTCAGAAGATAAATAAAAAGATAAATTTATGACTAGGTCTTAGGACCTAGTTTTTTTATTACATAAGGGGCCTGAGATAGCCCATCTCAAGGGCGATCTTGCAGGCCTCAATGGCATTCTTGGCACCAAGCTTTCCATAAATATTTGCCAGGTGGTTGTAGAGGGTTCTCTCGCTGATGTAGAGTTTATCTGCAATTTCTTTTTTTGTCAAACCACTTAAGACTTCTAATAAAATCTCCTCTTCCCTCCTTGTAAGGGGTTCAATTATTTTCTCGTCCCCATCGAAGGAAATTTTTTCGTCCTTGTAGACCCTCTCAAGTCTTTCTATGACCTCATCAACATCAAGGGACTTGTTTATAAAGTCCTTGGCTCCCTTTTCTAGGGCCAGCCTCTTGTAGTTTATCATGTCGTAGGAAGTCAGAATAACAATTTTTTTATTTTTATCATAGATCTTATCTAAGATGTCAAAGCCCGTATCCTCTTCCTTGAGGTTTATATCCAAGATTATTATGTCGTAGTCACCCTCCACTTCCTCATAAAACTTTTTTATGTCGCTGGTGTAGGTGCAAGAAATCCCCCTCTCTTCCAAGAGGAGCTTCAGGCTCTCACCAAAAATTTTGTGGTCATCTAATAAAAGAATTTTCATCTCTGTACCTTCTTATTTTTATTTTCGTGTAAAGACTTCCATCCCTGTCCTCATAAGAGATTTCCCCTTCCTTAGAGGTCACAAGGACCTTCAAAAGGAGGACACCCTTCTTTGAGTCTTCAATATTCTTGAAGTCTTCCTCTCTCATGCCGTCACTTTCAACTTCCATAACAATAAATTCCTCATCTTCATAAAGCCTATAAAAAATATAGGAAGCCTCTGAATGCTTGTAGATGTTGTTGACAAGCTCCTTAGTAATAGTTGATATAAGCCTAACTTCTTCCTTGCTCGCATTTCCTCTTAGGGTCTCAGAAATTTTTTCATCTATCCTAGTCTTCTTATCTGGATAAAGACTGGCAAGATTTTCAAAAACTCCCTGAATGTTTTCTTCTATGCCAAAGTCTTCAAAGAGCCTAGTTTGATAGAACTTCATAATTTCCCTAAGCCTTCCATTTAAATTTGTAAGGATGTTCCCTGCCAGGTCCACCCTTGGGTCCCTCAGGCTCAAATAGTTTTTGGCTGCAAAAATATATTGGAGGACTTCATCGTGGATGAGCCTTGCAAAGTTCTCACGCTCTTCGCCAAGATAGTCAGACATGTAAAAAAGTTTAAAGACTTCTTCATAGACATCTTCCCTGTCCTTGAGGAAGAGAAAAAACAAGAGACAGTAGGCAAAAAATATTATTTGGTAGAAGATATGGATCACTGGCCCCTATAGGTCAAGGAGATAAATTATGGCTGTGAAGACAAGTAATAGGACAAGGGTAGCAACCTGGGTCATCTTCTTTGAGACTGGAAGGATACTAATGTAACTTGCCCTCTCAGGTCTTAGGTTCTTCTTAATATAGATAAGACTTGTTACAAGTCCAAGGCCCATAAAAATTATTGGACTTAAGTTTTTATTTAGGGCCAGGGCAAAAAAGAAGAAGGAAAGAAAAATAATCACTCCATGACTTTTCTTGTCTTCTTCCTTGCTTATCTCTGTGTGAATAAAGCCGTAGATAATTCCTATGATTAAAAGGCTCATTAGGTTCATGAGGGCTTGACCTTCTATTAGGTCCCCAAGTTTATAAAGCCATGCCCAATAGAAAATTAGGGCAACTTGGCAAATTATGATTTTTAAAATTCTCTTCCCCATCAAAAGTAGGTCACTCCAATCCTCTCCTTGTTTGTCCTAAGGACCATAAAAATATTTATAACAATTAAAATTAAAAACTTGCTTATCAAGTACAATTCTATCACAGAAGTGAAAATATAAATATTAGTTGAGATCACCAAGATAAGAGCTCCCAAGAGAATTATTTTGTTTTGAATCCCCGCCATCTTATTCATATTTTCTGTGTTTAAAATTTTTAAAATTAAAAAATTTGTGTAGAGACCAGCTGTAAGTAAGAAGTTAAAAATTTCTAGGACTCCAATTTTTGTCTTGAAGGCAAAAAATATTAGGGATGGCAAGAGGGTAAGAAAGCTGGCTAGGTAGATGGCTCCAAAATATTTTATGACTAAGAATTTTATTCCAACCCCATTGGCAAGGAAAAACTCGATTTTCTTCCTTATCTTGTCCTCTTGGAGGGTCCCCTTGGAAAATTCTAGGGCGAAAATCAAAAAGATAAGGGCAAGTCCTTCTGTCCCCATAAATCTTGATAGGCTTGTATCCTTTTCAAGAGAAAGGCTTGAAAGGTAGGTGAAGACGAGACCAAAAAATCCCATTAAGAGGGCATTCTTGTCCAAGATTTTCTTTAGGTCAAGACCAATTAATTTTAAGACCAAACTGAACTCACCTCCATGACTTTTTCATTGTCCATCATTTTAAGTTGATACAATGAATAAAGACCCAAGCCAAGTCCAAGGATTAGATTAAAAATAATTAAAAATACATTTAAGTCCAAGTTCATAGATCCTAGAAGACCTAAAATTCTTCCAGAAAAATTCCCCAAAAGATAAATTCCAAGACTTGTGCTAAAGAAAAGAATATTTTTGAAAAACTTAAAATTCTTCCTATACATTGCCATGACGTTAAGGGTCAAGATCAAAAAATAATGAAGGACGATGCAAGAAAGATAGAGGGCTATAAAGGACTTGTCCAAGTCACAAATAAGATAAGTTCCAAAAAAGATTGCAAAGGAAGGAAGGGATGAAAGCCTCCAGTTTTCTATTGTGTAAGCTGTAATAATTTCCCTTGCTTCAAGACCAGTCCCCAACAAAAATTCCAACCTCCCACTTAGCTTGTCCTTGAGACTTAGGTTTACAAGGACTACGTTGGACCCAATTATCCCAAAACCAAGTATAAGGGCGTAGGTCATGAGGATGACAAAATCTTCTCCCTTTGATCTTAAGAGAAACTTGTAAAGACCAAGAAGATAGGCAAAGGTGATTACAAGAAATAAAACTGTGTTGATAATCACTTCCTTATCCCTAAATATTAGGTATCTAGCAGCCTTGTTTAGATCCTTGTCTTTCATTTTGACCCCTCCTCTATAAATAAGTCCTCAAGATTTTCTCCAAGCTTAGAAACTTCTTTGGTGAATAAAATTTTTCCATCCTTGATCATGGTCACGATGTCTGCAACTTTTTCAATCTCTGACAAGTCGTGAGAAGTTATGACAATAGTCTTGCCTTGGTCTTTTAAAATTTTTATAATTTTTCTAATTTCCACTCGAGATAGGGGGTCTACTCCTGACGTCACTTCGTCTAGGAAGATAATATCCCTATCCATTAGGACAATGATGAGAAGGGATAGCTTCCTCTTCATCCCCTTGGAGTAAGTTGACACCTTTCTGTCTAGGTCATCAGTAATTCCCAGTATGTCTGCGTAAGTCTTGTAGTCATCCTTCTTATAATTAAAGTAGAGAGAATAAATATTTATATTTTCCATCCCAGTCTTGTCTTCGTAGAGGTAGTCATTTTCAAGTAGCATGGCATAGGAGCCCTTGACTTCAACGTGGCCCTTGCACTTGTAAATCCCTGTCAAGATCCTCAAGAGACTTGTCTTGCCAGACCCGTTTGGGCCCACAAGAGCGTGGACAGTTTTTTCCCTTATAGACAAAGAAAAATCACAAAAGACTTCCTTGTCCTTAAAGGATTTCTCAATATTTTCAACAAGTATTATGTCTTTCATATTGCCTCCTTAGACTGCAAGTCTCCTGTGATTTTGTTTTTCTTTTTAAGTTTAATAATTCAAAGACTTTAAGATGCATCCCAAGACTGTCAGGATGATTCCCAAGTATTTTTTCTTTTTCTTGTCCTTCTCCAGGATAAAACTTGCAAAAATAAAAATTCCAACAAATAATATAATATTTGATAATGTTAAGTATTTCATTTCTAACTCCATTCTAATTTTTTATGGTAATAACTTCATGAGTAATAACTGCAAGATTTTACATTTTACTTTAAAAAATTTTTCAACTCAACTTATAAAATAATTTTATAAGTTTTTGGACAAAATAAAAGAGGAGGCTAAACCTCCTCAAATTTATTTAGATAATTCTTCTTCCATGGCCTTCACAAGTTCTCTAAATTTTTCTTCTTCAAGACTTGTAAAGCGGCCTATGCTTGGTGAGTCTAGGTCCAAGACTCCTATAACCTCATCTTTAACAAGGATTGGCAAGACTAATTCTGAATTAGAAGCCGAGTCACAGGCAACGTGTCCTGGAAAATCGTGAACATTTTCTACCCTCATGACTTTTTTATCCTTCCAGGCTGCCACGCAAACTCCTTCTTCAGCAAGTCTTGTGCAAGCAGGTAGCCCCTGGAAGGGTCCCAAGACCAATTCACCTTCCTTCACAAGATAAAAGCCTGCCCAGTTTAGATTTTCCACTACATTAAAAATTATAGAAGAAATATTTGCCATCATGGCTATCATGTCGTCTTCGGTTTTTATTGTAGCCTTGCCAAAGTCCACCATGTAGTCAAGTCTTTCTTTATTGTCCAAGTTTTCTATTCCCTTAATTTCTAAAGTCATATTTCCTCATCTTTTGTAAACTACATTTCCACCAACAATTGTCATCCTTGGCTTAATGTCTTTTATTTCCATTGGGTCAATTGTAAAGATGTCCTCGTCTAAGACTACAAAGTCAGCCAAGAAATCTTTTTTGATCCTTCCCTTGATGTCTTCTTGGAATTCTACATAGGCAGATTCAACTGTGTAGGCATCAATGGCTTCGTAGATGTCCACACATTCCTTAGGATAAAATCCTCCTTCAGGATTTCCCTTCTTGTCCTTACGAGTTACAGCCATGTAAATATTTGGGAAAGGATTTAGATTTTCTACTGGTGCATCAGTTCCATAGGCTACGTGGGCTCCAAGGTCCTTTAGGCTCTTGAAGGCATAGGATGTGGAGGCAAGTTCTTTGCCACACCTGTCTTCCACAACTTGCATGTCGTAGTCCAAGAAGATTGGCTGTGCCATTACGCAGATGTCATCTCTTGCAATCCTATCAACTAATTCCTTGTCAGTAATTTGGCAGTGAACAAGAGTGTGACGGAGTTTGTTTTCTCCATCAACAAAGGAATCTTCATAGCACTTTATCGTGTCTTCAATGGCCTTGTCCCCAATAACGTGAGTTATAACTTGAAGATTGTTCTCTGATGCAAGGTTCACGTACTTTCTCATCTCTTCGTCCTTGATCCAAGGTAGTCCGTGGTTGTCTTTGTCGTCATTGTAGCCATCACGCATTAGGGCAGTCCTTGCACCAAGTGAACCGTCCTTAAAGAGTTTTAAAGGTCCAAGTTTTAAGTAATTTGTATCATATTCCTTGTCCTTCTTAGAGTATTCTCCTGAACTTAAATAATTTTCAAATTCTCCAAAGTCGTTAAAGCAAACTTGGTGTCTGTATCTAATTTTTTTGTTTTCCTTATAAATATCCTTTAAGAGGTCAAAGGCCACAGGTCCATTCATAAAAGTTGTCCCAACGTCATTGGATTGAACTGATGTAAGTCCACAAGATACTGCGTAGTCCATAGTTTCTATTAGCATTTCACGTCTTTCTTCAAGGGTGAAGTCAGGTATTACGTCCTTGGCAAAATTGCAGGCATTGGCTGTGTAAATCCCAGATGGGTAGCCATCATCGCCAATCAAAAATTCGCCGTCAGGATATTGTGGGCTGTCCTTTGTTAGTCCAAGGATTTCTATAACCTTTGTGTTTGATGAAACTATGTGACCGCAAACTCTTTCAAGAACTATGGGGATTTCTGTAGAAATTTTATCTAAGTCAAATCGATTTGGTATCCTCTTGTCTCCCTTAAAGAAGTCTTGGTTCCAGCCAATAGCGTGGATCCCCTTTTCACATCTCTTGGGATTTTTTTCCATGAAGATCTTGCATCTATCAATCATTTCTTGAATGGATTCAACTCCTTCGATGTCAACTTGGTTCATGCTTTCGCCAAATTGCATAAAGTGAAGGTGGGAATCGTTAAGACCAGGTATAACTGTTCTTCCTTCAAGGTCAATTTTTTCTACATCTTCTTGATCATATTTTTTTACAAGGTCTTCTGTTTTTCCAACTTCTTTTATAAATTCCCCTTCAAGGTAGATTGCCTCTTGAAATTCATCTCTATTGACATAAACTTTTCCATTGTAAAATAATTTTTTCATCTTATCCCTCGTTTTTTTCTCTTTTTATTTTTGCATCAAAAATCATATAAGTGATTGCACCAAGGATTGGCACTATAAGTCCAGTTAGCCCTGTGATTGGATCTTCTATTGCACCTTGTACAACAAGTCCTGCAAAGATTAGGGCTGTAATTATAACAGACACTGGGTAGAACCAAACCTTGTAAGGTCTTTCAATCTTAGGATATTTCTTTCTTAATATTGGCACACATAAAATTGTAAGAACTGAGAAAATCATTCCTGTTATTACAACCATGTTTGTAAGTTGGTCAAGGTTTGATGAAAGTACAAGTAGGCAAGCGAATACGCATTGTACAATCATTGGTGCTGTTGGAACCCTGTACTTTGGATGAAGTTTGGCAAAGGACTTGAAGAAGTGACCTTCAACTGCCATGGCATAATACATCCTTGGTTGGGCAAGTATAAGTCCATTAAGAGTACCAAACATAGCAAGAATCATACCCACACTTACTATAATAAGCCCTGCATTTCCAAATACCCTCTTGGCAACTTCTGTTCCAAGGTATAGGTCTCCACCATCTATCATTGCAACAATTTCTTCATGAGGGATAACCTTCATAATAGCAAAGTTAAATAAAGTGTAAAGAACTGTAATTCCACCAATAGCAATTATAAGGGCTAGGGGCAGGTTCTTGTGAGGATCCTTAATTTCTTCTGCAACTGTGTTTAAGTTAGTCCATCCTTCGTAGGCCCAAAGAGTTGCAACAACTGCTATGGCAATCATGCCAAAGATATTTGTGTCACTTGTCCTTGAGTGTTCAAGGGCTGTTGTAAGGCTCAAGTCTGGGCTAACCTTACCTACAAAGAGGGCTGCGATCATTACTATACCAATAGGAACAAGCTTTGCCACCATGGATAGGTTTTGTAATATTGATGAAGCCTTAACTCCAAACATATTGTAAATAGTTAAGACAATTATCAAAGTTATGGCTGCCATCTTAATTCCAAAATCAGAAATTTCAAAGAAACTTTTGAAAACTGACATAAGGGCAATGGCAACTGCAGCAACAGATCCTGGTCCACCAACTATCCAGTCAGTAAAACCAGATATAAACCCAACTATTGGGTGGTAGGCTTCGTTTAGGTAGACAATTCTTCCACCAGCCTTTGGCATGGCAGTACCAAGTTCTGCATAGCAGAGACCACCAAATAAGGTAATAAGTCCACCGATAATCCAACAAATAAGGGCAAGCCCAGAGTTCATATTAGTTCTTTGTAAAACATAGGAACCTAGGTAAAAGATACCTGACCCTATCATGATCCCGCCAATAATACTTACTCCACCAAAGACTCCAATTTCTCTATTGAACTGGGTATTCTCTGTGGTTAATTTTTCAATGTCCTTTGAATTGTTATTCATAGCACACCTCTTTCTTTATTTTTATTTTAATTTTAATTTTTAAAGCTGTGAACTGGTGCTGGTATATAGCCACCACGGTTTGCAAACCTATCAGCATTTCCTGGGTGAACTGGTACAATAGGAGCAGATCCTAGTAGGCCACCGAAAACTGCCTCGTCTCCAATACCCTTTCCAATTACAGGAACAAGTCTAGCAGCAGTAGTCTTTTGATTTATAATTCCAATCATAGCTTCGTCAGCGATAATTGCAGCTATAGTTGTAGCCTTTGTGTCTCCTGGAATTGCAATCATGTCGAGACCAACGGAGCATACGCAAGTCATGGCTTCAAGCTTATCAAGACCAATGTGACCATTTCTTGCAGCTTCAATCATTCCCTCGTCTTCACTCACTGGTATAAAGGCACCAGATAGGCCTCCAACATGGTCAGATGCCATGATGCCACCCTTTTTAACTGCGTCATTTAACATGGCAAGGGCTGCAGTAGTTCCGTGACCACCGGCAAATTCAACCCCAATTTCTTCTAGGATTCTTGCAACAGAATCGCCAATTGCTGGAGTTGGTGCAAGGGACAAGTCAATTGTTCCAAAGGGAACTCCAATTTTTTTGGCAACTTCAGTGCCAATTAATTCTCCAAGTCTTGTAATCTTGAAGGCAGTCTTCTTAATAGTTTCTGAAACAACGTGGAAGCTTTCTCCCCTAACTTTTTCTAGGGCGTACTTGACAACTCCTGGGCCAGAAACTCCAACATGAAGGACTACGTCGCCCATTCCAACACCATGGAAGGCACCTGCCATAAAGGGATTGTCCTCTACTGCGTTGGCAAATACAACAAGCTTTGCACATCCAATGGAGTCTGACTCCTTAGTTAATTCTGCAGTTTCTACAATTTTTTCTCCCATTAGCTTAACTGCGTCCATGTTGAGACCATTTTTTGTCGTACCAACATTTACAGAAGAGCAAACTTTTTCTGTTTCAGCAAGAGCTCCTGGGATGGAATTTATTAAAATTTCATCAGCAGGAGTCATTTTTCCATGAACAAGGGCAGAGTAACCACCAATGAAGTCTACACCAATTTCCTTTGCAGCAGCATCAAGAGTTTTTGCAAATTCTATGTAGTCCTTCTCATCAGTTGCACCAGCGATTAGGGCAATTGGTGTAACAGAAACCCTCTTGTTTACAATTTCAACTCCATACTTGTGGCCAATTTCATCAGCATATTCAACTAGGTGCTTGCCATATTTTGTGATCTTATCGTAGATCTTCTTGCGGGCAGCATCTCCGTCCTTGTCTATACAATCTAGAAGTGATATTCCAAGAGTAACTGTTCTAATGTCTAGGTTCTCTTGGTCCAGCATTCTTACAGTTTCTAAAATTCTTTGTCTATCCATGTCTGCTCCTTAAATTTGGTGCATCTTGTCGAAGATACCTTGGTGTTGAACTCTTATAGAAAGTCCAAGCTCTTCTCCAAGTTTTTCATAAGCGTCTACAATTTCTTGGAACTCAACGTTCATCTTAGTTAAATCAACAATAACAATCATTGTGAAATAATCATCTAAAATTGTTTGAGTTATATCAACAATGTTTAGGTCAAATTCCACCATCTTTTTTACTACTTCATATACAATACCAATTTTGTCACTACCTACTACGGTTATAACGGCTCTCATAATTTCCCCCTTAAATAAAATTACAATTATTATACCATAATTTAAGGCTCTAATGCCCTATTTTCTGTTGTCTTTAATTAAACTTTATTATAATATTAAATTAAAGGAGGGCGACATGAAAAAATTTAAAATTATTATTCTTGCTTTGATAGGAATTTTGTTTTTGACATCCTGTGGAGGAAATAAAAATTCTAGTGAAGATAAGAATCTTGAAGAAAAAAATAAGGTCGAGGAAGCAGAAAAAACTGAGACAAGTAAAAGTAATATAAAACTTTTTATTGCCAGAGAAAATCTTGGAGAGTCTGATGGAAAATTTCCTAAATCAGAAATTATTGCCAGCTTAAGTGACAGTGACTACGAAAAAATTTTTAAGGACACAAGTTTATCTGATAAGACAATAGATAAGATCGAGGATAACTTGGGCGATGTAATAGTTTCTTCCGAATCCAAAGAAGTTAAGCTAGCAAGAGAGAGTCAAGATAATATTTTTCACAACGAAGTGTTTACAGACGACCAATCTAAAATTCTTGAGTCAAAAGAAAATTTAAGGAACAGGGCTCTAGAACTTTTACTTTCAAATCAAGTTCAAAATGTTGAAACTATGAAAAACCCTGGCGACTACCAAATTTATTGCACTCAATTAGTTAAGGACTTCTTTGAAGATGGCAAGTTAATTTTTCTTGCATCTGTAAATAATGCAAATTATTCCTATAATAATGGAATTTTTAATGAAGCATCTGGCTACACTACCCCAATGGAAATCCAATATGTCTTAGATGATGATAAGAATTTTGTCTTTGATGAAAAAATCGAAGCTATGGATGGGGCAGGATACGGACCTTCTATTAAAAAAATGGCTAGGGGTGACGATGACATCTATGACAAATTGATGTTTGCTAATGAGAGAAAAGAAAATTATGATTTCATAATGGAAGAATTATTTTATCTGGCTCAGGAAAAAGGCCTAAAGAACTTCAGCCACAAGCTAGAAGAAGTTCCTGGCTACGAAGATGATGTAGTCTACATCGAAAAGGGCCCAAGTCATATCCCAGGCACAATAGAAATAGCCAAGAAAAAAGACTATGAGGAAGCAAAAGAAAAGGTAGGAAAAGAAAACTGGCCTCACTGCG
Organism: uncultured Peptoniphilus sp.; assembly: GCA_902465645.1. Taxonomy (GTDB): domain Bacteria; phylum Bacillota; class Clostridia; order Tissierellales; family Peptoniphilaceae; genus Peptoniphilus_A. The sequence continues at coordinate 89,766 of CABQNX010000003.1, forward strand.
ACGGAATCCTCTACCACGAAAAAACAGGAATTGCAGTAAAGTGGACAGTTGATTATTTTGAATAAAATAATTTAAAAAAATTAATAAAAATCTAGGATTTTTTTATTCAATAATATGTATTTTTATTATTAGGAGGGGGAGTAATACCCATTCGGGCACGCAAGGGTCCTCGGAAGGACTTTCCCCTCCTAAAACCTCCCCCCAATCCCAACGGCCTGGCAGGGGCCTTCCGATACAAAATAAAAATAAGACAGCCTAAAGAATAATCATAACCACCGGCTAAGCCGGTGGTTTGTTTTGCCCCTATAAGGGGCTGTTACCGGCAGCATTCCATGCT